>JBKJSB010000029.1:0-17176 GCA_046593015.1 Allobosea sp.
GGATGGGCCAAAGCCAGCAGGAAGCCGGGCGACAGCGTCTCAGGCGCGCTTGTCTTGCCGGCGGCGCGTTCGGCGCTGCGGGCCCAGCCCTCGGCCAACCGGCGCATGTCGCCCGCCCGCCCGCCGCGCTCCCGCGAAAGGCGCTCCAGCCGCTCGGCGAGGTCGACGGCATCTCCGCCAAGTCCCCGCTCGACCAGCAGCGCCGCGAGGCCGGCTGCGGCATCCGCCTGCCCGAAGCGCGCGGCGACGATCACCATGCGCGCCAGTCTCGGCGGCAGCGGCAGATGCTGCAGCGCCTTGCCCTCTGTGGTCAGGCGGCCGTCGGCGTCGAGCGCACCGAGGCTCGTCAACAGGGCCCGCGCCTCTTTCAGCGCCGGCGCGGGCGGCGGGTCGAGGAAGGTGAGCGTCGTCGGATCGCTCACGCCCCAGGCGGCGCAGTCGAGCAGGAGCGGCGCGAGGTCGGCCGAGAGGATCTCGGGGCGCGCATAGGCCTCCATTGCGCCGGTGCCGGCCTCGTCCCAGAGCCGGTAGCAGATGCCGGGTTCGGTGCGCCCGGCGCGGCCGCGGCGCTGGTCGGCGGCCGCGCGGCTGACGCGCCGCGTCTCCAGCCGGGTCACGCCGATATCGGGCTCGTAGACCGGCACGCGGGCGAGCCCGGAATCGATCACCACGCGTACGCCCTCGATCGTCAGCGAGGTTTCGGCGATGGACGTGGCGAGCACCACCTTGCGCCGGCCGGCCGGGGCCGGCAGCACGGCGCGGTCCTGTTCGGCCTGGTCGAGTGCGCCGTAGAGCGGCGCGATCTCGACGGTCTGGTCGCGGATGCGCTCGCGCAGCCGCTCCTCGACGCGCCTGATTTCGCCCTGCCCCGGCAGGAAAACGAGGAGCGAACCCCGCTGCTCGGCCAATGCCAGCAGCACGGCCTCGGTGACCTGATCCTCGATGCGCTTCAGCGGATCGCGGGGCAGATGGCGCGTCTCGACGGGAAAGGCGCGGCCATGGCTCTCGATGACCGGGGCATTGCCGTCCAAGCCTTGGCCGAGCAGCTTCGCCACCCGCGCCCCGTCGAGCGTCGCCGACATCACCAGGATGCGCAGGTCGTCGCGCAAGCCTGCCTGCGCATCCAGGGCCAGCGCCAGCCCGAAATCGGCGTCGAGCGAACGCTCGTGGAACTCGTCGAACAGCACGGCCGCGACGCCGTCCAGCGCCGGATCGTCGAGGATCATCCGGGCGAAGACGCCTTCGGTCACCACTTCGATGCGCGTTGTCGGGCCGATCCTCGAACCGAGCCGGACGCGCAGACCGACCGTTCCGCCGACGCTCTCGCCCAGCGTCTGCGCCATCCGGCTGGCCGCGCCACGCGCCGCGAGCCGGCGCGGCTCCAGCACGATCAGTTTTCGCCCCGTCGTCCAGGGCTCGTCGAGCAGGGCCAGCGGCACGCGCGTGGTCTTGCCGGCGCCGGGCGGGGCAACCAGCACGACGTTGGGCGCGGCGCGCAAAGCCGCCGCGAGAGCGGGCAGGACGTCGTCGATCGGAAGGCTTGAGTCGAAGGGGCGCATCACCCGCGCGATGTGCCGCGTCGGATGCCGGCGCGCAAGCGGCGCGTCAGGCCGCGACCCGCTGCGGCGCGACCTCAAAGCTTTTCGTCGAAACCGCGCCTGCCGCGATCGTCACCAGCGTATTGCAGGGCAAAGCCTGCCAGCAGTCGCGCGCCGCATCGACCGGCTCCGACGCCACCACGATGCTGTCTCCGCGATCGCACAGGTAAAGCGAGGGCGGCTTGGGGTCCGAGGACCAGCGCAGGGCATGGATCGTCTCGCCATCGGCGATGGCGGCCGCGCAGCGCAGGGGCTCGCGGATGCCCGCGGCCTGCATCAGAGACAGGGCCTCGCCGAGCGCCCAGGCCAGCGCCTCAGCCGGCGAAAAACCGTCGGCGATGCGGGCCAGCGCCAGCAGGAACAGCGCTTCGGAATCGGTCGTGCCGACGCGCGCGCCATAGAGCGCGTCCGGAATCAGGCTCTCCAGCTTGCGCCGGATCAGGCCATAGCCGCCGATCTGGCCGTTATGCATGAAGAGATGCCGACCATGGGAGAAGGGGTGGCAATTGGCCCGCGTCGTCGCCGTGCCGGTGGCGGCCCGGACATGGGCGAAGAACAGGCTCGATCGCACCTGCCTTGCGATCGAGAGCAGGTTCTCGTCGGACCACGCCGGCCTGACCTCGCGGTAGAGCCCCGGCTCCGCCCGCTCGCCATACCAGCCGAGCCCGAAACCGTCGCCATTGGTGCCGGTCTTGGTTTCCTCGGCATGAAGCGACTGGTGGATCAGCGAATGGCAGGGCGCGGCGACGAGGTCCTCGAGGAAGACTGGAACGCCGGAATAGACGAGAAAACGGCACATGCTCAGGCCCCGAATCGGCTGCGGCCGGGACGCCGCTATGCAACAGATTAAGCGACGGGAATGAATTCGGGCATAATGATTTCCCAAAGCCGTTCGTCCCGAGCATGACCGAGAGGGTTGGCAAACGCATTGGCCTTCGCCTCATCCGCCTGCTAAAGCCACGCAAAATTCCGCAAGCGACAGGGGCCGTCATGCGTTCTGGCGATGTGAAGCGCCGCACCAACGAGACCGACATCGCGGTGAAGCTCGTGCTCGACGGCACGGGCAAGGCCGAGATTGCGACCGGAATCGGCTTCTTCGACCATATGCTCGACCTGTTCGCGCGGCACTCGCTGATCGACCTGTCCATCAGCGTGAAGGGCGACACCCATATCGACGACCACCACTCGGTGGAGGATGCCGGCATCGCGCTCGGCGAGGCGCTCAAGGCAGCACTCGGCGACAAGAGGGGCATCCGCCGCTACGCCGACGTGCATTTAGCCATGGACGAGACGCTGACGCGCGTCGCCATCGACGTCTCGGGCCGGCCGTTCCTCGTGTTCCGGACGCAGTTCAGGGCGGAAAGGATCGGCACCTTCGATACCGAACTGGTGCGCGAGTTCTTCCAGGCGTTTGCGATGAATGCCGGCATCACGCTGCATGTCGAGACGCTTTATGGCGACAACGCCCACCATATCGCCGAGAGCTGCTTCAAGGGGCTGGCGCGGGCGCTGCGCATCGCGCTCGAGGTCGATCCGCGCGAGGGCGGTCGCGTGCCCTCGACCAAGGGCGCGCTCTGAGAGGATCGGAACCATGGCGTTCTATACCGTGATGATCCCGCCGCCGGGCTCCGGCGGCGCGCGCGAGGAGATCGAACAGGCACGGCTCGTCCCCGAGAGCTTCACCTGGTCGGCCTTTGTGCTGACCGGCCTCTGGCTGCTCTACAAGCGGCTCTGGCTGGCGACGCTGCTGTTCGCCGTGGTCTGGGGCGCGCTGTTCTATGCCCGCAGCCGGCTCGGCCTGAGCGGCCTGCCGCTGATCGCGGCGCAATCGGCGATCGGGCTCTATCTCGGGCTCGAGGGCCAGAACCTGATCGTGCGCAAGCTGATGCGGCAGGGCTGGCGGCTGGCCGATGTGGTCGAGGCGCGCGATCTGGCCGAAGCGGAACGGCGCTATTTCGAGCGGGCCTTGGCCGGCGAGACGCCCGCGCCGCGCCTGCCCGCGCCTGCGCCGACGCAGCAGCCGCAACGCGGCGCGGTGCCCGTGATCGGGCTCTTCCCCGAGGCGCAGGGGCGATGAGCCAGTCGGTCGTCATCATCGACTACGGCTCGGGCAATCTGCACTCCGCCGCCAAGGCCTTCGAGCGCGCCGCCGGAGAATCGGGCATCTCCTCGACGATCCGCGTGACCAGCGACCCCGAGGCGGTGCGCGCCGCCGACCGCATCGTGCTGCCGGGCGTCGGCGCCTTCGCCGATTGCAGGCGCGGGCTCGACGCGGTCGCCGGCATGGTCGAGGCCCTGGAGGAGAGCGTGCGCCGCAAGGGCCGGCCGTTCCTCGGCATTTGCGTCGGCATGCAGCTGCTCGCCTCGCGCGGCCTCGAATATGTCGTGACGCCGGGGCTGGGCTGGATTCCCGGCGACGTCGCACCGATCGTGCCCAATGACGAGACCCTCAAGATCCCGCATATGGGCTGGAACACGCTGCACCGGGAGGACGACCACTCTCTGCTCGACGGCATCGAGACCGGACCGCAGGGGCTGCACGCCTATTTCGTGCATTCCTATGCGCTCAACGCGGAGCGCGGCGAAGACGTGCTCGCCGTCACCGACCATGGCGGGGCGGTCACCGCCATGGTGGCGCGCGATAACATCGCCGGCACGCAGTTCCACCCCGAGAAGAGCCAGACGCTCGGGCTCAAGCTGATCGCCAATTTCCTGGGCTGGACGCCGTGATTCTCTTCCCCGCCATCGACCTCAAGAACGGCCAGTGCGTGCGCCTGCGACAGGGCGACATGGACCGCGCGACCGTGTTCAACGACGATCCGGCCGCCCAGGCTTCAGCCTTCGAGGGGCAGGGGTTCCAGTGGCTGCACGTCGTCGATCTCGACGGCGCCTTTGCCGGCAAGCCGATGAACGCTGCCGCCGTCGAGGCGATTCTGGCCAAGGTCGCTTTCCCGGTGCAGCTCGGCGGCGGCATCCGCGACATGGGCACGGTGGAGGGCTGGCTGAAAAAAGGCATTGCCCGCGTCATCATCGGCACGGCGGCCGTGCGCGACCCCGGCTTCGTGCGCGAGGCGGCGAAAGCTTTTCCGGGACAGGTCGCCGTCGGCATCGATGCGCGCGACGGGTTCGTGGCGGTCGAGGGCTGGGCGCAGACCTCGGCGCTGGCGGCAGACGATCTCGGGCGGCGCTTCGAGGATGCCGGCGTGGCGGCGATCGTCTACACCGACATTGCGCGGGACGGCATGCTGCAAGGCGTCAACTGGGACGGCACGATCGCACTCGCCAACGCCTTGACGATCCCGGTGATCGCGTCGGGGGGCCTCGCCTCGATGGCCGACATCGACCGGCTCTGCGCGCCCGATGCGGCGATCCTGGAGGGCGCGATTACGGGGCGGGCGCTCTATGACGGGCGGATCGACCCGGCGCAGGCGCTGGCGCGGCTGGCGGCAATGGCTGACGGATGACCGCGAATGCGATAGTCTGCCTCCCATGAGCGTGTTCGAATTGCCCAAGACGCCGGCGGCGGCGGCCGATCTCTACGAACAGGATTTCTACTCCTGGGCGCTGCAGCAGGCTGCGCTGGTTCGGGAGGGCCGTTTCGACGCCATCGATCGCGCCAACATCGTCGAGGAGTTGGAGAGCTTGGGCAGGGAGCAGTTCAGTAAACTGACCAGCGCGCTTCGCGTCCTGACGATGCACATGCTGAAATGGGACCATCAGCCCGAAAGACGAAGCCGGAGTTGGTTGGTAACAATCGTCGTGCAACGCGATGCCCTGACGGATGTGCTGTCGGACAATCCCGGCCTTAAGCCTCGTTTCATCGAAGCGCTCGAACGCGCCTATGCTCAGGCGCGTCGCCAGGCGGCGGCGGAAACCGGCCTGAAAATCGCGACCTTCCCTGTCGATTGCCCCTACGATCTGCGCGACCTGACACAGCGCCCCTTCGATCTCGACGCCTCCGAATGACCCTCAAAACCCGCATTATCCCCTGCCTCGACGTCAAGGACGGCCGTGTCGTCAAGGGCGTCAACTTCGTCGATCTGGTCGACGCCGGTGATCCGGTCGAGGCGGCAAAGGCCTATGACGCGGCCGGCGCGGACGAGCTCTGCTTCCTCGACATCACGGCGAGCCACGAGGATCGGGGCATCCTGATCGACGTCGTGCGGCGCACGGCGGCCGAGTGCTTCATGCCGCTGACGGTGGGCGGCGGCGTGCGGACGGTCGAAGACATCCGCAAGCTGCTGCTGGCGGGGGCCGACAAGGCCTCGATCATGACTGCGGCCGTGCATAGGCGCGAATTCGTGCGCGAGGCGGCCGAAAAGTTCGGCGCGCAATGCATCGTCGTGGCGATCGACGCCAAGCAGGTTTCAGCCCAGCGCTGGGAGGTCTTCACTCATGGCGGGCGCAACGCCACCGGGATCGACGCGATCGCCTATGCGCGCGAGGTCGCGAGCCTGGGCGCGGGCGAGATTTTGCTGACCTCGATGGACCGCGACGGAGCCAAGACCGGCTTCGATCTCGCATTGACCCGGCGCGTTGCGGATGCGGTCTCGATTCCGGTCGTGGCGTCGGGCGGCGTCGGCACGCTCAACCATCTCGTTGAAGGCGTCAGCGAGGGCCATGCGAGCGCGGTCCTCGCCGCCTCGATCTTCCATTTCGGAACCTACACCATCCCGCAGGCCAAGGCGCATATGGCGGCTGCGGGGCTCAAGATGCGGCTGGCCTGAGCGATGACGACCTTCACCCTCGCCGATCTCGAAGCCCGCATCGCCGAGCGCGCAAAAGCTTCGCCCGACGAATCCTGGACGGCCAAGCTGCTCGCCGCCGGGCCGGAGCGCTGCGCGAAAAAGCTCGGCGAGGAGGCGGTCGAGGCCGTCATCGCCGCGGTCAAGGGCGACAGGGCCGAGCTGATCGCCGAGAGCGCCGACCTGATCTATCATCTGTTAGTCGTGCTCAAGGCCCGCGATGTTGCATTGCAGGACGTGTTGAGCCAGCTTGAGGCCCGCACCGCGACGTCCGGACTGGCGGAAAAAGCGGCGCGACCGCGTTGAGCCCGGGCGAGGCCCGAAAAGCCGGGAAAGTGTCTGCGTTGAACCTCGAAGCCTGGAATGCGGGTCACGCGATGGACCAGCGTCTCATACCCGCACCGGCGGATCCCGATCTGGGCTCGCCCTACCGCACCTTCTCGCGCGACGAGTGGGCGCATCTGCGCGCCGATACGCCGCTGACGCTCTCGGTCGACGATCTGACCAAGCTGCAATCGATCAACGACCCGATCTCGCTCGACGAGATCGTGGCGATCTATCTGCCGCTCTCGCGCCTGCTCTCGCTCTATGTCGCCGCCACGCAGGGGCTGTTCAAGGCGACGCAGCGCTTCCTGATGGCGGAGGCGCAGGTCAAGGTGCCTTATATCATCGGGGTCGCGGGCTCGGTGGCGGTCGGCAAGTCGACCACGGCGCGCGTGCTAAAGGCGCTGCTCTCGCGCTGGCCCAACACGCCCAAGGTCGAGCTCGTCACCACCGACGGCTTCCTGCTACCGAACGCCGAGCTCGAACGGCGCGGGCTGATGCAGCGCAAGGGCTTTCCCGAAAGCTATGACGGCTCGGCGATCCTGCGCTTCCTGTCCGACGTGAAGGCCGGCAAGCAGGCGGTGGCGGCGCCGGTCTATTCGCATCTGGTCTATGACGTGGTGCCGGGCGGCGAGGTCGTCGTCGAGCGGCCAGACATCCTGATCCTCGAAGGGCTGAACGTTCTCCAGCCGAGCCGGATGCCGAAAGACGGCACGGTGATCCCCTTCGTCTCGGATTATTTCGACTTCTCGGTTTATCTCGACGCCGACGAGCACGATCTGCACCGCTGGTACGTCAACCGCTTCATGACCCTGCGCCAGACCGCCTTCCGCGATCCGCGCTCGTTCTTCCGCAAATATGCCGAGATCGCCGAGGACGAGGCGCTCTCGATCGCGGAGAATCTCTGGACCGGGATCAACCTGCCCAATCTGCAGGAGAACATCCTGCCGACGCGCCAGCGCGCCAGCCTGATCCTGACCAAGGGCGCGAGCCACCGCATCCAGCAGGTCGCGCTGCGGCGGTTGTGATTGAGGGCTTAGCCTCGCTCGCAGGCATGGCGGGCGCGGCTTTCGTCGCCGCGACGCTTTTGCCGGCACAGTCGGAGATCGTCTTCGTCGGGCTGCTGGCGGCGAAATCCGTCGATCCGCTGGCGCTGTTTCTCGTCGCCAGCCTCGCCAATACCGCCGGCTCCGTCGTCAACTGGCAGATCGGCCGGCTGATCGCGGGGCATGGCGTCGAAAAGCTGCCGGTTCGGTTCCGTCCTGATCCCGTCAGGCTGGCGAAGGCGCAGGGCTGGTTTGCGCGCTTCGGCTGGCCTTCGCTGCTCTTCGCCTGGCTGCCGGTCGGCGGCGACCCGCTGACGCTGATCGCCGGCACGCTGAACTATCCTCTCGGGCGCTTCGTCGCGCTCGTGCTGGCAGGCAAGGCGGCGCGCTATGGGGCGCTCTGGGCCGGCTGGACTGCGCTGGCCTGAGCCATCGGCCGGATGGCATAGTCCCGATGCACATCCGCGCCGGCGCTCCATGGCAACCATTTCGAGAGCGCGATCGATGATCGTGCCCCCGACAATGCGGTTTGCGCAAAGCCGATGCGCAGGCTACCAGCATGCGCCCCAATCAGGAGATCTCTCATGAGCATTCAGCGCATTCAGCCCGGCCCGCGCATGTCCAAGGCCGTCGTCCATGGCGACACTGTCTATCTGGCCGGCCAGGTTGCCGACAAGGCGGCCGGCAAGAGCGTCGCCGAGCAGACCACCGAGATCCTGGGCATCATCGACGGGCTGCTGGCCGCGGCCGGCACCGACAAGACCAAGCTGCTGATGGTCAATATCTGGCTCTCCGACATGTCGACCTTCGCCGAGATGAACTCCGTCTGGGACACATGGGTGGTGGCCGGCGCGACGCCCGGCCGCGCAACGGTCGAGGCGAAGCTCGCCGCGCCGCAGTTCACGGTCGAGATCGCGGTCATCGCCGCCAAGTGATCGGTCGTGACGGAATGGGCCGGACATGATGTAGCCGGCGCGCAGGGATGGATGGCGGCGTGACGAATCCGGACGGCTTTGCAACGCTGATCGCCGAGACGTCGCGCAGGCGCGGCGTGTCGGCGACGGCGCTGCTCGCCATGATGTCGGATGTCGTCAAGCTCCCGACGTCCCTTTCGCCTGACGCACTCGAGGCGCTGCTGGCGCGCAAGGCCGACGATGTCCTGGCCCTGCGCGCCCGGTTGAACGCGGAGGTGCCAGACGAGGCCGAAACGCGCTTCCGCACCGCCGCGACCGCCGCGCTCGATGCCGGGCGCTTCGCCGAGCTCGACAAGGCGCTGGCCCAGCGCGAACTGGCGCTGCTCGGCGACCTCGCCAATCTTGCCGCATTGTCGGCCGAACGCCGGCAAGCCGCCGGCGAGAGCCGCGCCGACCGGGCGGCGACAAGTTTCCTGCGGGCCGCGCCGCAAGCCTACAGGGAGGCGGCGCAGCGCTACAGCGAAGCCTCGGCGTTGATGGGTCTCACCGATCTGGCGCGCAGCCGCCGGTTCGCGGTCGCGCAGGTCGAAGCACTGGCGCGCATCAGCGTCGATTTCGGCGGCCGCGACGGTTTTGACGCCGCCATCGACCAGGCCCGGCGCCTGATCGAAGGCCTCGACGGGCTGGTCGAGCCGGTCGCATACGCTGCCGTGCAGGCAGCGCTGGCCGAGGCGCTTGCGAGGCTGGCGGGTGTGACGGGCGAGGCCGGCTTGCGGGCCGAGGCGCTCGCCGCCTGCCGCGCCGGACTGGAGGATCTGCGCCGCGCGGAAGCGCCCGATATATGGCGGGGATTGCAGGCCAAAACCGGCGTTCTGGCGCTGGCGCTTGGCGAAGCGCGCGAGGACG
This sequence comes from Allobosea sp., assembly GCA_046593015.1. Classification (GTDB taxonomy): domain Bacteria; phylum Pseudomonadota; class Alphaproteobacteria; order Rhizobiales; family Beijerinckiaceae; genus Allobosea. The sequence goes on from JBKJSB010000029.1 coordinate 9,534, forward strand.
AGGACCTGCTCGAAGACGCCGTGACGGCGCTCGCCGCCGCGCTCGCCGCCTGGAATCGCGACAGCGACGGGCCAGGCTGGATCGAGCTGGAATTCGCGATCGCCCGGGCCCGCGCGGTGCTCGGCGGCCGGCGCGGCGATCTCGCCTTGCTGGAGCGGGCCTTCAACAGCTTCAACCGGATCGCGCTGACCGTCGAGCGCGGACGCGAGCCGCTGCGCTGGGCCGCGCTGCAGGACGAGATGGGCCAGGTGCTGCGCAACATGGGCGAGCGCTACAGCGAGCCCGTAGTTCTGGAGGAGGCGATTTCCGCCTTCGGCCGGGCGCTGGAAGAGCGCCGCCGCGAGACGCAGCCGCTGCTCTGGGCGACGAGTTCGGCCAATCAGGGCTTCGCGACGCTGAAGCTGGCCGAACGCCAGAAGGACACAGGCCTGGCGCAGCAGGGGCTGACGCTGGTGATGGCGGCGATCGAGGCGATGCGCGCCGCCGGTTTCCCGGCCAATGCCGCGACGCTGCAGAAGCGCCTCGTCGAGGCCAGCGCAAGACTGGCGCGATGAAAGACTTGGCGCGATGAAGCCTCGGCGCGATGAAAGACACGGCGCGATGAAGGGCTCGGCGCGATGAAGTCCCGTTGAGTCAGGCGGCGCGCTTGCGGGCGGCCAGCCGCTCCAGCGCCGCGTCCAGCGTCGCATCGTGCTTGGCGAAGCAGAACCGCACCACGGTCCTGACCGCGCCCTGCGCATAGAAGGCGCTGACCGGGATCGCCGCGACGCCGCTCTCCGTCACCAGCCGTTGGCAGAAGGCGACGTCGTCGCTCTCGCCCAGCGGGGCGATGTCGACATTGAGGAAATAGGTGCCGACGCTGGGCAGTACCGAATAGCCGAGATCGCGGAGGCCTCCGGCGAAACGGTCGCGCGAGCGCTGGAAATCGGCTCGCATCCCCTCGAAATAGGCATCGTCCTTGCCAAGCCCATAGGCGACGGCAGCCTGCAGGTTCGGCGGGGTGGTAAAGGTGATGTACTGATGCGCCTTCGACAGCACCTTCATCAGGTTCGGCGAGGTCATGACGAGCCCGACCTTCCAGCCGGTCAGCGAGAAGATCTTGCCCGCCGAGGAAATCTTGACGGTGCGCTCGCGCATGCCGGGCCGGCTCATCATCGGGACATGGCGGCGGCCGTCGAAGACGACATGCTCCCAGACCTCGTCGCAGAGCGCGACGGCGTCGTGCTTCACGCAGAACGAGGCGAGCAGATCGAGATCGGCGTCGCTGAAGATCGTCGCCGTCGGGTTCAACGGGTTGTTGAACAGCACGACCCTGGTCTTCGCCGAGAAGGCCTGCGCTAGCGCGGCCTCCGACAGCCCAAAGGCCGGAGGCGTCAGCGTCACAAATTTCGGCACGCCGCCGGCGCGCAGCACGAGCGGGACATAGGCGTCGTACATCGGCTCGAACAGCACGACCTCGTCGCCCGGCGTGATCAAAGCCATCAGCGCACCCGCGATCGCCTCGGTCGCACCGGACGTCACCATGATCTCGCTGTCTGGATCGAGCTCGAGTCCCTGCCAGCGCCTGAAATGCGCGGCGGTCGCCTGGCGCAGTTCGGGCAGGCCCATCATCGGCGGATACTGGTTCCAGCCATTGATCACGGCGTCGGCCGCCTTGCGCCGGACATCCTCGGGGCCGGGATCGTCGGGGAAGCCCTGCCCGAGATTGACCGCGCCGGTTTCGCGGGCGAGCCGCGACATCACCTCGAAGACGCTGGTCTGGAGAGACGAGAAGATCGGGTTCATCGCAAGATCACGGCTGGCGGCGGGAAAGCGGCAGTCGCTCTAGCATGAGGCGCGGCATGGCGCACCCGTTTGCGCGGGAAACAAACCGATACGAAATATCGAATGATGAATGTTGACATTCATCAGCGGTCAATGCTTATCTGGGTTTGCCGGTTCACGACGGGCGCCCGCGGCGGCTTCGCCCCTTTGACGCTGCGGGATATTGGCGTGAACCGGTGACCCTTCCTGTCAGCAGTGTCCGCGCCGAGCGCACAGATGGCTCTGCTTGCCCGCCACGCATCGCTTGCCTAAGCAAGGCGCGATGGCTTCGCTGACCCCCCCTCGCACGCCCGCTGTGATGATCCTCGGCACCGGCTCCAATGTCGGCAAGTCGCTGATCGTGGCCGGCCTCTGCCGGCTCTTTGCCGATCGCGGGCTGAAGGTCCGCCCGTTCAAGCCGCAGAACATGTCCAACAACGCCGCGGCCACGCCGGGCGGCGAGATCGGCCGGGCGCAGGCGCTGCAGGCGCGAGCGGCGCGCATCGCGCCCCATACCGACATGAACCCGGTGCTGCTCAAGCCCGAGAGCGAGACCGGCAGCCAGATCGTGCTGCAGGGCCGCGTCGCCGGCCATCTCGCCTCGGGCGACTATGCGCGGCGCGGCGCTTTCCTCCCCAGGGTGCTGGAGAGCTTTGCGCGGCTCGGCGCGGGCGCGGACCTCGTCATCGTCGAGGGCGCAGGTTCGCCGGCCGAAACCAATCTGCGGGCGCGCGACATCGCCAATCTCGGCTTCGCGCGGGCTGCAGGCGTGCCGGCGATCCTGATCGGCGACATAGACCGGGGCGGCGTGATCGCGAGCTTGGTCGGAACCCATGCCGTGCTCGACGCCGCCGACCGCGCCATGATCTCAGGCTTCGCCATCAACCGGTTTCGCGGCGACGTGTCGCTATTCGCAGCTGGCGTCCAGACGATCCGCGCCGCCACGGGCTGGCCCTGTTTCGGCGTCGTGCCATGGTTCACGGAGGCTGCCCGGCTGCCGGCCGAGGACGGGCTCGACCTGCGCGGCGGCGAGAGACGCCCCGGCGCGATGCTCAGGATCGTCGTGCCGGTGCTGCCGGGCATCGCCAATTTCGACGATCTCGACCCGCTCAAGCGCGAGGAGGTGGTCGATCTCGTGCTGGTTCCGCGCGGGCAGGCGCTGCCCGGCGACGCCGACCTCGTCATCCTGCCCGGCTCGAAGACGACGCTGCGCGATCTCGCCGTGCTGCGCACTGAGGGCTGGGACATCGACATCCTGAGCCATCGCCGGCGCGGCGGACATGTGCTGGGGCTGTGCGGCGGCTACCAGATGCTCGGCCGGGTCGTCCGCGACCCGCTCGGTCTGGAAGGGCCGGCGGGCGAGGCGGCGGGCCTGAGCCTGCTCGATGTCGAGACCGTTCTGTCGCCGGAAAAGACCGTGCGCGAGGTCGAATTCACGCATGCGCCAAGCGGATCGTCCGGACGCGCCTACGAAATCCATCTCGGCGCGACCGAGGGACCCGACATGGCGCGCCCGCCGTTCCGGATCGACGGGCGCAGCGACGGAGCGACCAGCGCCGACGGCCGCGTCGTCGGCACCTATCTGCACGGCGTCTTCGCGTCGGACGCCATGCGGTCGGCCTTTTTGAGCGACATGGCTGGTCAACCCATCGGCGCGAGCGTGAACTACGAGGCCGATGTCGAGACGACGCTCGACCGGCTGGCGGCTCATCTCGCCCGCCACCTCGATATCGAGGCCATTCTGGCGCTGGCGCGTCGGCATGCCGTTGCGTGACGAAAAGGACTTTATGTCTTTTGACATAAAGCCTTGATCGCAAACGTCATTGACGAATGACGAAATTCGTCATAGCACCGTATTCCTAATCCCATCATCACCGAGGACCGGCCGCCTTGAGCCCTCCCGAGCGCGATACGCGGCTCAGCATCGTCGATGCGGCCGAGCGCCATTTCCGCGAGATCGGCTATCAGAAGACCACCGTCGCAGACATCGCCAAGTCGCTGCGGATGTCGCCGGCCAATGTCTATCGCTTCTTCGATTCCAAGAAGGCGATCAACGAGGCCGTACTTGCGCGCTATAAGGGCGAACTCGAAACCGTGCTGCGCGGCATCGCGGACGGGCCGGGCTCGGCCGCCTCCCGGCTGCGCGAAATGCTGCTGGCCGCCAACCGGATCAACGAGGCGCGCTTCGCCGACCAGGTCCGGATGCAGGAGATGGTCTGCGCCGCGATGGAGGAGAGTTGGGACGCGATCATCGGCCATATCGAGCGCTTCGACGCGGTGCTGCGCCGTGTCGTGACGCAGGGCGTCGAGACCGGTGAGTTCCGGGCGATCGATCCGGTTGAGGCGACACGCTGCATCCGCACCGCGATGATCCGCTTCCACCACCCGCTGCTGATGACGCAATGCGAGCGCATGCCGGGTCCGACGATCGGCGAGATGATCGATTTCCTGATGGCGGGACTGCTGCGCGAGCGCCCCTGAGAGCGCCCTCACGCGTTGACAAGCCGTCCTCAGGGCGGGATACCCCGCCTGCCATGGCCAGTATCTCCAAGCAGGAAGTCAAGAAGCTCGCCGTCGTCGTCCACGATCTCGTGATGACGGCGCTGGCGATCTGGCTCGTCTTCGTGATCCGCTTCGAGGGCTGGCAACTGACGCAGCATATGCGCTATTTGCCGCAGTTCCTCCCGGCTTTCGTGGCCTATGCCGGCATCGTCTACTGGTTCTTCTCGCTTTACCGCTCGAAATGGCGCTTCGCCTCGCTGCCGGACTTGTCCAACATCGTCAAGGCGGTGACGGTGCTGTCGCTGAGCCTGCTTGTGGTCGATTACGTTCTGGTCTCGCCGAATTTCTACGGGGCATTCTATTTCGGCAAGATATCGATCGCGCTCTACTGGATGGTGCAGGCAGCCCTGCTCGGCGGCCCGCGGCTGGCCTATCGCTATTTCAAGTTCTCGCGCACGCGGCATCTGGCGGTGCGTGAGGCCTCGCTGCCGGCGCTGATCCTGGGACGCGGCGTCGAGGTCGAGATGGTGATCCGCGCCATGGAGGCTGGCGCGATGCGCAAGATGCGCCCGGCCGGCATTCTCTCGCCGCGCCAGGACGATCTGCGCCAGTCGATCCGCGGCGTGCCGGTGCTCGGCCTGCTCGGCGAGATCGAGACGATCGTGCGGGACGCCGCCGCCCGCGGCGAGGATTTCCGCCGCATCGTCGCGACGCCGAGCGCACTCGCCCCCGAGGCGCAGCCCGAACTCTGGCTGGCGCGCACCCGCAAGCTCGCTCTGCCGATCTCGCGCGTTGACACGCTGGGCGAAGGCGTGCGCGACACCGAGATCGCGCCGCTCGAGATCGAGGACCTGCTGGTGCGCCCCTCCGTCCGGATCGACCGCGAGCGGCTCGGGCATTTCCTCAAGGGCAAGCGCGTCATCGTCACCGGCGGCGGCGGCTCGATCGGTTCCGAGATATGCCTGCGCTGCGCCGCCTTCGGCGCGAGCGAACTGCTCGTCGTCGAAAGTTCGGAGCCGGCGCTGTTCCGGATCACCGAGGCACTCTCGATCCACGAGCATGACGCGAAGGTCTCGGGCGCGCTCGCCGATGTCCGCGACCGGGCCCGGATCACGCAGCTCTTCACGGCGTTTTCGCCCGATATCGTCATCCATGCCGCCGCCCTCAAGCATGTGCCCTATCTGGAGGCCGACTGGGCCGAGGGCATCAAGACCAATATCTTCGGCTCGGTGAACGTCACCGACGCCGCGATCGCGGCCAACGCCAAGATCTTCGTGATGATCTCGACCGACAAGGCGATCGAGCCCGTTTCCATGCTCGGCGCGACCAAGCGCTTCGCGGAGATGTATGCGCAATCGCGCGACGCCGAATTCGTCGCGGCCGCCTCGGGAATGCGCCTCGTCGCGGTGCGTTTCGGCAATGTGCTGGGCTCGGCCGGCTCGGTGGTGCCGAAATTCAAGGCGCAGATCGAGCGCGGCGGGCCGGTGACCGTGACCAGTCCCGACATGATCCGCTATTTCATGACGATCCGCGAGGCCTGCGACCTCGTCCTGACGGCGGCCTCGCACGCCAATGCGAGCACCTTTGCCGACGGGCCCGACGCCGAGCGCGCCGCCGTCTATGTGCTGAAGATGGGCCAGCCCGTCAGGATCATGGATCTGGCCGAGCGGATGATCCGGCTCGCCGGCTATGAGCCCGGCCTCGACATCGAGATCGTGGTCTCGGGCGTCAGACCGGGCGAGCGCCTGAACGAGATCCTGTTCGCGCGCGACGAGCCGATGGCCGAGACCGGACTCGACGGCGTGATGGCGGCCAAGCCGATCTTTGCGGGACGGCCGCGCATGCAGGGCTGGCTCGGCCGGCTCGACGGCGCCGTGAAGGCCGATGACCGCCCCCTCGCCGAGGCGGTGCTCGACGAAGCGATCCCGGATTTCAGGTTCCGTCAGCAGACGCCAGACGCGCCAGCGCAGCCTGCGTCTCGACCCGTGGCCGCCATCCAGCCCTGAGCAGCGCGTCAGGCCGCGCCACCAGCCCGCCCGCCAGCAGATCGAAGCGCCTCGTCTGGCCGATGAGCGCTGTGGCCGCGCGCAGGAAGGCCGGTGACACGGCGATCAGCCCCGGCGCGCGTCCGAGACCCTGGCGGAGCGACGCGACGATCCCTGCCACGCCGATCGGCTCGGGGTCGGCAACGAGATAGGCGCGCCGCGCCGGACAGGCCGGCGTCAGCGCAAACAGGATCGCCTCGACCAGATTCTCGACCGCCAGCAGCGAGCGCGGCGCGGTCAGCGCGCCGAGCGGCAACGGGACGGGCAGACGCGCGAGCTTCAGCAGCGCCGCCATGTTGGCCTTGACGCCCGGCCCGTAAACCAGCACCGGGCGCAGGGCGACCCAGTCGAGATCGAGCGCGGCCAGTCCCCGCTCCGCCGCGAGCTTGGAACGGCCATAGGCTTGATCGGGCAGCGGCGGATCGGCCTCGGTCGCGGGCGGGCCATCGGTGGCGCCGGTCTGGGCCTTGATCGAGGACAGGTAGACGAGGCGCGTGACGCCAGCGGTTCTGGCGGCCTGCGCCAGCTCCAGCGTCGCTAGCGTGTTGATGCGCTGGTAGAGCGCCTCGGGCAGGCCCGGCCCGGCATGGGCGAGGCCTGCGAGATGCACGACATGATCGACGCCCGCGAGCGCCGGAGCCCAGTCGATCGCCTCTGCGAGATCGCCGGTGACGACCGCTTCGACACCGGCCGTCGCGGGGGCAGCCCGACGCTGCGCGATGCGGACGCGATAGCCCGCCGCCAGCAGTCCGGCGACGAGATGGCGCCCGATGAAGCCGCTGGCGCCGCTGACGAGGACGAGGGGGTCAGCCAAGGCTTGCGCGCCTCGTCGAAAAGCGCCGCAGCAGCAGCGCGGTCAGCACGATGCCTGCCAGCAGGCAGGCGAACTGCACCCAGCCATGGGGAAAGCGCAGGCTGACGGCGGCGAGCGCGACGAGGCCAAGATTCAGCAGCGCGACCTGCGCCACGATCTCGGAGACGCCAAAACCATTCACCGTCGCCTGCTGGTAGAAATGGCTGCGATGCGCCTCCCAGATTTTTTCGCGCCGCGCCAGCCGGCGCAGCAGGGTGATGCTCGAATCCGCGACATGGTAGAGCGGCAACAGCAGGGCCGCGGTCAGAGCGCCGGTTCCGGCCAGTCGATAGAGCAGCCAGGCGCTCAGCAACCCGATCGGCAGCGAGCCGACATCGCCGAGGAAGAGCCGCGCCGTCGGCTTGTTGAAGGGTGCAAACCCCAGCAGCCCGCCGCAGAGCGCCGCCGCGAGCCAGCCGGTCGCCGGGTCGAGAACGCCG
>JBKJSB010000214.1:0-3979 GCA_046593015.1 Allobosea sp.
GTGGGGGGCCGAACGACCGGGTGCGACCTAGATCAGGATGGCTCACCCAGTCGTTCGGCCCTCCATCCCTAGCCCTTCCCCACCGCAAGCGGGGGGAAGGGGACGCGTCGTGGCTCATGTGCTTTTTCCCCAGCATCTTTGCTCAAACCTTGGCCGGCCCGCTTTCGCGGGCGAGATAGAGATCGTGCAGGCGCGCGAGATCGACCTGTGCCGCCTTCTGGCTGAGCAGGACCTTGCCCGAACGCATCAGGTGGACATTATCGGCCACCGAGAGCGCGAGATGGGTGTTCTGCTCGATCAGCGCGATGGTGACGCCTTCGGCCTTGAGCCGGCGCACGATGCCAAGAACCTCCTTGACGATGACCGGCGCGAGGCCAAGCGAGGGCTCGTCGATCAGCAGGATGCGCGGCTCGCTCATCATGCCGCGTCCCATCGCGACCATCTGCGCCTCGCCGCCCGAGAGCGAGCCGGCGGCCTGCGCGCGTCGCTCCTTCAGGCGTGGGAAAAGGTCGTAGACGCGCTCCAGATTGCGGCCTTGCGCCTTGCGGCAGCGGCGCGGATAGGCCCCGAGCGAGAGGTTCTCCTCGACGCTCATGTCCTTGAAGACGAGCCGCCCCTCGGGAACCATGACGAGCCCGGCCTCGATCAGATCCCAGGTTTTCGCCCTGATGGCGCGGCCGTCGAGCCTGATCTCGCCCTGATGAGGCACGAGACCCATCAGCGCGCGAAACAGCGTGGTCTTGCCGGCGCCATTGGGGCCGACGATCGCAGTCAACTCGCCCTTGGGGAAGCTGAGCGAAACGTCCCAGAGGACATTGATCGCGCCATAGCCGGCGCGGAGCGAGCGGACCTCAAGCATCGGCCGTCCCCGTATAGCTCTCGACCACGGCCGGGTTGCGGAAGACCTCGTCTGGCGTGCCGTCGGCGATCATCTGGCCGAAATTCAGCACCACGGCGCGCGAGCACAGGGTCGAGATCGTCTCGATGTCGTGCTCGACAATGACGATGGTCAGGCCGTAACGCTCGTGCAATTCGCGCAGCTTGGCGATGAAGCGGCGCTTGGCCTGACTTTCGAGGCCGGCCAGGACCTCGTCGAGCAGCAGCAGCCTAGGATTCGTCGCCAGCGCCTTGGCGATTTCCAGCCGCTTCAATTCCTGCAGCGCAAGCTCGGTCGCGGCGTCTCGCTCGGCGTGGTCAGTGAGCTCCATCACCTGAAGGATCTCGTCGATGCGGGCGGGGTCGGATTTGCCCGCGCCGAAGACCTGCGCGACGGTCAGGTTCTCCCGCACTGTCAGATGATGCATCGGCTGCGGAATCTGGAAGGTGCGTCCGAGGCCCAGCCTGGCGCGGGCATGCAGCGCCATGGCGCCGATCTCGCGCTCCTCGAACAGGATCTTTCCAGAACGCGGGCGCACCAGCCCGGAGATCGTGTTGAACAGCGTCGTCTTGCCTGCACCGTTGGGACCGACGAGGCCGAGAATCTCGCCGGCCGCAAGCGAAAACGAGACCTCCTTCAGCGCGACAAGGCCGCCGAAGCGGACGGTGACGTCCTCAAGCCGCAGCATGGGCGGCCCCTTTTTTCTTTGCACCGAACAGCCCGAACAGGCCGTTGGGCGCGATCAGGATCATGCCGGCGAGCAGCGCGCCCAGGATGATCTGGTGGCCGACGGGCAGGATCGCCTTCGCGACGAGCTGGTCGAACAGATAGATCGCGATCGCGCCCGCGACGGGTCCGAGAATGGTGCGGTAGCCGCCGAAGATCGCGGCGATGATCGGCAGCACCGACCAGGTGCCGGAGAAGGCGTAGTCCGGCTCGAGGAAGTTGATGATATGGGCGTTCATCGCGCCGAAGAGTCCGGTGATGAAGGCCGAGAGCAGCAGCATCCAGGCCTTGAGCAAAGTCGCGTTGACGCCGACGACGCGGGTCGCGTCCTCGCTCTCGGCCATGGCGCGGAGCGCCGTGCCGACATGGCTCGCCTTCACGGCGCGATAGGCCAGCAGGCAGAGACCCACCATGACCACGAGCAGCCAGTAGCTGCCGATGCGGCTGGAGAAGTCGATGCCGGCGATGGTCGGCAGCACGGGGAAGCGCGCGAAGCCGGCCGAGCCGCCGGTCAGCCACGAGGCCTCCGTGGCGAGGATCTTGAAGATATGGGCGTAGGCCAAGATGGCGAGGGCGAAATAGGGGCCTGACAGCCGCAGCGCCGGCAGCATGGCCAGCGATGAGAGCGCCGCAACCACGCCGCCTGCGAGCAGCGAGAGCGGCACCGGCAGGCCGGCCTTGGCCGAGAGCAGCGCCGAGGCATAGGCCCCGACGCCGAAGAAGGCGGCGTGGCCGAAGGAGACCATGCCGCCGAGATTGCCGAGCAGCGCCCAGGCGAGCGCGACGCCGGCCACGATCAGGCCCGACACCATCAGGCCCATGATGTAGCCGTTGCCGCCATAGACCAGCGGGATGATGCAGGCCGCGAGCGCGAGCAGGAAGCCGGGAAGGTTCTTCATGCCCATCGCCTCAGCCCCTCCGCGCCCGGGCGCCGAAGAGCCCGTTCGGCATGAAGAAGAGCACGAGCAGGAACAAGACCATGCCGACGAGTTCCTGCAGCGCCGAACTTGCCAGCGTCACCGTCATCGCCTCGGTGACGCCGAGCAGCAGCGCCGCGCAGAACACGCCGGGGATCGAGCCGACGCCGGCCAGCACCGTGACGACGAAGGCCTTGACCGTCAGCGCCGGCCCCAGCGCAGGCTGGACCACGCTCATGGTGAAGAGCGCCACGCCAGCGACGCTCGCCAGCACGCCGGCGACGAGGAAGGCGGCAAGCTCGACCCGTCGCGGGTCAATGCCCATCAGCATGGCGGCGTCGCGGTTGGACGAGACGGCGCGCACCGCGCGGCCATACCAGCTCAGCTTCAGCCACCACCACAGCCCGGTCATCACCAGAAGGCTGACGACGAAGGCGGTGAGTTCGCCCTTCATCGCATATAGGGTGTGCAGCGAGATCGCGTCCTGCAGCGTGGGCGAGTTTGTCGAGCGCACATCGCTGGCGAAGACGAGCAGGATGCCGTTGGTCAGGATGATGCCGATGGCGAAGGTCAGGATCAGCGAGTTGAGTTCGCGATGGAGCTTGATGCGGTCGATCAGCAGGTAGACCGCGATCGAGACGACAGCCGTGACAGCGAAGGCGAGCGGGATCGCCGTGTAGGGGTTCCAGCCGGTCCGGCTCTCGATGAAATAGGCCATGTAGGCGGCCAGCAGCACGAGTTCGCCATGGGCGAGGTTGATGATCTTCATCGCGCCGAAGGTCAGCGCGATGCCGAGCGCCACGAGCGCATAGACCGAGCCGACGAGCAGGCCGGAGAAGATCGCTTGCTGGGAGAGTTCGAGCATGAGGCGGGATTTGGCCTGTCGTCTTGTTCGTTCTGGTCAATCCCTCAGACCCCATCCTGAGGAGCGCTCCGCAGGAGCGCGTCTCGAAGGAGCATCCTTCGAGACGCCGCTGACGCGGCTCCTCAGGATGAGGGCAGAGGGGTTGGGAGGCTGTCTGTCACCTCACCAGGGCAGGCCGGGATAGGCGATCTTGCCCGTTGCCTGCTCGGCCGGCGAGACCAGCACGATCTTGCCCTCGCGGTGCTGGCCCATGGCGAGGGTGAAATTCGGATTGTCGCCGACATCGTTGAAGGCGATCGGGCCGAGCACCGAGGAGCGCTTCGTCTTGCGGACCTCCTCTGCGAGCCCGCCGGTCTTGAGCGTGCCGGCGTCGGCGGCGCGGCCGAGCGCCTCGAGCATGACGATCGTCTTCACGAAGGAGAGCGTCGCGGCGTAGTCGATGTCCTTGTTGAACATCGTCTTGAAGGCGGCGACGAACGCCTGGCCCTCGGCGTCCTTCATGTCGACGGGGTAGGGCAAAGGCGTGGTGCCGACGACGTTCTGCATCAGGTCGGGGAAGTCCTGATACATTTTCGGGATCGCCAGCGACCAGGC
>JBKJSB010000070.1:0-9932 GCA_046593015.1 Allobosea sp.
CGCGGTCGCCCCTTTGCGCATCGTCGGCGAAGCCAACGGCAGGCGCGGCACGGAGGTCACTTTCGTCCCCTCGCCCGAAACCTTCACCATGGTGGAGTTCGACTACAAGACGCTCGAACACCGCCTGCGCGAGCTCGCCTTCCTGAATTCGGGCGTCCGCATCGTCCTGACCGACGCCCGCCATGCCGAGGTGGTCCGCGAGGAGCTGATGTATGAGGGCGGCGTCGAGGCCTTCGTGCGCTATCTCGACCGCGCCAAGAGCCCGATCATCTCCCAGCCGCTGATGCTGACCAACGAAAAGGACGGCATCACCGTCGATGTCTCGCTGTGGTGGAACGATTCGTACCACGAGAACGTGCTCTGCTTCACCAACAACATTCCGCAGCGCGACGGCGGCACGCATCTCGCCGGCTTCCGCGCCGCGCTGACGCGCCAGATTACCGGCTATGCCGAAAGCTCGGGCATCCTGAAGAAGGAGAAGGTCACGCTCACGGGCGACGATTGCCGCGAGGGCCTGACCGCGATCGTCTCGGTCAAGGTTCCCGATCCGAAATTCTCCTCGCAGACCAAGGACAAGCTGGTCTCGTCCGAGGTCCGCCCCGTCGTCGAGAACGTCGTCAACCAGGCGCTGGCGACCTGGCTGGAGGAGCACCCGCCCGAAGCGAAGCTGATCGTCGGCAAGGTGGCGGAAGCCGCCGCCGCCCGCGAGGCTGCCCGCAAGGCGCGCGACCTGACGCGGCGCAAGGGCGCGCTCGACATCGCCTCGCTGCCGGGCAAACTCGCCGACTGCCAGGAGCGCGACCCGGCCAAATCCGAACTCTTCATCGTCGAGGGCGATTCCGCCGGCGGCTCGGCCAAGCAGGGCCGCGCCCGCGAGTACCAGGCCGTCTTGCCCCTCAGGGGCAAGATTCTCAACGTCGAGCGGGCGCGTTTCGACAAGATGCTCTCCTCGGAACAGGTCGGCACGCTGATCACGGCGCTTGGGGCCGGCATCGGCCGCGAGGAGTTCAACATCGAGAAGCTGCGCTACCACAAGATCATCATCATGACCGACGCGGACGTGGACGGTTCCCACATTCGCACGCTGCTGCTGACCTTCTTCTACCGGCAGATGCCGGAGGTGATCGAGCGCGGGCATCTCTTCATCGCCCAGCCGCCGCTCTACAAGGCGGCGCGCGGCAAGAGCCATGTCTATCTCAAGGACGAGCGCGCGCTGGAGGACTACCTCGTCGAGACGGCTCTGGACGGCGCGGTGTTCAAAACGAGCGACGGCTCCGAGCGCGGCGGGGCCGATCTGCGCGTCCTGATCGAGGAGGCGCGCGGCGTCCGTTTCACGCTGGGCCAGCTGCATTCGCGCTATGACCGGCGCGTCGTCGAGCAGATGGCGATCGCCGGCGCGCTGCATCCGCTCGCCAGCGACAGCGATGCGGACGCCGCCGCCAAGGCCAACGCCGTGGCGGCGCGGCTCGACGCGATCTCCGACGATCTGGAGCGCGGTTGGGAAGGCCGGATCGCCGATGGCGGCTTCCTGTTCTCGCGCATGGTGCGCGGCGTGAAGCAGGTTGCGGCGCTGGACGCCGGCCTGCTCGCCAGCGCCGAGGCGCGCAAGCTCGACGCGGCCGCGACCTCACTGCAGGAGGCTTACTCGAAGCCCGGCGTGCTGAGCCGCAAAGGTGACGACCACATCGTCAACGGACCGACCGATTTGTTCGAGGCGGTCTCCGCCATCGGCAAGAAGGGCGTCTCGCTGCAGCGCTACAAGGGGCTGGGCGAGATGAACCCCGACCAGCTCTGGGAGACGACGCTCGACCGCGACGCCCGCTCGCTGCTGCGGGTCCGCAACGACCAGAACGACGAGGCCGACGACCTCTTCGTCAAGCTGATGGGCGACGTCGTCGAGCCGCGCCGCGAGTTCATCCAGAGCAACGCGTTGAACGCGACGGTCGATACCTGAACGGTCGCGTCGCGACGACGACCGACGAAAGCCGGCGATGACGTTGCGAGAATCGTCGCCCGACAGCGCCGGCAGGCTCCTCGGCTTCGTCTGGGCCGGCATATCGGTTGCGATCTTTTCCGGCTGGTTCGTCGTGACGCGCTTCAGCGTCACGCGCGAACTCAATATCTGGGACATCACCGCGATCCGCTATGGCATCGGAGCGGCCGTCCTGCTGCCCGTGCTCATACGCAGCCGCCTCTCGCTGCGGGACTGGGGCCTCGGTCTGGTCTTCGCGATTCTGTGGGGAGCGCCTTTCGCTCTCCTCGTCGCGCTCGGCCTGCGGCTCACCAGCGCCGCGCAGGCGGCCTCGACAGCGCCGACCCTGATGCCGGTCTTTGCAGGATTGATCGCCTGGGCCGCGCTGCGCGAGTTTCCGGGCTGGCCGAGGCTGCTCGGATATGGCGCGATCAGCGGCGGGCTTGTCGCGCTGACGACCAGTTATGCGGCCTCCGACACCGCCTTCGATCCGACCGGGTTGGCGGCGCTCGCACTGGCTGCCGCGATGTGGGCCATCTATACGCTGATGTTCCGGAAGGCCGCGCTGACGCCGCTGCAGGCGGCGGCTCTGATCTGCCTGTGGTCGGCGCTGCTCTTCCTGCCGCCCTATCTCTGGTTCGGCCTGGGACAGATGGGCCGCGCCTCGATGCAGGAGCTGCTTCTCCAGAGCGGCTATCAGGGCGTGCTGATGAGCGCGGTCGCAATCGTCACCTTCAACCGGGCCGTCGGCCGACTCGGCTCCGGCGCGGCGACCGCCGTGATCGCGCTGATCCCGGTCGCGGCGACGCTGATCGCAATACCCGTCTCGGCGAAATGCCGGGTCTTCTCGGTGGCGCGGCCATTTTTGTGATCGTCGTGGGCGTCGTCTTCGCCGCATCGCCCCGGCCCGCCGGCTGAGGTCGATCTCTCAGGCCGAGAACACCGACCACCCCGTCGCCTCGGCCAGCCGCTCCAGCGCCTGCGTTCCGAGCATCGAGTTGCCGTTGGCGTTGAGCCCCGGCGACCAGACCGCGATCGAAGCCTTGCCCGGCGCGATGGCGAGGATGCCGCCGCCGACGCCGGATTTTCCCGGCAAACCGACCTTGAAGGCGAAGTCGCCCGAAGCGTCGTAATGGCCGCAGGTCAGCATCAGCGCATTGATGCGGCGCGCCCGCTGGGCGGAGATCACGCGGGCGCCGCCGGGCTCCTGCAACCCGCCATGCATCAGATAGCGCCCGGCCATGGCGAGCTGCCGGCAGTTCATGGCGATGGCGCATTGGTGGAAATAGACGCCGAGCGTCAGCTCCGGCGCGTGCTGGATGTTGCCGAATGCCTTCATGTAGTTGGCCAGCGCGACGTTGCGGAAGCCGGTCTGCTGCTCGGCGCGGGCGACATGCTCGTCTATCGTGATCGTGTCGTCATCGGCGAGATAGCGCACGAAGCGCAGCAATTCGCCGATGGCGACGCGCGGCTCGTGGCCGGCGAGGTTGACGTCGGCGACGACGAGCGCACCTGCATTGATGAAGGGATTGCGGGGTAAGCCCTGCTCGCGCTCGAGCTGGACGATCGAATTGAAGGCTGTGCCCGACGGCTCGCGGCCGACGCGCCGCCAGAGCGTGTCGCCGATCTTGCCCAGCGCCTGCGTCAGCGCGAAGACCTTCGAGACGCTCTGGATCGAGAAGGGCTCGTCGGCATCGCCGGCCGCATGGACCGTCCCGTCGGCCAGGACGACGCAGAGCCCGAAGCGGCCGGGGTCGATCCGGGCGAGCGGCGGGATATAGGTCGCGACCTCGCCGCGCTCGGGCGCTGCGGCCATCGCATCGGCAATGTCGGCGACGAGCCGCGCAATGTCAGTCACCTTGCAAAGCTCCGCCGGCGCGATCAGGCGAAGAAGGACGGTCCTGCCATCGCCGGGTCAAGCAGGATGAAACAAAAAAGCGTCCGGCGCGAAGCCCGAGGCTCGAGCCGTCGGGAAATCCCGAACGGCCTATCGTATCGTTCTGAAAAACGACGCCAGGTCGGTAAGATGCGGGTCCCGGCCGTCAGTTGGCGCGGCGATAGACCCAGACGCGGGCCGGCGGGATGTTGCGCAGGACCCAGTCGGAGACGAACGCCTTCAGCTCCGAGCCCTTGCGCGGCACCGGCGAGATCACCGAATAGGTGAACTGGATCAACGGCGCGCCGTCGGCCAGCAGCGTGAAGGCGTCTTGGGCGAAGGCGCTGCGCATCGCGGGCGGCCGCGAGAACAGCGGCAGGCTGGAGACGACGGCGACCGCCTTGCCCCCGAGATGCCCGGCCAGCGTCGTCGACAGCGCATAGGCGTCGCCCTCGATCACCATGGCGCGGGGAAAGCGCTGGCGCAGCAAGGTGCAGAATTGCGGGCTGTATTCGACCAGGATCAGGCGCGCCTCGTCGATGCCGCGCTCGACCAGCGCCTCGGTGACCGGGCCGGTTCCGGGGCCGATCTCGATCACGGGACCGGCGATGTCAGGATCGACGAAGGACGCCATGCGGCGCGCCAGAGCCGGCCCCGAGGGCGTCACCGAGCCGGTGCGCATCGGAGCGTCGAGCCAGGAGCGGATGAAGCGGGCCTCGTCGCCGAGCTTGGTCTTCGCCTCGCCTGCCGCCTTGCTGACGCGCGTCTTGAGGCGGCCTGCGGTATGGCGGACCTCGTCCTCGACCTTGTAGCGCACGGCTGCGACCTTGAGCCTGACCTCGGCGACGCTGTCGACGAGATCAGCCGCCGTGACGCGCACCTCGTCCTCGATGCGCACGGCCATGCTGGACTGGCCGATCCGCGCCGCGAGCGAGAGAGGGCGCGCGCGCCCCTGCCGGACAAGTTGAGACATCTGACCTCTGACGCCGCTGCGACGGGCAGCAACAATGACGGAAACATGACGTTACCGACCTGTCATATGGGGTCAAGACGCTTTCAGGTCCAGTACGTTCCTTCGCGAATGCCCGCCTGCACGTCAGATGAGCGGGCGTGGCCGAAATTCCTGCTCGAACAGCGAGGCCATGCGCGCCGTCAGCCGCGGATTGAGCAGCGTCAGCCGTCCGGCGGAGATCGAGAACAGCCCCGACCGGCGCAGCCGCGACCAGGTCTTGCTGGTGTGGACGAGCGACAGGCCGAGCGCATCCGCCAGCTGCTGCTGCGACAGCGGAAAGGCGAAGCTGCCATCGACCACGAGGCCGAGCGCATCGGCGCGGCGATAGAGCGAGATCACCATGGCGGCGATGCGCTCGCTGGCGCTGCGCTGGCCGACCGAAGTCAGGTTCTCGTCGATCAGGCTCTCCTCACGCGAACCGAGCCAGGCGATCTCGTAGGACAGGCTCGGCATCCGCACGAACAGATCCCAGACGCGCTTGCGCGGAAACACGCAAAGCTCGACATCGGTCAGCGCCTCGATCCCGTGCTGGGCGGCGCTGAGCAGCGAGGCCTGCAAGCCCACAAGGTCTCCCGGCAGAAGGAAGTTCAGGATCTGGCGGCGACCATCGGGCAGCGACTTGTAGCGAAAGGCCCAGCCGGAGAAGAGCGTGTAGAGCTCGGCATCCTCCTGGCCGGGATGGATGATGTCGCCGCCGGCCTGCACCAGGCGATGATCGACCTTCATCGCCTGGATGAAGCGGACCTCGTCGTCAGGCTTGTCCTTGAAGGCAGGCTTCAGCCGCAGCGGGCAGGCCAGGCAAGGCACGCCGAGACGGCTCTCTTTCGCGCTCACCGCCATGCCTCGACGCCCTTCCCCCGAACCGCCCGGCAGATTGCCAGCGTTCCGGCATCAGGCTCAAGCTCAAATGACGTCGTGTTGAGGTTTGTGCATTGCAACATTTGGCTGGCAGTCAGGGACCTTGCGAAGGAACCAACACGGCATTACGCGGTTCTCATCGCGCGTCTCACGCCGCCGTCACGATCTCTGGAGCCCTGCGCGCATGTCCGACCAGCCAAGCCTCCCGGCGCGCTCGCGAATGCGCCGCTTCTTTGCGGTCGCACTGCCATTCTGGAGCGGGCCAACGCGCTGGCGGGCCTGGTTGCTGACGCTGACGGTGCTGGTCTTCGTCGCGGCGCAGATCACGACCGCCGTGGGCGTCAATGCATGGAACCGGCTCTTCTTCGACGCGCTGGAGACGCGCAACGCCGCGACCGTCTGGAGCGTGGTCGCCTGGCTGCCGCTACTCGTCGTGGTTTCGTCGCTGACGCTGTCGGCGCTGGTGATCAGCCGCATGTTGCTGCAGACGCGCTGGCGCGAATATCTGACCAAGCGGATGGCCGGCTGGTGGATCGCCGACCAACGCTATTACCGGCTGCAATTCACCGCCAAGGAACAGACCGCGCCCGAATTCCGCATCGCCGAGGACGTCCGGCTCGCGATCGAGCCGCTGGTCGAGTTTGCGATCGGCCTGATCAGCGCCTTGGTCACGGCGGTCACCTTCGCGGCGATCCTCTGGCATGTCGCGGGCTCGGCGACGTTCACGCTCGGCGGCATGGTGATCGTGATTCCAAGCTATATGGCGTTCGCGGCGATCCTCTACGCCGTCATCGCCTCGTTTGCGGCCTATTTCGCCGGTCGGCCGCTGGTCGGGCGGATTTCCGCCAAGAACGAGGCAGAAGCGCAGTTCAGGGCCGAGATGACGCGGCTGCGCGAGAATGCCGAGAGCATCGCCCTGATCCGGGGCGACGCCGACGAGCGCAGCTCCGTGGGCGAGAACTATGGCCGCGTCGTCGCGGCCTGGCTCAGGGTCATCCGTCAGCAGGGCGTGATCGCGCTGGTGCTCAACACCAACGGCGCGCTCTTCCCGATCGTGCCGCTCCTCCTGATCGCGCCGAAATACCTGTCGGGCGAGGTGACTTTGGGCGCGGTGATGCAGGTGGTCGCCGCCTTCAGCGCCGTGCAGGCGGCGCTGATCTGGTTCGTCGACAATTTCGTCAGGCTGGCGGAATGGTTCGCCTCGGTCAGCCGCGTCGACGAATTGCAGGAGGCGCTGGAAGCGCTCGATCTCGGCACGATCATGGAAGGCGACACGCGCATCCAGCTCGGCGAGAGCGAGGACGGCGCGATCCATCTGGAGAACCTCTCGATCGCACACAGCAACGGCCGCGCCGTGATCACCGACGCCTCAACCGTGATCGGGCTCGGCGAGAAGGTGCTGATCGTCGGCGAGAGCGGCACCGGCAAGAGCACGCTGATCCGGGCGCTGGCGGGCCTGTGGCCCTGGGGCTCGGGCTCGATCACGGTGCCGCGCGGCAAATCCACGGCCTTCGTGCCGCAGAAACCCTATCTGCCGATCGGTTCCCTGCGCACGGTGCTCCTTTATCCGGAAGCCGAGGCGCCGGTGTCCGACGAGGTCATCGTCGCCGCGCTGAAACGCTGCGGCCTCGGCTACATGGCCAAACGTCTCGACGAGACCGACGCCTGGGACCGCATCCTGTCAGGCGGCGAGCGGCAGCGGGTCGCCTTCGCCCGGCTGGTGATCCAGCGGCCCGACATCATCATCATGGACGAGGCGACCTCGGCGCTCGACGAGGACAGCCAGAATTCGCTGCTTGGCCTGCTGGAGGCGGAACTCGCGCATGCGACCGTGATCAGCGTCGGCCACCGGCCGGGCCTTGAAGAGTATCACGACCGCAAGATCACGCTGGAGAAGCGGCACGCCGGCGCGCATCTGACCTCGCGACGGCTGGGCAAGTCGCTCTGGCGCCTATTCCGGATGAAGCATGCCGCCAATGACGCGGCGAACTGAGCCGCCTGGCTGGCTGGGAGCTTCAACAGCCGGGAACGGCCGCCGTTCACGAAACCGGCATTTTCAAGGCGGTCGCGTCCCGAAAGGGAACCTATGCGCGGCATCGACGTTATCTCCCCATGAAACCGGCCTTTGGCGGCCGGTCGCGGCGACGGGAGAGACAGATGTTGACCAACAGCCTTGCCCCCATCAAGCGCGCCTGCCTCTTTTTCGGCTTTATGGGCATCGCTGTCGCGACCCTGACCTTCGGCGCCGACTTCCAGGCCCCGGCCGACAAGAGTTCGAGCACGGTCGAGCAGGCGAAGATCGAGCGCAACATCCCGACCGACACGCAGTTCGCCGCCGTGAACTCCGCCGAGCGCGCCGTGACCAGCGTCAAACGGGCCATCCCGAATTCGCAGCAGGCTCGCCTGGCCTTTTCGTCCGATAGCATTCTGCGCTGAGAATTTTCCGGCTGCGCCGGGAACCGAACGCATATCCCGGCGTTCACCTCATAGCGCTCCCTCGCGCGACACTTCCAAAAGCCGCCTTCGGGCGGCTTGTTTTTTTGGCCTGTCACACCGGCGCTCCGCATTGGCGGACACGATCCGTTTCCCGAGGACGACAATGTATCTGCGCATCCGCCATGCGACGACCTACAGCTATGCCGGCCCGGTCCAGTTCGGGCCACACCGGCTGATGCTGCGGCCGCGCGATTCCTTCGATCTGCGCGTCGTCGATACGGCGCTGACGATCTCGCCACAGGCGCGGCTGCGCTGGATGCACGACGCCTATGGCAATTCCGTCGCGGTCGCGAATTTCGCAGGCGGCGCAGACAAGCTCGACATCGTCAGCGAACTGGTGATCCAGCGTTTCGGTTCGGCCCTGCCGCGGACCGAGATCGAGACGACGGGTGCGATCACCGGGGTCGTCTACAGCGAGGCGGAGCGAGCCGTGCTCCAGCCCTATCTCGACCTCGCCGCCGCCGACCCCCACGGGGTTCTCGACCAGTGGCTGGCGGATTTCCGCGCCCGCATCGGACAGGGTTCGGGTCATCTCCTGCGCGATCTGGCGCATGCGATCTACACCAGTCTGAGCTATGCGCTGCGCTATGACGAGGGAACCCAGCATCCCGCCGACACGATCAGGCAGGCCGCCGGCTCTTGCCGCGACTACGCTTGGCTGTTCATCGAACTGGCGCGGCGGATGGGCTTCGCGGCGCGTTTCGTTACCGGCTACATCCATGACCGCTCGCCGGATTCGGCCGGTCTGGTGTCTTCGGTCGGGCTGACCCATGCCTGGGCCGACGTCTTCATTACCGGCGATGGCTGGGTCGAGTTCGACCCGACCAACGACCTCGTCGCCGACCGCCAGTTGCTGCGCGTCGCGGTGGCGCGCGTGCCCGAGGACGCCTCGCCGATTTCCGGCAGTTTCACGGGGCTGACAGGCTCGTTTCTGGGCCTGAGCGTCGGCGTCTCCATCGAGATGATCGACGCGCCGGCCTGAGCCGTCGCGCTGCTCAGACGCCGATGCGCCAGGCGCCGAGCGCGCGGCCTTCCGGCCTGACGGTCTGCACCGCTTCGATCTGCGCGATCAGCCCAGCGAACAGTTTCGGCGGTTCGCTGGCGGGGAGATCGCGATCCGCCGTGATCTCGATCTCGATCCCGCCCTCGGCATGGTCGCGCGCCACGACCGCGATGCTGACAGTCGCCGTGTCCCGCAGCGCGCGCGAGACGACATCGACGATCAGGAAGCCGAGCGGGATGATGCGATCCACCGACAAGACGGCCTGCGTGTCGAGCGCGCTGGAAATCCACTGATCGCGATTGCGCAGCAGGTCCGAGATCATGGTCACGACGTCGTCGGCGAAGAGATCGACGCGCACCGGCTGCATCTCGCCATCGGCCAGGGTGAAGCGGTAGGCAGCCGAGAGCACATGCACGCGGCATTCGGCGTCCGACAGGGCGAGCCTCGCCTCGCCGCGATAGTCGCGCTTGGTCAGGCCGATATAGCTTTGCACCACCTGCAGGCTGTTCTTGACGCGGTGATGCAGTTCCCGGACGAGGAACCGGTTGTCGTCGAGCGCGGTCTGCAGCTTGCGCTGGCGGACCTCCTGCTCGTCTATCATGCTGTTGAAGGCCTCCGCCACGCTGCGGATGTCGGAGGGCATGTCGTCGGCCACCACCGCACGCGCGCTGCTGAGTGTCGAGCGCGCCCTGGCAGCAGCCTCGATGCCGCGCAG
>JBKJSB010000109.1:0-16833 GCA_046593015.1 Allobosea sp.
CTTCTTTGCGCCGATGCAGCGCTATGAGGGCAAGGCGGGGCTGCAGTCCTTCCGCGACATGGTCCGCAAGTTCCACGACGCCGGGCTCGAGGTGATCCTCGACGTGGTCTACAACCACACGGCGGAAGGCAACGAGATGGGGCCGACGCTCTCCTTCAAGGGCATCGACAATTTTTCCTACTACCGCACCATGCCGGACGATCCGCGCTTCTACATCAACGACACCGGCACCGGGAACACGGTCAACACCAGCCATCCGCGCGTGCTCCAGATGGTGCTGGATTCGCTGCGCTACTGGGTCGAGGTGATGGAGGTGGACGGCTTCCGCTTCGATCTCGGCACCATCCTTGGCCGCGAGCCTCATGGTTTCGACCAGCGCGGCGGCTTCTTCGACGCGATGGGTCAGGACCCGGTGCTGCGCAAGGTCAAGCTCGTCGGCGAGCCCTGGGACATCGGGCCGGGCGGCTATCAGGTCGGCAGCTTTCCGCCGGGCTGGGCCGAGTGGAACGACAAGTATCGCGACACGGCCCGCGCCTACTGGAAGGGCGAGGAGGGCATCGTGCGCGATCTCGCGGCGCGCGTCACCGGCTCGGGTGACGTTTACGACCAGCGCGGCCGCCGCCCCTGGGCGGGCGTCAACTTCATCACCGCCCATGACGGCTTCACGCTGAACGACGTCGTCTCCTACAACGAGAAGCACAACGAGGCGAATGGCGAGGACAACAAGGACGGCCACGGCCACAATTTGTCGTTCAATTTCGGCGTCGAGGGGCCGACGGACGACGAAGGCATCATCGCCGCCCGCGAGCGCCAGAAGCGCAATCTGCTGGCGACGCTGCTGCTCTCGCACGGCACGCCGATGATCCTGGCCGGCGACGAACTCGGCCATTCCAACGACGGCAACAACAACGTCTACTGTCAGGACAACGAACTCGGCTGGATCAAATGGGACCGGATCAGCGAGCGCGACAAGGCTTTGACGACCTTCGTGCAGCGCGTGACGCAGATGCGGGCTGACCACGCGATCTTCAGGCGGGCCGGCTTCCGCGACGGCTGCGTGTTACGCTGGGTCAATCCGGCCGGCGGCGACCAGCAGGAGGAGCATTGGGACGATGAGGGCCTGCGCGCAATCGGGCTCCTGCTGCACATGCCCGATGTTGAGCAGGGCGGCGACGAGGCGCTGATTCTTTTCAACGCCTTCGACGGAGACGTCGTCTTCACGATTCCGGCGCGCGTGAAGGCCGGATCATGGTCGGTCGTGCTCGACACCGAGACCGGACCGGGCTCCGACGAGGGCCGGAAGGGGCTGAAGGCCGACAGCGAGATCACGCTGTCGCCGCGGTCGCTGATCGTGCTGATGTGAGTGAGCAATCGCGCCTGTTTGCCTCCGCCGTCATGCTCGCCTTTGTGGCGAGCATCCACGTCTTGGGCGTAGGGCTCAACCAACGAATACGTGGATGGTCGGGACGAGCCCGACCATGACGGAGAGGGGTCGTTAGCGGGTCCACAAGCCGAGACTACGCGCCGGTAGCATTGCTTCGTGCGCGCTGGTGGTGGAGCTGAAATGACGTCGCCAATCGCCATCCGGAAACGATAGACACGTCGAGTTGCGCCCGCGATTGATCGCGATCAACAGGCTCGCCTCCCGGCCCGACAACAGCAGCGCAAACGCATCGAGGTCACCCCACTCGCCGTCGCTGATGGGTGCGCCGTCCGGCTTCAGCCAGAGCGCATCGAGCGGCAGGCCATCTGCCGTCGGCCGCCCGGTGAGGAAAGCGTTCGCTCGCAGCAAGGCGTGCTCACGACGTAGCCGCGACAGCTCTGCCACGAACTCGATCAGAGCGTCGTCGGCATTGGCCCAGTCGAGCCAAAACCCTCCATTGTCCTGGCAGTAAGCATTGTTGTTGCCATGTTGAGTCCGGCCGAACTCGTCTCCGGCGGTCATCATCGGGACGCCGCGCGAGAGGAAGAGCGTCGCCAGCAGCGCACGGACGTCGCGGTCGCGGGCCTCTCTCACGGCCTTGTCGTCGCTCGGCCCCTCGACGCTATTGTTCCAGCTATGGCTGTCGGCGTCGCCGTCGCGGTTGCCCTCGCCATTGGCTTCGTTGTGCTTGGCCTCATAAGCAACGAGGTCGGCGAGCGTGAAGCCGTCATGGGCGCAGATGAAGTTGATCGAGGCGTTCGGGCCGCGATGACGGGCGGCGAAGAGGTCCGACGAGCCGGCGAGCCGCGTCGCCAATGCGCCCGCCATGCCGGAATCGCCGCGCCAGAAGCGCCGGACATCGTCGCGGTAGCGGCCGTTCCACTCTGCGAAGAGTGCGGGAAACGCGCCGAGCCGATAACCGCCGGGGCCGATGTCCCATGGCTCGGCGATCAGGATGGCCTGCGACAGATCGGGGTCCTGTCCGATCGCGGCAAAAAGCGGCGCATCCTGAGAGTAGCCCGTGTCCGACCGACCCAGCACCGTGCCAAGGTCGAACCGGAAGCCAGCGACGCCAAGCGATCGCCAGTACCGCATCGCATCCATCGCCATGCGCACGACAGGCGCGCGGTCGAGCGCCAGCGTGTGGCCGCAGCCGGTGTCGTTGATGAGGCGGCCGGGGTCGTCGATCGCGTGGCGATAGTGGATCGCGTTGTCGAGGCCGCGCAGGCAGATCGTCGCGCCATGCTCGTCGCTCTCAGCGGTGTGGTTGAGGACGAGGTCGAGGATCACGCCGATGCCGGCTGCACGATAGGCCGCGCAGAGTCGGTGGAGATCGCCGCCGCCGCCGGGCGCGAGGCGTGGATCGAGCGCGAAGAAATTGACCGGGTTGTAGCCCCAGGCGTTGCTCAGGCCGAGCGGCGGCAGGTGGCGTTCGTCCATCCAGGCCGCGACCGGCATCAACTCGACATGGCTGACGCCGAGGCACTGGAGATGGGCGAGGATCGCCGGCTCGGTCAGCGCCGCCAGCGTGCCGCGCAGCGGCTCCGGCACGGCGGGATGGCGCATCGTGAAGGACTTTACGGCCAGCTCGTAGATGAAGGCGGGCGTCGCTTCGGGCGTCGCCAGACAAAGCGCTAGGGTCTCCGCTACGATGCAGCGTGGCACGAGGTCGCCGGTCTCGATGCCGTGCTGCGCCAACCGCGCATCCCAGCGGAACGGCCGATCGACCGTCGTGGCATAAGGGTCGATCAACAGCTTGGTCGCGTCGAAGCGGTGGCCGCGTTCGGGCTGCCAGGGCCCGCTCGCGCGGAGCCCGTAGCGCTGACCTGCCTTGGCTCCTGGCAAAAAGCCGTGATGGATGTCGCTGCGGCGGCAGGGCAGGGGCATCCGGGCGGTCTCGACCTCGCCCGCATCGTCGAACAGGCAGAGGTCGATTCGTTCGCCGTTTCGCGAGAAGACCGCGAAGGCGACGCCCTCGGGCGTGACCGTCGCGCCCATCGCCGCCGGCAGCCGGCAGGGCTCGATCCGCCAGGGCAGGGTCAAGTGCCTCAGCCCTGGGGCGCAGGGGTCGCGGGTATGCGCCAGATGCGCTCGGCATACTCGCGGATCGAGCGGTCGGCGCTGAACCAGCCGCAATGGGCGGTGTTGATGATCGAACTGCGCCACCAGCGCGCCTGGTCGGCCCAGAGATCGTCGACGCGGCGCTGCGCCAGCCGGTAGCTCTCGAAATCGCTCAGCACCATGAACCAGTCGCTGGCGCGCAGGCCGTCGACGAGGCCGCGATAACGGTCGCGCTCGCCCGGTGAAAAGACCCCGCCGGCGACGGCGTCGAGCACACCTTCGAGATGCTGTGCCGAAGCGATAACCTGCTCGGTCGGGCGCGGATCGCGCTTGGCCGCCGCGACCTCTTCGGCTGTCATCCCAAAGATGACGATGTTCTCTTCGCCGACCCGCTCGCCGATCTCGATATTGGCGCCGTCCAGGGTGCCGATGGTGATCGCGCCGTTCAGCGCGAACTTCATGTTGCCGGTGCCCGACGCCTCCATGCCGGCGGTCGAAATCTGCTCGGAGAGGTCGGCTGCGGGTATGATCACCTCGGCTGCGCTGACATTGTAATTCGGCAGGAACACGACCTTGAGCCGGTCGCGCGTGGTGATGTCGTTGTTCACCACCGTCGCGACGTCGTTGATCAGGTTGATGATCGCCTTGGCCGTGCCGTAGTTTGAAGCGGCCTTGCCGGCGAAAATCTTCACGCGCGGCGCCCAGTCGCGATAGGGCTCGGCGCGCATCGCGTCGTAGAGCGCGATCGTCTCGAGGATATTGAGCAGCTGGCGCTTGTATTCGTGGATGCGCTTGATCTGGATGTCGAAGAGCGCGTCAGGATCGAGCAGGACGCCGGTCTCATGCTGGACGAGCTTGGCGAGCTTGAGCTTGTTGTGACGCCTGACGGCGGCAAGCCGCTGCCGCAGTCCCGCATCGCTGCAATGCTGCGCCAGCCGGCTGATCTGGGTGATGTCGTCGGAGATGCCTGCGCCGCAGATTTCCTCCAGGATTTTGGTGAGGCCGGGATTGGCGCCGAGCAGCCAGCGCCGTGGCGTGATGCCGTTGGTGACGTTGGTGATGCGGCTCGGGAAGACCGCGTGCAGCGGGGCGAACACCGTCTCCTGCATCAGCCGCGAATGCAGCGCCGAGACGCCGTTCACCGTGTGCGAGCCGACGAAGGCGAGATGGGCCATGCGCACGCGCCGCCCGTGATGCTCGTCGATCAGCGAGATCGCGGCGAGATCGACGTTTTCGCCGCCGGCCGAGCGGCGCACGCCTTCGAGGAAACGGGCGTTGATGGCGAAGATGATCTGCATGTGGCGCGGAAGCAGCCGCTCCATCAGCGCCACCGGCCAGGTCTCCAGCGCCTCGGGCAGCAGGGTGTGGTTGGTGTAGGAGATGGTAGCGCTGGTCAGCGCCCAAGCCTTCTCCCAGGCCATGCCGTGCTGGTCGATCAGGAGCCGCATCAACTCGGCGACGGCGAGCGCCGGATGGGTGTCGTTGAGCTGGATCGCGACCTTGTCGGGCAGCGTGTCGAGCGTGCCGAACTGACGGTAGTGCCGCCTGACAAGGTCCTGCAGCGAGGCCGAGGTGAAGAAGAATTCCTGCCGCAGCCGCAACTCCTGCCCGGCCGGGGTGGAATCGTTGGGGTAGAGCACCTTCGAGATCGCCTCGGCGCGGTTGCGCTCGGCGACGGCCCCGACGAGATCGCCCTGGTTGAAGGCGTCGAGCGAGAGCGGGTGCAGCGCGCGCGCGCGCCAGAGGCGCAGGGTGGTCGCGTCGCGGCCGCGCCAGCCGATGATCGGTGTGTCATAAGCGACGGCGAAGACCGTCTCCTCGGGCGTCCAGGCGACCTCGCCGGGTTTGCCGGTGGGGGAGACGCTGCCGCCGAAGCCGATCTGGTAGGCGCTCTCGCGGCGCTCGAACTCCCAGGGGTTGCGGAAGGAGAGCCAGTCCTCGGGAATCTCGACCTGCTTGCCGTTCTCGATGCGCTGCTTGAACAGGCCGTGATCGTAGCGGATGCCGTAGCCGAGCGCCGGCACGCCTGTGGAGGCCATGGCTTCGAGATAGCAGGCCGCGAGACGGCCCAGGCCGCCATTGCCGAGCGCTGCGTCGGGCTCGATGGTCTCGATCGCGGCGAGATCGACGCCGAGATCGGCCATCGCCTGCGCCATCGGGCCGGTCAGGCCGAGATTGTTCAGGGCATCGGCGAAGGAGCGGCCGATCAGGAATTCGAGCGAGAGGTAATAGACGCGCTTGCGCCCGGTCTTGTAGCTCTCGTGCGTCGAACGCTGCCAGACATCGACGACATGATCGCGAGCCGCCAGGATGCCGGCTGTCAGCCAGTCATGGGGCTGGGCGACCGAGGGGTTCTTGCCGAGCGAATAGGTCAGCTTCCTGACGATCTCCGCCTTGAGCGTCTCGACCATTTTGGCCGAATCGGCGCTGATTGCAGGGCTCGCCTGCAGGGCTGTCTCGTTCAAGCGACGCAATCCCGACTGTTTCGAACGCGCGGAGCATCACGGCTACGCCTCGCCCTGTCCAGCCGAATTCGCTGCAATGCGGGATGTTTCGGCGGGACGTTTCGGCTTGGCCGAGGCGACATGAAAAAGCCGGCGACCCCGTTGGGCCACCGGCTCGAAACTGAACGAGAAGCCCGCTCAGTTGATCTGGGTGCGGGTTTCCTCGCGCGTGCCGCGACTGAATTCGCGGGCGCTGTTGACCGCCGAATCGGTCATGCCGACGACGCTGGTCCAGGCGTTGCGCGTATAGGCGCCCTGATGGACGATGGCGTCGTAGCCGATCGCCAGAACGGCGATGATGAGAAGAAGGCGAAACATGGGTCTCTCCTGTGCCGAACCTGCTGCGACAACGCGGGTGACGGTCGTGTGTTCCCCAACGTTGCCTGCAAGCCTCGGCTGCGGCGAACCGTCACGAGGGCGGCGGCTGGCGGAGGGCGACGGGCAGCGATAGAACATACAGCGAACATAAGGATGGGTCGTGGCACAGCCGACGGTGATGGAGAAGCTGGAAATCCTGAGCGACGCGGCGAAGTACGACGCCTCCTGCGCTTCCAGCAACACGACCAAACGGGATTCTCTCGGGGGGAAAGGTATCGGATCGACCACCGGGTCGGGCATCTGCCATTCCTATGCGCCCGACGGGCGCTGCATCTCGCTGCTGAAGATCCTGCTGACGAATTTCTGCAGCTATGACTGCGTCTTCTGCATCAACCGCTCCTCGAGCAATGTGCGACGCGCGCGTTTTTCGGTGGAGGAGGTCGTCGACCTCACGCTGAACTTCTACAAGCGCAACTATATCGAGGGCCTGTTCCTGTCCTCGGGCATCATCCGCTCGCCGGACTACACCATGGCCGAGATGGTGCGGGTGGCGCAGACATTGCGCGAAGTCCACGACTTCCGCGGTTACATCCATCTCAAGCTGATCCCGAGCGCCAGCCCCGACCTCGTCGCGCAGGCGGGGCTCTATTCAGATCGCGTCTCGGTCAATGTCGAGCTGTCGAGCGAGATCTCGCTGAAGCGCTTCGCGCCGGAAAAGCGCCCGCGCGAGATCAGCGCCGCGATGGGCAGGCTGAAGCTCAGGATCGAGGAGGGCAAGGCCGAGCGGGCCGTGTCGCGCAAGGCGACGAGTTTTGCCCCGGCAGGGCAGAGCACCCAGCTCATCGTCGGCGCGGACGGGGCGAGCGACGCCGCCATCCTGCAGCGCAGCGCGCAGCTCTACGGCAGTTTTGGCCTACGGCGGGTCTACTACTCGGCGTTCAGCCCGATCCCGGATTCGTCCGCGCAACTGCCGCTGTCCGAGCCGCCGCTGATGCGCGAGCACCGGCTTTATCAGGCCGACTGGCTGACCCGGTTCTACGGCTTCGAGGTCGGCGAGATACTCGACGACGCGTCTGGCGAGATGCTCGATCTGTCGGTCGATCCCAAGCTCGCCTGGGCGCTGCGCCATCGCGCGCGCTTCCCGGTCGACGTCAACCGGGCCGATCGCGAGACGCTGCTGCGTGTGCCCGGGCTCGGCACGCGCAGCGTCAAGCGCATCATCGAGATGCGCCGCTTTCGATCTCTACGGCTCGACGATGTCGGGCGGCTGGCCCGCTCGCTCACGGTGCTGCGCAATTTCATCGTCACGACGGATTGGAGGCCGGGAGCGCTGCTCGACAGCGAGCGCCTGCGGGCGCATCTCGCGCCCCGGCCGCAGCAACTGGCGCTGTTCTGATGCTGGTGGCTCGCCTTGTTCATCCTGCCGATTTCGAGGGCTGGCGGCGGCAGGCGCGGCTGCTGGCGCAGCGGAGCGTGCCGCCAGGCGATATCGCATGGGTCGTGGGCGACGAGGCGTCGAGCCTGTTCGATGGCGAGACGATCGACGAGGCTGCGCCTGTCGCTGGGCCGGAACTCAAGGTCCCGCGCGAGTTTCCCGATCTGGCGGCGCAGGTGGTCTGCCATCGCGATCCCGAGCGCCTCTCGCTGCTCTACCGCCTGCTCCTGCGCCTTCAGCACGAGCCGCATTTGCTCAAGGTCGCGACGGATCCGGACGTCCACCGCGCTGACGCGATGGCGCGGGCGGTGCGGCGCGACATGCACAAGATGACGGCGTTCGTGCGCTTTCGCGAGGTGCGCGACGCCGAAAGCCGGGAAGCCTATGTCGCCTGGTTCGAGCCCGAGCATTTCATCGTCGAGCGCGTCTCGTCCTTCTTCGTGAAGCGCTTCTCGGCGATCCGCTGGTCGATCCTGACACCACTACGCTCGCTGCACTGGGACGGTGCGACGCTGCACCTCACGCCGGGTGCCACCAAGGCCGATGCGCCCAGTGAGGACGCGATGGAGGCCTATTGGCTGACCTACTACGCCAATATCTTCAATCCGGCCCGACTCAAGATCAAGGCGATGAAGGCCGAGATGCCGGAGAAATACTGGCGCAACCTCCCCGAGGCCGAACTGATCGCGCCGCTGATCGCAGGCGCTGGCCGGCGCGCCGAGGCGATGGTCGCGACCGCGCCGACCCAGCCGCCCGAGCGGCATCTGAGGCAGGCGCAGCGGCAGCCCGAGCCGATGCAACGGGACGGCGAGATTCCGCAAAACTGGGAAGAGGCGGCAAAGGCGGCGCGCGACTGCACGCTGTGCGGGCTGTGCCAGGACGCGACGCAGACGGTGTTCGGCGAAGGTCCGATGGATGCGCCGGTGATGTTCGTCGGCGAGCAGCCGGGCGACCAGGAGGATCTGGCGGGCAGGCCTTTCGTGGGACCGGCCGGACAGGTGTTCGATGGGGCGCTGGCCGAAGCCGGGCTCGATCGATCCCGCACCTATGTCACCAATGCCGTGAAGCACTTCAAGTTCACGGTGCGGGGCAAGCGCCGCATCCATGAGAAGCCCAATGCGGCCGAGATCACCGCCTGCCGGTTCTGGCTCGGGCTGGAGCGGGACTTCGTCAGGCCGAAGTTGATTGTCGCGCTGGGCGCGAGTGCTGTACGGGCGCTGACGGGCCACACCGGCTCGCTCGCCTCGGTGCGCGAGCGCGCGCTTGCGCTCGACGACGGGACGAAGCTGATCGCGACGGTGCATCCGTCCTATCTGCTGCGTCTGCCCGACGAGGCCTCGCAGCAGCGCGAGCGCGCCCGCTTCATCGCCGATCTTCGACGTGTGGGTGAGGCGGCGCCGGAGATGCGTGCGGCCTGAAGACGCGGTAGTTGCATTCGTCCGGCTTCGGCCCTCATCCTGAGGAGCCGAAAAGCGGCGTCTCGAAGGATGCTCCAGAAAGCTCCGGAGACATCTGGAGCATCCTTCGAGACGCGGCCTTCGGCCGCTCCTCAGGATGAGGGCTGAGGTTGAGCATGAGCGCGGATATCAAGGGCAAGCGGGTTCTGGTGACCGGCGCGTCATCGGGGCTGGGCGCGCATTTCGCACGTGTACTGGCAGGCGAGGGGGCGCATGTCGTCGCCGCCGCGCGCCGGCTCGACCGGCTTGAGGGGCTGGCGCGGGACTGTGCGGATTTGCCGGGCAAGGTCGTTCCGCTTGCGCTCGATGTCGGGTCGGTGTCCGCGATCGAAGCTGGGCTTGCCGAGGCGAGCGCGGCACTCGGCGGTCTCGACGTGCTGATCAACAATGCCGGCGTCGCCGAACCCGAGCGCGCACTCGAAATCACCGAACCGCAATGGGACGCCCATCTCGACATCAACCTGAAGGGCTGTTTTTTCGCGGCCCAGAGCGCCGCCCGGATCATGACGAAACAGGAGTCCGGCGGTTCGATCGTCAACATCGCCTCGATTCTCGGCGAGCGCGTCGCGGTCTCGGTCGCGCCCTATTCCGCGGCCAAGGCCGGGCTGATCCAGCTGACCAAATCGCTGGCGCTGGAATGGGCGCGCTACAAGGTACGGGTGAATGCGCTGGCGCCGGGCTACGTCATCACCGATCTCAACCGCGATTTCTTCGAGACGGAGCAGGGCCGGGCCTTGCTCAGCCGCGTGCCGATGCGCCGCGCCGCCGATCTCGCCGATCTCGACGGGCCGCTGCTGCTGCTCTGCTCCGACGCCTCGTGCTTCATGACCGGCGCGGTGGTGGCGGTCGATGGCGGGCATCTGGTCAGCGGGTTGTAGTCAGCCCGGCAGCAACTCCCGCAGCCGGATCAGCGCGATCTTCTCCACCTGCGCC
The DNA here is from genome assembly GCA_046593015.1 of Allobosea sp. Classification (GTDB taxonomy): domain Bacteria; phylum Pseudomonadota; class Alphaproteobacteria; order Rhizobiales; family Beijerinckiaceae; genus Allobosea. Next base: position 10,132 of record JBKJSB010000109.1, read on the forward strand.
AGCGCCGTCTCGAACTCCTGTTCGCGCGAGCTCGCCAGCCGCGCCTCGAAGGCCGCGACGATCTCGTCCTTGGTCAGCCCCTTCACCGCGATGATGAAGGGGATGCCGAAGCGGGCCTTGTAGGCCTCGTTCAACGCGGTGAAGCGGACGCGCTCGTCGCTCGAGAGCCGGTCGAGCCCGGCGGAAGCCTGCTCGCTGGTCGATTCCGGCGTCAGCTCTCCGGCGGCTGCGAGCTTGCCGGCGAGGTCGGGATGGGCCAGCAGCAGGGCGCGCTTCTGGCCCTGCGAGCCCGCCTGCATGGCGGCGGCCATCGCGGCATGGAGGCCGGCCGCGTCGTCCTGCGCCGGCCCGATGCCGGTATCGAAAGCGGCCTGCGCCACCCAGGGCGAATGCTCCCAGACGCGCCCGAAGACCTCGACGAAGAGCGCCTTCGGGACTTTGGACGGGACATACCCCCGGGCTGGCGGATGCTGCCTGATCCAGTGGCGGGCGATATCGAGCCGCGTCGCAACCCAGACCCGGTCACGCGAGGCGACATAATCGAGGAAGCGGGCGAGCGCCGCGGCCCGGCCGGGGCGGCCGACGAGCCGGCAATGCAGCCCGACCGACATCATCTTCGGGGTGGTCTGGCCCTCTGCGTAGAGCGTGTCGAACGTGTCCTTCAAATAGGCGAAGAACTGGTCGCCGGCGTTGAAGCCCTGCGGCGTGGCGAAGCGCATGTCGTTGGCGTCGAGCGTATAGGGCACGCAAAGCTGCGGACCGCCCGGACCTTCGAGCCAGTAGGGCAGTTCGTCGGCATAGCTGTCGGCGGTGTAGAGGAAACCGCCTTCCTGCATCATCAGCGGCGTCGTGTTCTGCGAGGTCCGGCCCTGGTAGAAGCCCAGCGGGCGTTCGCCGGTCAACTCGGTCTGGAGTCCGATCGCCTCGGCGATGTCGGCGGCTTCCCGCTCGGCGGGCGCGTCGCGATAGTCGATCCATTTCAGGCCGTGGGTGGCGATCTCCCAGCCGGCCTCCCGCATCGAGCCGACGATTTCGGGATAGCGGCCAAGCGCGCTCGCCACGGCGAAGACCGTGACCGGCATGGCGCGAGCCGTGAACATCCGCCAGAGCCGCCAGTAGCCGGCGCGCGAGCCGTATTCGTAGATCGACTCCATGTTCATGTGGCGCTGGCCGGGCCAGGGCGCGGCCCCGACGATCTCGGAGAGGAAGGCCTCCGACGCTGCGTCGCCATGCAGGATGTTGTTCTCCCCGCCTTCCTCGTAATTGATCACGAACTGTACGGCGATGCGGGCCTGTCCCGGCCAGTGCGGATGGGGCGCGTCGCGGCCATAGCCTGCGAGGTCGCGCGGATAGGCGTCGTTGGTCATGGTCTCAGCTGCCGCGATAGGTCGAATAGCTCCAGGGCGTGGCCAGGAGCGGGACGTGGTAATGGCCTTGCGGATCGGCGACGCCGAAGCGGATCGGCACGATGTCGAGAAAGGTCGGGTCGGCCAGCACCATGCCGAGCCCGCGGAAATAGGCGCCGATAGAGAACTGGATTTCATAGATTCCGGCAATGAGCGCCTCGCCCGCCAGCAGCGGCGCATCGGTGCGGCCGTCCAGATTGGTCATCGTCTGCGCGACGCGCTCGCGCCCGCCATCGGGCGTCAGCCGGTCGAGCGCGATCATCACGCCGGGCGCGGGCCGGCCATGAACCGTGTCGAGCACATGCGTCGAGAGGCGTCCCATCGATCGATTCGTCCTTCCCGGCGATTGTTCGTCGGAACGAAGCTTGCCTTGCAGAAAAGGCAAACTCTAGTCTGGACGCGGCCATGAAAAAGCAATCCCGGATTCGTCCCCGTCAATCGTTCAGGCGCGCCGCCTGTGCTTGACCCCTACCTCCTCGAATGGGGCGGCATGCTGCTGCGCTGGCTGCATGTCGTCACGGCGATCGCTTGGATCGGCGCGTCGTTCTTCTTCATCCATCTCGACGCGTCGCTGAAGGGCGATGCGACGCTGCCGACGGGCGAGGGGGCTAAGCCCGAGCAATATGTCGCCTGGCAGGTCCATGGCGGCGGCTTCTACGAGATGCGGAAATATCTGGTCGCGCCTGCGCGCCTGCCCGAGCACCTGACGTGGCATAAATGGCAGGCCTACTGGACCTGGATCTCGGGCTTCTTCCTGCTGGTCTGGGTCTATTACGCGCAGTCGGAGCTCTATCTGATCGACCCTGCGGTGATGGCGCTGTCGCCCGTCGCTGCAGGCGCCATCGGCATCGCTGCGCTGGTCTTCGGCTGGCTGTTCTACGACTGGCTCTGCAAGTCGCCGCTGGCCAAGAACGACGTCGTGCTCGGGATGCTGGGTTTTGGGTATGTCGTGGCGGCAAGCTGGGCCTTCGCCAGCGTGTTCTCGGGGCGCGGCGCGCTGATCCATACCGGCGCGCTGATGGCGACGATCATGACCGCCAACGTGTTCTTCAACATCATGCCGGGCCAGCGCAAGGTCATCGCTGCGCTGATGGCGGGCGAGAAACCCGACCCGAAACATGGCCGCGCCGCCAAGCAGCGCTCGATGCACAACAACTACATCACCCTGCCGGTGCTGTTCCTGATGCTGTCGAACCATTATCCGGTGACCTACGCCAATTCGGCGGTGATCCCGGCGCTGGTGGCGCTGGTCATCGTGGCGGGCGCGCTGATCCGGCATTTCTACAATGTCCGCCATGCCGACCATGCCAAGTCGCCCTGGTGGACCTGGGCCGTGGCAATCGTGGCGCTCTGGCTCGCCTTCTGGCTCGCGATGGCGTCCTCGCCCGGCGGACGCGAACGGCTGGGTCTGGCGCCGCAGCCCGCTCCCGCGCCGCTCATGCTGGCCGGGCTGACGGCACCGCCCGACGAGGTTTCCAGCATCGTGACGGGCCGCTGCGCCATGTGCCATGCCCCGCAGCCCTCCTGGCCGGGCATCGGGATCGCGCCCAAGGGCGTGCTGCTGCATGAGCCTGCCTTCATAGCGCGGCAGGCGCAGGCGATCCGGGCGCAGGCGGTGATGACGCATGCCATGCCGCCCAACAACCTCTCGGGCATGACGCCCGCGGAGAGGCGCATCGTCGCGGCCTGGCTCGCGAATCCGCGCTGAAACGCTCAGTTATCCTCACCGATCCTTGACCGTTCTCGACTTGGCCTGAATGAATTCCCCGATTCATTCAGTTTCGGTTCACCTCGCCAACCGCATCGTCGCTTCCACTGACAGGGTGGAGGCTGGTTTCCAATCGGGGACCGTCCAAGCCTGAGGGGACCGGGGGGTCCGCTTGAACGCGATTTTGCAGAGGGGCGTCAGCTACAGGCTGGCGGCCGTCGTCTTCATTTGTGTCTGGACGGTGCTGTGCTGGCCCTGGCTTTCCGGCGCGGTGACGATTCCGTTCGATGCGAAGGCGCATTTCCAGGCCCAGATCCAATTTCTGGCGCAGGCGCTGCACAGCGGCCAGTCGCCGTTCTGGACGCATAACGTCTTCGGCGGCTCGCCCCAGATCGCCGATCCGCAATCGCTGATCTTCTCGCCCGCCATCATCCTGGCGCTGCTCTCGCCGTCGCCTAGCTTCCAGATGGTCGATGCCTATGTGCTGCTGCACCTCTTGGCCGGCGGCCTCGCCTTGCTGATGGTTTTCCGCGACCGCGGCTGGCACCCGGCCGGCGGCCTGATGGCGGCGCTGGTCTTCGCCTTCGGGGCCTCCTCGATGTGGCGCGTCCAGCATGTCGGGCAGATCGCGAGCCTGGCCTTCTTCGCCATCGCCTTCTGGCTGACCGCGCGCATGCTGCAGCGCGGCTCGCTGGGATATGGCGCGCTGGCGGGTCTCGCCGCCGGGCTGATGGTGCTGGAGCCGGACCAGGTCGCGCTGCTGGGTGCGTATGTGCTGATCGGCCTCGTCATGGCGCATTGGCTCTCGGGCGGCTGGCCGGCGTTCCGCGCCAGCCTCGCTCCGGCTGTCATGGCCGGCGTCGTCGGCGCCGTCGCGATCGCGCTGCCGCTGCTCTGGGTCTGGCTCTTCGCCGAGGCGACGACGCGTCCGGCGGTCGATCTCGTCGAGGCGGGGCGCGGTTCGCTGCACCCGGCCTCACTGCTGACGGCGTTCATCGCCGATCTGTTCGGCGCGCGCGATCCCGCCGTCGAATTCTGGGGGCCCTACAGCAATTCCTGGGACGCGAGGGAGCTGTTCCTGTCCCAGAACATGGGGCAGGTCTATATCGGTGCGCTGCCGCTGCTGCTGCTGATCGCGCCCGGGCTGACGCGGGGCTGGCTCTGGGACAAGGCGATCCGGCCCCTGTCGCTGCTGTTCCTGTTCATGGTGCTGTTTTCGCTCGGTCGCTACACGCCGTTCTTCCACCTCGTCTACGAGTATCTGCCTGGCGTGAAAGCGTTTCGGCGCCCGGCCGACGCGACCTTCCTGATCGGCGCGCTCGGGGCGATGCTGTCGGGCTACGTCCTGCATCGCGTGCTCACCGAGACGGCGGTCGGACCAGTCCGGCGCGATCTTGCGATCGTGGCTGGCGTGCTGGCGCTGCTTCTCGGCATTTCGCTCGCGGTCTCCGGCACGGAGAGCCATCTTGCCGATGCGTGGAAGCCTGTGCTGGTCGCCATCGTCTGGTTCGCCGCCGGAGCGGCGGTGCTGGCCGTGCTGGTGGGATGGCGGCAGGGTCTCGGCCCGCTCGCCGCCGCCATGCTGGTCACCGGCGTTGTCGGCGCCGACCTTGGCCTCAACAACGGCCCCAATGAATCGACGGCACTCTCCCCCGAGATCTATGATGTGCTGCGGCCCGAGACGAAGAACGAGACCGTCGCCGCGCTGAAGCGCCTGGTCGCGCAGCCGGCGGGTTCGCCGCGTCGCGACCGGGTCGAACTGCTCGGCATGGGTTTCGAATGGCCCAATGCCGGGCTTGTGCATGGTTTCGACCATACGCTGGGCTACAACCCGCTCAGGCTCGCCGATTTCTCGGACGCGGTGGGTACGCGCGACACCATCGCCGGCCCCGACCAGCGCAAGTTCACCTCGCTGTTCCCGTCCTATCGCTGCAAGCTCGCCGACTTTCTCGGCCTGCGCTACATCGCGACGCGCGTGCCGATCGGGCAGGTCGACAAGACCTTGCGCGACGGCGACCTCAAGCTCGTCGCCTATACGGCTGAGGGCTACATCTACGAGAACCCGCGCGCCTTGCCGCGCGCGCAGTTCGTGCCCGGCTGGCGGCTCGCCGATTTCGACATGATGAAGTCCGGCGGACGTTGGCCAGACGTCGATCCGACCCAGGCCGTGCTGCTCGAAAGCGAGCCCGGCGAGGCGACGCCCGAGCGGCCTGCGGTTGCGGCGACGCCGGCCGAAGTGAGGCTCACGCGTTACGAGAACACCGAGGTCGAGATCGACGTGGTGACGACGCAAGGTGGCTTCGTCGTGCTCAACGACATCTGGCACCCCTGGTGGCGCGCGACGGTCGATGGCGTCGAGAGCGAGATCCTCAAGGCGAACGTGCTGTTTCGCGCCGTGCAGGTTCCCGCCGGCGCGCACAAGGTCCGCTTCAGCTTCAAGCCGATCGAGGGCGCCATCGCCGAGTTCCGCGAGAAGGTCGCGCCGGAGGCGGTCGAGGATGATGCGCCGATGCCGGCGCAGCCGGCCGGTCCCGCCATCGCGGCATGGCCCGGCGGCCTGCCGCCGGCGGCCCTGACAGTGCCGTCTGAGCCGGCGCGCGCCACGCTGCGTCTGGGATCCGCCGCACCGGCCGCCGAGACGCGGCCGCAGATGTCGTCATCACGCGCCTACTGACATCCGCCCCTCATCGCGGATTGCGGCGATCTCCGATCGGTGAGACGATCAGGACCGGGACCATCCGGTCTCTGCGCCGTTCGGCTGGCTGCTGCGAAGGGGGCTTGATATGCTCAGGGCTTCGGCTGTCGCAGCCTGTCTCGCCGCAGCGCCTGCGCCCGCGCTGGCGCTTCCGGGCATCATGGCCGAGACGCTCGGTTCGCGCGCCTGCTATGTCAGGGCCTATGACGCGAAGCATCTCGCCGCCAATCCGGCCCAGCGCACGATTTCGATGCGGATCTCGTTCAGGGTCGAGCGCATCGCTGGGGCGATCGACAGCGTGCCGCCGCTGAGCCGGATCCGGATCGAGGCGACGCGGCGCAACGTGGCGCAGCCGCTCCGGGCGATCGGCGATTGCCGCTTCAGCGCGGAGGCGAACCGGGACGTGCAGGGCGCAACCCGCATCCGCAGCTATCCGCGCGCGGCCGGCATCGTCTGCGCGATCTCGCAGGATGCAAGCGACGAGGGCGGCGGGGCCGAGCCTGTGTTGTCGGCATCGGGCGAGACCCTGACCATCCACATGGACGAATCCCTGCCGATGCGGCGTAACCGCAAACTCTCCGACGGCGAGAGCCAGATGATCGATTTCAGCAGGAGCGACGCGGTGTTTCGCTTGCAGCGTGCCGCTGACAAGGACTGCGACGCTCTCGATCAGGCGATCGTCAGCGAGTGAAGGCGGCCGGCGTCACCCGCACAAGCATCACGCCACTCCGAGCTTTTTCTGGAGCGATGTCGAGGAGGTCGTGTACTGGAAGGTCAGGCGCTTGTCGGGATAGACGTAGCGGTGGACCTTCTGGGCTGCGAGGGCTGCCTCGTGGAAGCCCGAGAGGATCAGCTTGAGCTTGCCGGGATAGGTGTTGATGTCGCCGATGGCG
>JBKJSB010000347.1:0-13548 GCA_046593015.1 Allobosea sp.
CGATCGCGATCTTAGTGGGCATCCCGCTCGGCATCGTGCTGACGCGCCCGCGCTTCGAGGCCTTTGCCGATGCGGTCACGCAGATCGTCAATCTAGGCACCACGATCCCGACGCTCGCGCTGCTGGCGCTCTCGATGTCGTTCCTCGGCATCGGCGCGCCGCCCGTCATCTTCGCACTGTTCGTGCTGACGCTTTTGCCGATCGTGCTCAACACAATCGCCGGCCTGCGCTCGGTGCCGCAACCGCTGATCGAGGCTGCGCGGGGCATGGGTATGACGCCGGGCCAGATCCTGCGCCGGGTCGAGCTTCCCAATGCCGTCTTCGTCATCCTGGCCGGCATCCGCACGGCGCTCGCGATCAATATCGGCACCGTGCCGCTCGCCTTTCTGATCGGCGGCGGGGGCCTCGGCGAGTTGATCTTCACCGGCATCGACCTGATGGAGCCGAGCATGCTGCTGGCGGGCGCGATCCCGACGGCGCTGCTCGCGGTCATGGTCGATTTCCTGATCGGCCAGATCCAGTTCTGGCTGGTTCCCAAAGGCGTCAACCCGCTGCGCTGAGCGGCGGTCAATCAACCAGCAAAAAGGGGATAATCATGCTGAAACGCAGCTTCATCGGACTGGCCGGGGCCGCCTTCGCGCTCTCACTCACACCGCTCTCGGCGCAGGCGCAGACCATCGTCGTCGGCGGCAAGAACTTCACCGAGCAGCAGATCATGTCGGAGATGACGACGCAGCTGCTCAAGGCCAAGGGCTTCACCGTCGACAAGCGCGCGGGCCTGGGCACCGCGCCGCTGCGGCAGGCGCAGGAAGCCGGCCAGATCGACCTCTACTGGGAATACACCGGCACCTCGCTGATCACCTTCAACAAGGTTACCGAGAAGATGGATCCGGCCGCGACCTACGCCAAGGTCAAGGAACTCGACGCCGCCAAGGGGCTGGTCTGGCTGAACCCGTCCAAGGCCAACAACACCTATGCGCTCGCCATGCGCAAGAAGGACGCCGATGCCAAGGGCATCAAGTCGCTGTCGGACCTCGCCGGCAAGATCAAGGGCGGGCAGGCGGTGAAGTTCGGCTGCAACGCCGAGTTCTACGCCCGCCCCGACGGTCTCGGCCCGCTGCAGACGACCTACGGCTTCGAGTTCGGCCGCGAGAGTACGGTGCGCATGGATACCGGCCTCGTCTATCAGGCGCTGCGGGACGCCCAAGTCGATGTCGGGCTGGTCTTCGCAACCGACGGCCGTGTCCCTGCCTTCGACTTCGTCATCCTGACCGACGACAAGGGCTATTTCCCGACCTATGCGATGACGCCTGTCGTGCGCAAGGAGACGCTCGACAAGAACCCGAGGCTCGCCGAACTGCTGAACGGGCTTTCCGCCAAGCTCGACGACGCCACCATGGCCAAGCTTAACGCCACGGTCGACGTCGACAAGAAGACCATCGAGGAGGTCGCCACCGGCTTCCTCAAGGCGCAGGCGCTGATCTGACCCCAACGATGCGGCGGGGGTTTTGAGCCCCCGCCGTGTCTCGCTCCGGTCATGACCGCCCTGACAGTGGCTGCGGCCCAGATCGCCTGCCTGCCCGGCGATCTGCAGGCCAATCTCGCAAGCCATCTCGCCATGATCGAGACGGCGCGGCGGCGCGGCGTCGATCTGCTCGTCTTTCCGGAACTGTCCCTGACCGACTATCTCGCCGCGCCGGACTGCGCGGCGCTGGCGATGATGCGCGACGAGGTCACACTGACGCTGATCGCGAAAATGGCCGGCCCGATGACGGTCTCGGTCGGCTTCATCGAGCGCGCGCAGGACGGGCGCGTCTTCAACGCTCAGGCCCTGCTGGCCGGAGGCAAGGTCGTGGCGGTCCACCGCAAGCTCAACCTGCCCGGCTATGGCAGCCTGCGCGAGGACGAGGTCTATTCCGCCGGCGACGCGCTCGACACCGTCCCGCTGGCCGGCGGCTGGCGGGTCGCGACGCTGATCTGCGCCGATAGCTGGAACCCGTCGCTGCCCTGGCTCGCCGCGCTCTCAGGCGCAAACCTGCTGCTGCAGCCGGTGGCGTCCTCGCTCGGCGCGGTCGGCGGCGGTTTCGACAATCCCCGCGGCTGGGAGATCAACCTCGCCCATACCGCGCTGACTTATGGCCTGCCGATCGTCTTCGCCAATCATTGCGGCGATCGAGGCGATGTCGAATTCTGGGGTGGCTCGCGCATTCTCGACGCCACCGGCCACGAACAGGCGCGGGCCGGTGCGGAACCCGGCCTTGTCGTCGCCAGGATCGATCTCGCCGATGGCCACGCGGCGCGCGACACCCTGCCGACCATCCGCGACAGCGCGCCGGACCTGATCCACCGCTTGCTTTCTCGACATCACGCTCGGTCTCCGGACCTGGAACCACCATGACCCCGCTCAGCTTCATCCATGCCCTGCGCTTTGCGGACCTTCCGGACGACGTCACGCATCAGGCGCGGCGCTGCCTGCTCGATCTGGTCGGCGTCGCCGCCAGCGGCCGGACCACAGAGCTGTCGCGCATCGTTCACAACTTTGCCGTCAGGCATATGGGAGCCGGCGAAGGCGGGGCGCGGCTGCTTTTCGACGGTCGTCGGGCGAGTGTGGCGGGGGCCGCCTTTGCCGGAGCCTCGACGATCGACTCCTTCGATGCCCATGACGGCCACGCTTTGACAAAAGGCCATGCCGGCGTGGCCCTTTTGCCCGCGATCCTCGCTGTGCTCGACGCGGGCGATGCCGCCGCGCCCGACGAAGTCGGCATGGAGGACGCCCTGACGGCGCTGGTCATCGGATACGAGATCGCGACCCGCGCCGGCATCGCGCTGCACGCCAGCGTCAGCGACTATCACACCTCGGGCGCCTGGAACGCGCTCGGCTGCGCCGCCGTGACGGCTCGGCTGCTCGGTCTCGACAACGACAGGACGCGCCACGCGCTTGGCATCGCCGAGTATCACGGCCCGCGCAGCCAGATGATGCGCTGCATCGACCATCCGACCATGCTGAAGGATGGCTCAGGCTGGGGCGCCTTCGCCGGCGTCTCGGCCGCCTATCTGGCGCAGGAGGGATTTACGGGTGCTCCGGCGATCACGCTCGAAGCGCCCGAGCAGGCTGCGCTTTGGGGAGATCTCGGCTCACGCTGGTATCTGCTGGAGCAGTATTTCAAGCCTTGGCCGGTCTGTCGCTGGGCCCAGCCGGCTATCGAGGCGGCGGCGCTCTTGCTGAAGAGGCATAAGGTTGCGCCGAGCAGCATCGCGCGTATCGAGGTCGAGACCTTTCACGAGGCTGTGCGGCTCGGCGTTACGCTACCGAACTCCACGGAATCGGCGCAATACGCCCTGGGTTTTCCACTCGCAGCCTTTCTTGTCCGCGGAAAGCTTGGCGCCGAGGAAATCGGTCCGGCGGGGCTCGAAGACCCGGCGGTCGCGGCGATGCTCCGACGGATCGTCCTGCGCGAGCGAGACGAGTTCTCGCGGCTGTTCCCCGGCTCCAGGCAGGCCCATCTCCGCGTCACGACAGAGTCAGGCGACGTGTTCGAGGCGACCGCAACGGGCATTCGTGGAGACACAGATCGTCCGCTTGGCGACGAGGCACTCGAGGAGAAGTTCCTTGAACTGACCGCCGGAATCGGCGCGGACCGGGCGCAGAGGCTCATCGACTATGGAAGACGGCGCGCGAAGGATGTCGCCACCTTCTTGGACATGTGTGTGGCTCCGCTTTGACCTGACGCCCTGCGGTGCAGGCGAGCTGACCGGCACCGTCTGCTATCGGGCGGAATGTTGATGTCCGCTATCTGGCGCATTCCACGGGTGGCCTGGCGGCTACACATTGCCCACCCACTCGCCAAGCCTTGCATCAGCGAACAGACGCGGCTCGGCCGAGCTGACCTGCGAGGTCAAGGTCCCCCCATGCCGGACGGCGGCTTGCATGTGTAGCGGATCGGCCGTCGTCGCCCGCCCGTTCACTACGGCCTGCACGGCGAGCTTGGCGCCCCTGTCGGGGGTGCCGAGCGGAGCCCGGCCTTGGTCGCTTGTTTTTCAGGCATGGTGAGCCTTGCCGTTCATCTCCCCTTGCACGCGCGTCGCGACAACGCTAAGCGCAACATTATAACGTTTCATGGAGACGGCTCGTGTCGAGGAAATGGGTTGCGATCGCCCTTGCGGTGCTGTCGATGACAGGCATGGCCGCGGCAAAGCCGCTGAAGGTCGTCGGCCCGTGGGAAATCGCCGGGATCGATCCGGCGCAGTCCGGCTTCGTCTTCAGCCGGATGCAGGTGGCGGAGACGCTCGTCTCCGTTGATGCCGATGGCAAACTGAGCCCCGGTCTGGCAACGTCCTGGTCTGCCAGTGAGGACGGTCTGGTCTGGCGCTTCCGTCTCCGCGAATCGGCGCGTTTTCACGATGGCAGCCCGGTCACCGGGGTGATCGCGGCCGATACCCTGCGCAAGGTCCATGGTGGTGCCGGCGTCTTCAGCCAGGTACCCGTCGCGGCCGTCGAGCCTGATGGCAACGACGTCGTCATCCGCCTGTCGAAGCCGTTCGCGGCGCTGCCGGCCTATCTCGTCAACTTCACCACCATCATCCTCGCCCCGTCCTCGATCGGAGCCTCGGGCAAGGTCGAGCGAATCGTCGGCTCTGGGCCTTATCGCGTAAAGAGCCTGACGCCGCCGCTCAACATGCAGCTCGAAGCCGCCGCGGAATGGACCGGCACCAAGCCCGGCATTGCCGAAGTCGATTATCACGCCATCGGTCAGGGCGAGACCAGGGCTCTCATGGCCGAGAGCGGCGAGGCCGATCTGGTCTTCTCGATGCTGCCGGTTTCGGTCGAGCGGCTGAAGCGCAACCCCAACCTCGACGTTCGCGTCGCCACGATCCCTCGCACCAGGATTCTCAAGGTCAACGCTGCTTCGCCTCTGTTCAGCGATGTCCGGGTCAGGCGTGCGATCAGCGCGGCGCTCGACCGCCAAGGGATCACGCGGGTTATCCTACGTAACGCCGATCTGGCGGCGACGCAGCTTTTCCCCAAGGCGCTGGCCGGTTGGCACGACCCGGAGCTGCCGCCGCTGAAGCGCGACCTTGCCGCCGCTAAGGTGTTGCTCGCCGAGGCCGGCTGGACGCCGGGCGCCGACGGCCTCCTGCAAAAGGACGGCAAGCCCTTCTCCTTCACGCTGCTGACCTATGCGAGTTGGCCGGAGCTGCCGCCTGTCGCCACGGCGATCCAGGCGCAGTTGAAACAGGTCGGCATCGACGCGAAGGTCTCGGTCGGCAACAGCTCCGAAATCCCGGCGCGACACAAGGACGGTACTCTGGAGATGGGCCTCGTCTCGCGGCTCTATTCCCTCGTGCCCGATGCCATCGGCACACTGCGCGACGACTACAAATCCGGCGGCAGCGATTGGGGCGCGACCGGCTGGTCGAATGAAGAGCTCAACGCGCTGGTCGAGACAATGGCGCAGACCAGCGACCTCGCCGCGCGTGCGCCGATGCAGAAGCGGGCGATCGCAATTCTCCAGAGCGAGCTGCCGAGCATCCCGGTGACCTGGTCGGAGCTCGCCATCGTCGCCAACAAGCGCGTCACCGGACTGCGGATCGACCCGCTCGAGGTCAATTACGGCCTGGCTTCCATCCGCTGGGCGCAGTGAGAATGAACCATCTCGTTCTCGCCCGGCTGCTCCAGGCCGGGCTGGTGGTGGTCGTCGTCGGCATTCTCTGCTTCATCCTCGTACGCGCGCTGCCGGGCGATCCGGCGATGCGGATCGCCGCAGGCCGCTACGGCCCGGACGCCAATATCACGGTGGCCGCCGAGCAGGTTCGCCGCGAACTCGGTCTTGATCAGCCGGTGCTGGTTCAGCTCGGCGCGTCGATGACGCAACTGGCGCGGCTCGATCTCGGCCACTCCGTCGTGACCGGCGTGCCCATCACCAAGGAACTGCGCATCCAGCTCGGCGCGACGCTCTGGCTTTCGGGATCGGCGCTCGTGCTGTCGCTGCTGCTCGGACCGCCGCTCGGGCTCCTGGCCGGACTGCGGCGCGGCGGCGGGGTCGACAACGCCTCGCTGGCCGGTGCGATCGTCCTGCGCTCGCTGCCACCCTTCGTGCTCGGGCTTCTGCTGATCCTCGTCTTCGCGATGCTGCTCGGCCTGTTCCCGCCGGCGGGCTACGGCACTTGGCGCGATCTGGCGCTGCCGGCGCTGACGCTCGCGCTCGGACTTGCCGCTGTCTCGAGCCGCGTCGCGCGCGACGCCGTGGCGGCCGTCGCGCGCACCCCTTACCTCGCCTTTGCGCGGCTGAAAGGCTTACCGGAGCCCGTGGTCGTGCGCCGTCACGTGCTGCGCAACGCCGCCATCCCTGTCGTCTCCTATATCGCCTTGCAGGCGATCTATCTCATCGAGGGTGTCGTCGTCGTCGAGACGCTGTTCGGCATCCCCGGTATCGGCCACGCGTTGGTCCATGCGGTGATCGCGCGCGATGTGCCGATGGTGCAGGGCACTGCCCTCGCCATGGGCCTGCTCTTCGTCGTCATCGCCATGGCGGTCGATCTCGCCTGCCACTGGCTCGATCCAAGGCCCAAACGCATATGAGCATCGCCGACGCCACCCTGGTTCCCATCACGCAGCGCTCGTGGCTGACGCCCTTGCGCCTCGCCGGGCTTACGCTGCTCGGCTTGCTGGCCGTGTTCGCCTTGCTGGGGCCGCTGCTCGTCTCCGTCGACCCGACCGAGCAGGACTTCGCCGCCAGCCTCGCTCCGCCGGGGCCCGATTATTGGCTGGGCGCCGATCACTATGGCCGCAGCATGCTCGCCCGGCTGAGTCATGGCGCCCGGCTCTCCTTCGGCATGGCGCTGCTCACCGTCACGACCGCCGCGGTCCCAGGCATCCTGCTCGGTCTTCTCGCTGCCTGGTGCGGCGGCTGGCTGGAGCGCGTTCTCGATCTGGTATCGACCGTGCTGCTCGCCCTGCCGGGACTGCTGCTGGTCCTCATCCTACTGGCCTTCGCGCCGGGCACCTTCGGGCCTCTCTATCTCGGCCTCGCGCTCACGCTCTGGATCGAGTTCTATCGCGTCACCCGCGTGACGGCGGCGGGCGCCCTGAAGCAGCCGCATGTCGAGGCGACCCGGCTTCTGGGGTTCGGCACCGCTTACATTCTGCGCCGCCTCGTCCTGCCCGAGATCGCCCCGATCCTGATTACCCTGTCGGCCTTCGCCATGTCGACCGCGATCATCGCGATCTCGACCTTGAGCGCGATCAGCGTGGGCCTGCGTCCGCCGACGCCGGAGCTCGGCGCGATGATCGTGGAGCTTCTGCCCTATTACGCCGAGGCGCCGCTGCATGTGCTGATGCCGGGGGTATTGATCTTTCTGCTGGTGCTCGGGCTTCAGCTTGCGACGCGGAGCGATGCCCGATGAACGCGCCGGTTCGCTTTCAAGCCTTGACGGTGTCCGGCCTCGCGATTTCGGCCGGCACGACGACGATCGTTTCCGACGTGGCCTTCACGCTGGCGCAGGGCCGGCCCGTGACCCTGCTCGGCGCCAGCGGCTCCGGCAAATCGCTCGTGGCTCATGCCATCATGGGAAGCCTCCCAACCGGGCTCTCGGCGCGGGGCGTCATCACGCTGGACGGGCAGGATCTTCTTGGCGGCACGCCCGCGCTGACGCGCGCCCGGTGGGGCCGGACGATCGCCATCCTGCCGCAGGAGCCTTGGCTCGCGCTCGATCCGACCATGCGCATCGCCGGGCAGGTCGGAGAAGTCCACCAATACCTGCATGGCCTTGGGTTGGCGGAAGCCGGGGCGAGGATGCGCGCGGACCTTGCCGGGGTCGGCTTGGGCGATCGCACCCAGGCCTACCCGCACGAACTTTCGGGCGGCATGTGCCAACGCGCCGCCATCGCCGTGACCCATGCCGCGGGCGCCTCTCTGCTGATCGCCGACGAGCCGACCAAGGGGCTCGATGCCGCCCTGCGCGACGGAGTCGTCGAAAGGTTGCGTCGGGAGGTCGAGCAGGGCCGCCTCCTGCTCACCATCACGCATGACCCCGAGGTCGCGGCCGCGTTGGGCGGCATGGTGGGGGTCATGCATGACGGCGCGCTCGTCGAGTTCGGCCCGGCGGAACAGGTTCTGGCAGAGCCGCGCCACGACTACGCGCGCGCCCTGATCGCGGCGGACCCGGCGAAGTGGCCGGTCTTCTCGCTCCCTCCCGCAGGCGAGGCCGTGGTTTTGGCGCGCGGGCTCTCCAAGCGTTTCGGCGAGCAGACCCTTTTTTACGGATTGGACATCTCCGTCAGGCGTGGCGAGATCGTCGCCATCGTCGGCCCCAGCGGCTGCGGCAAAACGACCGTCGGCAACATTCTGCTCGGCCTCGTGCCGCTCGATCAGGGAGAAGTGCAACGGGCCGCCCGCCTGGCACCGACCCGTTTCCAAAAGCTCTACCAGGACCCGCCGGCCGCCTTCGCGCCGCACCAGACGCTGCGGCAAAGCCTCGGCGACCTGCTGAAACTGCACGGGCTCGCCTGGACGCAGGCCGAGGCCAGCATGGAGCGCTTCGGGCTCGCGCGGGAGTTGCTCGGTCGTCGTCCGACCGAGGTGTCGGGTGGCGAGTTGCAGCGCTTCGCGATCCTGCGCGCTCTGCTGCTCGACCCGGTGTTCCTCTTCGCTGACGAGGCGACCTCGCGTCTCGATCCGGTCAGTCAGAAGGAGGTGTTCACGATCCTGATCGAGGCCGTGCGCGAGCGCAGCCTCGGGCTTCTGATGGTGACGCATGAACCCGCGCTTGCAGAACGGCTCGCACAGCGCATCCTGACGCTCGGTTCAACAGAGAATCCCTGACGCTGGCCAAGGCAGGACCGTTCGAGCACCATCAGGATTGGTCGGTGGATACTGCTGCATTGGTCGGTACCCGGCTAAAGGCTATGTCACATCAGGGTCAGCCATATGGCCGGCTTTCTCAAGGTTGCTGACCAAGCGCCTCGATGGGCGAAATACCACACCCGATGGCGGCTTCAGCCGTGCAGGCGCTGAATCGTTTTAACCGCCATGGCCGCAAGTTCGCATGAGGCTCCGACTGCCATAGATGGGCGAGAATGCAGCCGAAACGCTCTCGCTCAGCGGAAACCTGAAGCGGCTCGATCGGCTTGGCTGTATTGATAGAGATCCACGCCGCGTCGAAGGCATTTGCGAGCTTCTGCAACTCGGCAGGTTCGGTGCCACGACCATCGGCTTTGGTGCGGACCGGAATGGGCATCGCGATCCTGCCCCTGACAACGATGGAGGTCAGGGCGTTGCCGGAGCTTCGATCGACTGACGCGCAGCCTCTCGGTGAAGCGAGAGCAAAATAGGAACATCATCGTTGTGGTCTGAGTCAATATTGGGAAGTCGCCACAGCAGAACACGGGCTTGCTGATTACGCCAAAGAAGCGGCGCGATCAGGAGGTCGCGACCGCTGGGGACTACGCACTCACAGCCGCAACATCCCGTGACGTCGACGGGACGGCCGCGCCGGGGTGTGGCCAGACGGGATGGGCGCCGGAAGCACCATGGGAACTCCCCGGCTAGCGCCTGATCTGGCGCAGCACGACGCTGTCATAGCTGTATTCCGAGGCTTGGTACCAAGGCGCAGATTCGGCTTGGAAGCGGCGCATGCTGTCATAGAGCGCTTTGAAATCGGGATTAGCGGCCGACAGTTCGTCATAGAGCGCCATCGCGGCCTTGTAGGCCGCGTCGATGATCTCGGCGGAGAAAGGCCGCAACTGCGTCCCGGAGCCGAGCAGGCGACGCAGCGCTGGCGGATTGGCGACATCGTAGCGCGCCATGCAGTCGACATTGGCGAGCCCGGCAGCGGCCGTCACGGCCGCCTGATAGTGCTTGGGCAGCTTGTTCCACTGCTCCTGGTTGATGAAGAAGTGCAGCAGCGAGGTGCCGTCCCACCAGCCGGGATAGTAGTAGAACGGCGCGACCTTGAAGAGGCCGAGCTTCTCGTCGTCATAGGGTCCGCTGAACTCGGCCCCGTCGATCGTGCCGCGCTCCAGCGCCGGATAGATGTCGCCGCCGCCGACCTGCTGCGGCACCGCGCCGAGCTTGGCCATGATGTTGCCGCCGAGCCCCGAGAGCCGGAACTTCAGGCCCTGCAGGTCGGCGACCGTGTTGACCTCCTTGCGGAACCAGCCGCCCATCTGGCAGCCGGTATTGCCGCCGGGCAAGGCGACGACGTTGTA
Organism: Allobosea sp.; assembly: GCA_046593015.1. GTDB lineage: Bacteria > Pseudomonadota > Alphaproteobacteria > Rhizobiales > Beijerinckiaceae > Allobosea. The sequence continues at coordinate 10,208 of JBKJSB010000347.1, forward strand.
CTTCTTGAAGAATGTCTCGAGCAGCTGCCTGCCTTCGCCGTGATAGGCCCAGGCGTTCTGCTGGCGCGTGTTGAGGCCGAAGGGCAGATGCGTGCCGAAGGCGAAGGCCGGGCTCTTCCCGACATAGTAGTAGGCCGCGCTATGGGCCATCTCGACCGTGTTGGCGCTGGCAGCATCGAAGGCCTGCAGCGCCGGCACGATCTCGCCGGCGGCGAAGACCTGGATCTGGAACTTGCCGTCGGTGGCCTCCATGACGCTCTTGGCCATCACCTCGGCGCAGCCATAGAGAATGTCGAGATTCTTGGGGAAGCTCGAAACGCAGCGCCATTTGATCACCGGATCGTTCTGCGCGATGGCCGGCGCGGCGATCGTAGTCGCAGCCGCTACGCTGGCCCCGACAGTCGCGGTCTTCAAGAAATCACGTCTCTTCATCGTATCCTCCCATGGACCTTCTTCTTGATCGAGAAGGCATTTTCATTCACTAAGTGAATACTTCATTCAATAGTAGCAGAGCCTCCGATATGGTGCTAGTCGAAACTCGAAACTCCATCGCGCTCTGGTCGCAACCAGGTCATTGCCGCCGACAAGCCCGCCCAGAGCCGAAAACGACGAGGATTTCCAATGCTTCTTGAGAAAAATCTGATCGGCCCGTCCTGGACCGGCGGCCGTGATCCGTTGGAAATCCGCAACCCGTCCGATCTCAGCGACGTGGTCGCAACTTATGGCCTCGCCGGCGCCCATGACGTCGAGGCCGCCTTCGCGGCGGCGCGCAAGGCGCAGCCGGCCTGGGGCCGGATGACGCTGGAGCAGCGCTCGCTGGTGCTGGAGGCGATCGCGCGGGGCATCTTCGACCGGAAGGACGAGCTCGCCCGCATCCTGGCGCGCGAAGGTGGCAAGACCGTTCCTGACGCGCTCGGCGAGGTCATGCGCGCCGGCCATATCGCACGCTTCTTTTCCGGCGAGGCCTTGCGGATGCCCGGCGAGAAGCTCGGCTCTACGCGGCCCAATGTCGATGTCGAGATCACCCGCGATCCCGTCGGCGTCGTCGGATTGATCACGCCGTGGAACTTCCCGGCGGCGACGCCCATGTGGAAGATCGCGCCGGCGCTAGCCTTTGGCAACGGCGTGGTCTGGAAGCCCTCGGAAAAAACGCCGGGCATCTCGGTGGCCATTGCCGAAATCGTCGCGGCTTCGGGAATTCCCGCCGGCGTGTTCAACATGCTGATCGGCGCCGGGCCCGATATCGGGCCGGGGGTGATCGCACATGCCGATGCGATCTCCTTTACCGGCTCGTTGACGACCGGGCGGACGATCGCGGTCGCCTGCGCGCAGCGGCTGATCCGCTGCCAGATGGAAATGGGCGGCAAGAACCCGCTGGTCGTGCTCGACGACGCCGATCTCGGGCTCGCGGCCGATCTCGCCGTCAACGGCGCCTTCTTCCAGCAGGGCCAACGCTGCACCGCGTCGAGCCGACTGATCGTGACCGCAGGCATCCACGACGCGTTCGTGGCGGCCTGCGTCGACAGGATCGCCGCCTTGCGTGTCGGCCATGCGCTGGAGAGCGCGACGCAGATCGGGCCGGTGATCGACGAGACGCAGTTCGCCAAGAACCTCGACTACATTGCCATCGCGAAGGCGGAGAGCGCAAGGCTCGCCGTCGGCGGCGAGGCGCTGACGCGCGAAACCAAGGGCTGGTATCTTGCGCCGACCCTTTTCTGCGACACGACGAACGCGATGCGAATCAACCGCGAGGAGGTCTTCGGGCCGGTCGCCAGCGTGATCCGTGTGGCCGATTACGACGAGGCGCTGGCGGTGGCCAACGACACCGAATATGGCCTCTCGGCCGGTATCGTCACCAACTCGATGAAATACGCCCGCGACTTCCAGCGCAATGCTCAGGCCGGCATGACCATGCTCAACCTGCCGACCGCTGGCGTCGACTACCACGCACCCTTCGGTGGCCGGAAGGCCTCGAGCTACGGGCCGCGCGAGCAGGGGCGCTACGCGGTCGAATTCTACACCATGATCAAGACCAGCTATCTCTCTGCCTGAAGCCGGTTACGCAGGGTCAAAATCAGAAACGGATCGGAGGAGACAGCGATGTCCAGCGACACCCAGACGATCGGCTTCATCGGCCTTGGCCGGATGGGGCTCGCCATGGCCTCGAATCTTCAACGGAAGGGGTTTTCCGTTCTCGGCTTCGACCTCAACATGGAGGCGGTCGCGGCGCTGGCCGCGATCGGGGGCGCCAAGGGCGGCTCGATCGCCGAGGTGGCGCAGGGCTCGCAGATCATCTTCACCATGCTGCCGGCCTCGCCCGAGGTCCGCACCGTCTTGCTGGACGGCATCCTGCCGCATGCGGCCAAGGGCACGCTCGTCGTTGACATGAGCACGATCGACCCGATGACGACCGACGAGGTCGCCGGCGAGTTGCAAGCCGCCGGGCTTGCCTTCGTCGACGCCCCGGTCGGGCGTCTGGCGAGCCATGCCGACCGCGGCGAATCCCTTTTCATGGTGGGCGCGGCCATCGACGATTTCAGCCGCGTCAAGCCGATGCTGGACGCCATGGGCACGACGATCCATCATTGCGGCAAGGCCGGCGCCGGCATCCGCATGAAGATCGTCAACAACTACCTCGCCATCGCCGCCTGCCAGCTCAACGCCGAGACGCTGACGCTGGCCAGCCGCTTCGGGCTCGACACCGCCCAGACGATCGACGTGCTCAACGGCACCACCGCCAATAACGGCCATCTCAAGACCAATTTCCCAGCCAAGGTGCTGATCGGCGACACCGAGCCGGGCTTCCAGATCGATCTCGCACACAAGGATCTGGGCCTGGCGCTGGCCTCCGCTTCGGCGATGAAGGTGCCGCTCGCGATGGGGGCGACAGCGCGCGAGTGCCTGCAGCTCGCCCGTTCGCGCGGCTATGGCGGCAAGGACTTCTCCGGCCTGCTCGACCATTGGTGCGATCTCGCCGGCGTCGCCGCGCCGCGCCTGCCGCAACAGAAATAGCCTCCCGCTCACGGACGCTCCCGGATGACCTTGCCGATCGCCACCGAAAGCGCCTTCTTCCTCGATCTCTACGCGCGCTATCGGCGAGACCCCGGCGCGGTTCCCGCCGATTGGCGCGTTCATTTCGAGGCTCTGGATGGAGCCGACCCCGCTGCCCCGCAATGCGGTTGCGATCTTGCCGCAAGGCTGCTCGCGGCTTGGCGCAGCCATGGCCATCGCGAGGCCCGGCTCGACCCGCTCGGCCTAAGCGAGCGGCCCGCGATTACAGCCTTGGCGCGCTTGCGCGACGAGGCCCAACCGCAGGCCGGCAGGACCGTCGCGACGCTGCC
>JBKJSB010000136.1:0-9300 GCA_046593015.1 Allobosea sp.
TCCAGCAGGTGCTGAACGGGCTGCTCGACGGGGTCTATTACCTCCTGATCGCGCTCGGGCTGTCGCTGATCTTCTCGCTGGGCGGGATCGTCAACCTGGCGCATGGGGCATTCTATGCGATCGGGGCCTATCTCACGATCGTGCTCGCGCCCCATATCGGCTTCGGCGGGGCGATGGTCGCATCGCCCGTGCTGGTGGCGCTGATCGGCATCGTCGTCGAGCGCGGGCTGTTCCAGCGCTTCTACCGATCGGACCCGATCCTCTCGCTGCTGCTGACCTTCGGGCTGGCCATGGTCGCCGAGCAGGCGTTGCGCATGATTTTTGGTGCGCCGCCGCTCTCCTTCTCGATCCCGCCCGCCCTGCGCGGCCAGATCTTCATCGGCGACTTCATCTATTCGCGCTACCGGGCGATGCTGCTGCTGGTCGCCGTGGCCTGCGTGATCGGGCTTTGGTTCCTGCTCCAGCGCACCGCCTTCGGCCGCGTCGTGCGCGCCGGCGTGCAGAACCCCGACATGGTCGGCGCGCTCGGCATCTCGCTGCAGCCCTACATGGTTGCGGTCGCAGGGCTCGGCATCGGGCTTGCGGGGCTCGCCGGCGTGCTGCTTGCGCCGATCTACTCGATCCATCCGGCCATGGGGCAGGAGATTATCACGCCGGCCTTCGTCGTCGTGGTCATCGGCGGGCTCGGCTCGTTCTGGGGCGTGGTCGTGGCGGCGCTGATGGTCGGCGTGGTCAAGGGCATCACGATCGGGCTTGGCTACCCGCAATGGTCGACCGCGGTGATCTACCTGATGATGCTGCTCGTGCTGCTGTTTCGCCCGCGCGGCCTCTTCGGCGAACGCATCCAGCGGTTCGAGTGACGCGCATGAAACTGATTGTAAGGTCCGATTTTCTTGGCGCGACGGCTCCGTGTCCCCTTCCTCCCGCTTGCGGTGGGGAAGGGTTGGGGATGGGGGGGCGTGCAGGATTTAGCTCGACGGTGTCACCCGGCCATACGGCCCCCCATCCCAGCCTTCCCCACCGCAAGCGGGGGGAAGGAGTCCGCTCTTCGCCGACCAGTGCTCTCCTTCGAGGCAATACGCCATGAAGGCCAACACGAGAGACCATCTCCCGCTCCTCATCGCCGCCGCCGGCCTGATCGCCCTGCCCTTCCTGATGGAGGTGATCGGGCTCGGCACCACCTCGGCGACCGAGATCGTCGTCTTCGCCATCGCCTGCATGGCGCTGAACATCCTCGTCGGCGCGACCGGTCTGGTCTCGTTCGGCCACGGCGCCTGGTTCGGGCTCGCCGCCTATGCCGCCGGGCTGATCCAGCGCAACTGGCTGCCGGGCCAGTTCGCGCTGCCGATCCTGCTCGCGGTGCTGTTCGTGGCCGCGATCGCCTTCGCCTTCGGAGCGCTGATCCTGAGGCGCAAGGGCGTGTATTTCTCGCTGCTGACGCTGGCGCTGGCGGCGATGACCTATTCGGTCGCCTTTCGCTGGACTGCGGTGACCGGCGGCGAGGACGGGCTTGGCGGCATCAAGCGCCCGCTCTTCCTGGGCATCGATTTCGAGGTCGCCCTGCCCTTCTACATCCTCGTCGCGACCATCGGCATGGCCGTCGTCTACGGGCTTTGGCGTTTCCATCGCTCGCCGGTCGGGACCGTGCTGGTCGCGATCCGCGAGAACGAGCAGCGCGCGCGATTTTTGGGCTATGCGACCGACCGCTACAAGCTGATCGCCTTCACGCTCTCGGCGGCGCTGACGGGGCTCGCGGGCTCCCTCCTGCTGTTCAACAACCGCATGACCTCGGCCGAGCCGATCTCGGTCGCGTTTTCTGGCGAGTTGCTGGCCATGGTCGTGATCGGCGGCATGCGGTCGTTCCTGGGGCCGGCGCTTGGCGCGCTCTTCTTCGTGATTTTCCGCGATTATCTCTCCAGCATGACGCCGAACTGGCTGTTCTGGTTCGGGCTGCTCTTCGTCTGCTTCATCGTGTTCTCGCCGACCGGGCTCGTCGGCGTGGCCGAGCGCCTGCTGCGGCCGTTCCGGAAACAGGTCGCGGGCGACGCCGCCATGGCCGACCGCAAGGCCGGCACCGTGACGCTGCCGGACTTCATGAAACCCTCGGATGCGGGCGACGGCGTCATCCTGACCGCGACAGGGCTCGCCAAGAGCTTCGGCGGCATCAAGGCGGTCGAGGGCGTCGACATCACGATGCGCGACCGGCGGCTGCATGCGCTGATCGGACCCAACGGCGCGGGCAAGACCACGGCCTTCAACCTGATCTCGGGGCTGTTTCCGCCCGATCGCGGCACGGTTCATCTGCGCGAGCGCCAGATCGGCGGGATGAGCCCCGAGGCGATCACGCAGGCCGGCATCGGCCGCGCTTTCCAGATCACCAATCTGTTCCCGACGCTCACCGTTGAAGAAAACGTCCGGCTTGCGGTGCAGGCGCGCTCGGCCGAGCGCTTCGACCCCTGGCGCGCGGCGGGCGCGCTCGGCGAGGTCAATGCTCAGACCACGACCGTGATCGACACGATGGGCCTGCGCGGCATCGAGACCGCCGAGGCCGGCTCGCTGAGCTATGGCGGCCAGCGCCTGCTCGACATGAGCCTCGCGCTCGCGACGAAACCGCGCGTGCTGCTGCTCGACGAACCGCTGGCGGGGCTCGCGGCGGCCGAGCGCGAGCGCGTCGGCAATCTGATCAAGTCGATCTCGAAAGACCTGCCCGTGCTGCTGGTGGAGCATGACATCGACCGCGTCTTCGCCATCGCCGACCATGTCACCGTGATGAACGAGGGCGCGGTGCTGGTCGACGGCACGGTCGAGGACGCCCGCTCGTCGCCGCAGGTGCAGGCGGTCTATATCGGCTCGGGCGCGCATGCGCTGGCCGAGAAGCCGCGCCAGAGCGCCGCGCGGGACGCCGTGCTGCTCGGACTCGACGGCGTCGATACCTTCTACGGCAAGAGCCACATCCTGCGGCAGGTTTCGCTCGACGTGCACGAGAACGAGATCGTCGCGCTTCTGGGCCGCAACGGCGCCGGCAAATCGACCCTGCTCAAGACGATCACGGGCATCGCCCCGCCCGCAACCGGGTCGATCACGCTGGCGGGGCAGGACATCGCCGGCCAGCCCTCGGCCGCGATCGCGCGCGCCGGCATCGCCTATGTGCCGCAGGGACGCGGGCTCTTCGCCGGCATGAGCGTCAAGGACAATATGGAGCTCGGCCGTCTCAAGCGCCGGACCGGCAACGGCCTGCGCTGGGAGGACGAGAAGATCTTCGCCTTCTTCCCGCGCATCAAGCAGCGCTGGCATTCCCCGGCGGACTACCTCTCGGGCGGCGAACAGCAGATGGTGGCGGTGGCGCGCGCGCTGTCTGGCGACACCCGCGTCCTGCTGCTCGACGAGCCCTTCGAGGGGCTGGCCCCGGCCGTCGTCGAGGAGCTGTTCGAGGCCTTCGACAAGCTCAGGCAGGAGATCGCCATCGTGATCGTCGACCACCATCTCGATCTCGCGCTGGCGCTGTCGGACCGCACCGTGGTGCTGGAACGCGGCGCGGTGGTGCATACCGGCCCGTCGCGGGCGCTGAGCCAGGATCTGGCGCTGCGGCGGCAGGTGCTGTGGCTGTGATGACGACGCTACTCCAGCCCGCGCTGGCCTTTCCGCGCTGTCGTCCCGGACAAGCCGCGAAGCGGCGCCGATCCGGGATCCATTCCGGAACCGTTCAGGAATAGGTCCCGGGTCTGCGCTTCGCTTCGCCCGGGATGACAGCGTGCTTGTATTCACCAAATCGGGACCACCGCGAATGACCACCATCGCCATCGTCGGCTCAGGGCTCATCGGCCGCGCCTGGGCCACCGTGTTCGCCAGCCATGGCTGCGAGGTCGCGCTGCATGACGTCGCGCCCGGCGCGGCCGAGGCAGCCCGCGCCCATATCGGGACCAATCTGACCGAACTCGCCGGCCATGGCCTCGTCGAGGACCCGACCGGCTCCCTCGCCCGCATCCGTGTCGCAGCCGACCTTGCCGACGTGCTGGCAGGCGCGGACCTCGTGCAGGAAAACGGGCCCGAGACGGTCGAGGCCAAGCGGGCGCTGTTTGCGGAGATGGACAAGCTCGCCGCGCCGTCCACCATCCTCGCCTCCTCGACCTCCTTCATCATGGCCTCGGTCTTCAGCGAGACGCTGCCGGGCCGGGCCCGCTGCCTTGTCGCGCATCCGGTCAACCCGCCCCATCTCGTGCCGATCGTCGAGCTCGCGCCCGCGCCCTGGACCGACCCGGCCGTGGTCGCGCGGGCCAAGGCGATCTACGAGGCGGCCGGACAGGTGCCGATCACCCTGCGCAAGGAGAAGGCCGGCTTCGTGCTGAACCGCTTGCAGGCCGTGCTGCTGGCCGAGGCCTTCCGGCTCGTCGGCGAGGGCGTCGTCAGCGCGCAGGACGTCGACAAGACGATCCGCGACGGGCTCGGCCTGCGCTGGGCCTTCATGGGGCCGTTCGAGACGATCGAGTTGAATGCGCCCGGCGGCATTCCCGATTACTGCGCGCGCTATTCGGCTTCGCTCGACGCGATGGTGAAATCGTCCGAGGGCTTGGGCAATCCGTTCGATGCTGAGACGGTCGCGACCGTCATGAGCGAGTGGCCGGGCACGCAATCAGCCGAGCGCGTCAAGCGTCTGAGCGACTGGCGCGACACGCGGCTGGCGGCGCTGCAGGCGCATAAGCGCGCAGCGGCCGGGAAGCCGGAGTGATACGTCATTGCGAGCGTAGCGAAGCAACCCGGGAGGGCGTAGAGCGCGTGGCTCTGGATGGCTTCGCTGCGCTCGCAATGACGGGTAAGAGCCGACACGATCAGCCGAAGGAACACCCACCATGGCCAAGAACCGGAAAGTCATCATCACCTGCGCGGTGACGGGCGCAATCCATACGCCCTCCATGTCGCCGCATCTGCCGGTGACGCCGCAGGAGATCATCGACGCCGCCGTCGGCGCGGCCGAGGCCGGGGCGGCGCTGGTCCATCTCCATGCCCGCGACCCGGTCACCGGCAAGCCAGACCAGTCGCCTTCAGCCTTCGAGCCATTCCTTAAAGTGATCAAGCAGCGCTGCGATGCGGTGATCAACATCACCACCGGCGGCGCGCCGACCATGGGGATCGAGGAGAGGCTCCAGCCTTGCACGCATTTCAAGCCCGAGGTCGCCTCGCTCAACATGGGCTCGATGAATTTCGGGCTCTACCCGATGCTCGCCCGCTTCAAGGACTTCAAGCACGACTGGGAGAGGCCCTATCTCGAAGGCTCGAAGGACCGCATCTTCAAGAACACGTTTCAGGACATCGAGAACATCCTGACGACCTGCGCCGAGAACGGCACGCGCTTCGAGATCGAGTGCTACGACATCGGCCATCTCTACACGCTGGCCCATTTCGTCGATAAAGGGCTGGTGAAGCCGCCTTTCTTCGTCCAGTCGGTCTTCGGCATCCTCGGCGGCATCGGCCCGCACCCGGAAGACGTCATCCACATGAAGCGCACGGCCGACCGGCTGTTCGGCGAGGACTACCAGTGGTCGGTGCTGGGCGCGGGCCGGCACCAGCTGCCGATCGCGGCGATGGCAGTCTCGATGGGCGGCAATCTGCGCGTCGGGCTGGAGGATTCGCTCTGGCTCGGGCCGGGGCAGATGGCGAAGTCGAACGCCGATCAGGTCAGGGCGGCGCGGATGATCGTCGAGGGGCTGGGGCTCGAGGTCGCGACGCCGGCCTATGCCCGCGAGGTGCTGCAGCTCAAGGGCGCCGACAAGGTCGCGTTCTGAGCGGCGCGATCAAGCCACCTGCTGCAGCGCCGGCTCCGCCAGAATGCACCGCACCACCCTGCCCTCGCCGAGTTCGACGACCGGAGGAAGCGCGGCGCGGCAGCGCTCCTGCACATGCTTGCAGCGCGGCGCGAAGGAGCAGGAATCCGGGGCCGAGTTGAGCGCCGGCGGTGCGCCGGGGATCGCCTCCAGCCGCTCGCCCTTTTTTGCGCCATGGAGGTTGGCCGCCAGCAGGCCGCGCGTATAGGGATGCTGCGGATCCCGGATCAGTTCGCGCACCGTGCCGGTCTCGACGATCTGGCCGGCATACATCACGGCCAGCCGGTCCGAGACCTCGACGGCGACGCCGATGTCGTGGGTGACGAAGAGCATGCCCATGCCCATGTCGCGCTGGAGCTGGCGCAGCAGCAGCAGGATCTGGATCTGCACGGTGGCGTCGAGCGCCGTCGTCGGCTCGTCGGCGAGCAGGAGTTTCGGCCGGGCGGCGAGCGCGAGCGCGATCATCGCGCGCTGGCGCATGCCGCCCGACATTTCGTGGGGATAGGCCTTGAGCCGCCGCGCCGGCGACGGGATGCGGACGAGTTCGAGCAGTTCGAGCGCGCGCGCCATCGCGACCTTCTGGCTGACCTTCTCGTGCCGGACGATCGCCTCGGCGATCTGCTCGCCGACGGTGTAGACAGGATCGAGCGCCAGCGCCGGGTCCTGAAAGATCATCGAGGTGACCGCGCCGCGATAATCGGCGAGTTCCTGCGGGTTCAGCGCCAGCACATCGCGGCCGTCGACCTCGACCTTACCGCCGATATCGGTGCGGCTCTCGGGCAGCAGGCGCAGCAGCGTCTTGAGCGTGACGCTCTTGCCCGAGCCGGATTCGCCGAGGATGCCAAGCACCTTTCCGGCCTCCAGCGTCAGCGAGACGCCATTGACCGCATGAACCACCTGCGCGCCGCGAAAGCGCACGGTGACGTTCTCCATCCTGACGAGCGGGGCGGTCACGCGGCTTCCTCCAGCTTGGGCGCGCGGCTGTGGCCCGAGCCGGCGACCTCCATATGGCAGGCCGCCTCGCGCGCGCCCTCGCCGGTGCGGGCCAGCACCGGCTTGACCTTGGCGCAGACGGTCTGGGCCTGCGGGCAGCGCGGGTGGAAGCGGCAGCCATCGGGCGGGTTGATCGGATTGGGCGGATCGCCCGCGAGCGGCGCCTCCATGGTCCGGTTGTCGGGGTCCATCGACGGCATCGCCGAGAGCAGCGCACGGGTATAGGGGTGGCGCGGATCGTCGTAGAGTTCGTCGACCGGGCCGATCTCCACCACCTCGCCGAGATACATCACCATGACGCGGTCGCTGATGAAGCGGACGACGTTGAGGTCATGCGAGATGAAGATATAGGTCAGGCCGAACTCCTCGCGCAGATCGGCGAGCAGGTTCAGCACCTGCGCCTCGACCGATTTGTCGAGCGCCGAGACCGCCTCGTCGAGGATGACGAGACGCGGGCCGAGCGCGAGCGCGCGCGCGATGTTGACGCGCTGGCGCTGGCCGCCCGACAGCTCATGGGGATAGCGCGCGGCGAAGCGCGCCGGATCGAGCCCGACCTTGGTGAGAAGCTCGCGCGCCTTCAGGATCGCGGCCGGTTTCGAGACGCCATGCACGGTCGGCCCGAAGGCGATCGAATCCTCGATGGTCAGGCGCGGGTTGAGCGAGGCGTAAGAGTCCTGGAAGACCATCTGCGCCTGCCGGCGGTACTCCTTCAGGGTCAGGGACGTGCCGCCGACGATCTCGCCGTCGAACAGCATCTCGCCCTTGTCCTGCGGAATGAGTTGCATGACGACGCGCGCGGTCGTCGACTTGCCGCAGCCGGATTCGCCGACGACGCCGAGCGTCTCGCCCTTCAGCACCGCGAAATCGACGCCGTCCACGGCACGCACGACCGCGCCGCCGCCGAGCGGGAAATGCTTGGTCAGGGTCTTTGCCTGCAGCAGCGGCGTGCCGGCTCCGCCGCGATCGGGCGTTGTTTCGAGCGTCATGGTCAGCCCTTCACATCCATCGCCGAGCGCAGGCCGTCGGAGAGCAGGTTGAACGAGATCGAGGTGATGAAGATCGCCGCGCCCGGCAGCGCCGCGACCCAGGGCTGGACATAGATCGCGGTGCGCAGCGTGTTCAGCATCAGGCCCCACTCTGGCGTAGGTGGCTTCGTGCCAAGGCCAAGAAATGACAGGCCCGAGGCGAGGATCATCGAGACCGAGATCAGGCTGGTCGCATAGACGAAGATCGGACCGAGCACATTGCCGAGCACATGGACGCGGATGATGGTCAGCGCATTGGCCCCGCTGGCGCGCGCCGCCTCGACATAGTCCATGCTGCGCACCTGCGTCGTCACGCTCTCGGCGATGCGGGCGATCGGCGGGATAAAGACGATCGTCAGCGAGATCAGCGAGTTGGTGATGCCCGCGCCGAGCGCGCCAGACAGCGCGATCGCCAGCAGGACCGAGGGGAAGGCGTAGAACACATCGACCGTTCGCATGGTGATGGTGTTGAACTTGCCGCCGAAGAAGCCGGCCGTGACGCCGATGACGGAGCCGATCGCAAACGCGACGAAAACCGGCACCACGCCCATGAAGAGCGACAGCCGCGCTCCATGGATCAGCCGCGAGAGCATGTCGCGGCCGAGTTCGTCGGCGCCCAGCGGATAGCCCGGCGTCCCGATCGGCCGCAGGCGACGCAGCATCGAGGAGCGCGTCGGATCGGCGGGCGCGACATAGTCGGCGAAGATCGCCATCAGGATAATCAGCACCACGACGATGCCGGCCGCGACCGCGACCTTGTCGGTCTTGAAGCGCCGCCAGACGCCGGCCCAGTAGCCCGGCGATTTCGCCAAGGGCGGGACGACAACCGCAGGGGTGGCTTCGGAGGTGATCGCGCTCATGGCTCAGCGCCTCCTGACGCGGGGATCAAGGAGCCCCTGGATGATGTCCACCAGCACGTTCAACCCGACGAAGAACATCGCCAGCACCAGGATCGTGCCCTGCAGCAGCGGCAGATCGCGCTGGAAGATGGCGTTGCCGAGCAGGAAGCCGGTGCCCGGCCATGAGAACACCGTCTCGATCAGGATCGAGCCGCCGAGCAGATAGCCGAGCTGCAGGCCCATCACGGCCAGCGCGGTCGGGGCAGCGTTCTTCACGACATGCTTGAAGACGCCGAAATCCATCAGCCCCTTGGCCCGCAGCGCCGGCACGAATTCCTGGTTGAGGATGTCGGCGACGAGCGCGCGCACGGTGCGCGCGACGATGCCCATCGGGATCACCGACATCGTGATGGCGGGCAGGATCATGTAGCTGACATGCTCCCAGTCCCATTTCCACGCGGCCGAGCCGCCCGGACCTGCCCCGCCCGGCGGCAGCCAGCCGAGTTGCACCGAGAAGACGATGACCATCACCATGCCAAGCCAGTAATGCGGCACGGAGACGCCGAGCACGGCCACGATCGACGCCATCTTGTCGAGCCAGGAGCCACGAAAATAGCCGGCGAC
>JBKJSB010000069.1:0-8445 GCA_046593015.1 Allobosea sp.
ATGCAATGCGCTCGGAGCGGAATTCTCAGCCGCGTTCCTGAAACTCAAGCACGCCGAATGGAACAGTTTCGCGAGCCACTTCACGCAGTGGGAGCGGGATTCGACGCTCGATACTTAGCGCCTGGCCGCGCAGCAACTGAGTTGGGAAAAAATGGTGCCCAGGGCCGGAATTGAACCAGCGACACTGCGATTTTCAGTCGCATGCTCTACCAACTGAGCTATCTGGGCGCCGGGCGCGCGGGCTGTGGCGCCTGCGTTCCTATTGGTGGGCGGGGTATAATCGGTGCGGCGGGGGCTGTCCAGTCGGTTGAGCCGGCTTTGCGCAAGAAGCCGCGTGTCCCCGTCGCGGCGCAGGGCTGCGTGCGACGGCCTGACGTCTCAGCCCTCGTCGTCCTGCCGGTTTCCCGGCTTGCCGGCCTCGGCTTCGTCGACGCTTGCGCCGGGAATCACATAGCTGCCCTTCAGCCAGCGGCCGAGATCGATATCGGCGCAGCGGGGCGAGCAAAAGGGCTTGTATTTCGGCAGAGCGAGCTTGCCGCAGACCGCGCAGGGCTTTTGCCGGGGGATGGGCGCGGGGTCGATCGGTGCGGGGGTGTTGTCTTCAGCCATATTTCAGCGTGATGCCTCCGTCGACGACGAGTTCGAGGCCCGTGACATAGCGCGCTTCGTCGCTGGCGAGAAACAATGCCGCATAGGCCACGTCCCAAGCCTCGCCCATATGGCCCATCGGCACCTGCGCGTCGCGCGCGGTCCACATCGCCTCGACATCGCCGTCGCCATAGATTCGCGCGAGCCCGCTGGAGAGCGCGACGCGCGGCGTCTTGATCAGGCCGGGCAGCACGGCGTTGACGCGAATCTTCTGGGCGGCGAACTCGACGGCCGTGTTGCGGGTGAGCTGGTTCAGCGCGGCCTTGGTGGCCGACAGGCTGGCATAGGGCACGCCGGTGTGGCGCAGCGAGGCGGTCGAGGAGATGTTGACGATCGAGCCGCCCTCCCCGCCTTCCGCGAACTGGCGCTGCATGACCGGGATGACGTGCTTCATCGCCAGCACCGCGCCGGTGAGGTTGAGCCGGAAGGCGCGCTCCCAGGCCTCTTCCGAGAGATCGAGCACGCTGCCGATCTCGGCCAGGCCGACATTGTTGTTGAGAATATCGATGCGGCCATAGCGGCCCAGCGTGCGGCCGACGAGATCGGCCACGGCCTCGTTGCGGGTGACGTCGGTCTCGACCGCGAAGGCCTGCCCGCCCTCGTTCTGGATGATCGCGGCGGTCTCCTCGGCCGCGGCGAGGTCGATATCGGCGCAGATCACTTTCGCGCCCTCGCGGGCGAAGACCACCGCAGTCGCCTTGCCGTTGCCCCACCCGCGGCCGACCGATCCCGCGCCTGCGACGATCGCGACCTTGCCCCTCAAACGTGCCGACATGCGTATCCTCCTGCGCGCCTTGTTGAGGCTGGCGCGTGCGACGGCAGGATCGCGGCAGAAACCGAAAGGCGCAAGCCGATGGCATCCGGCCCTTAGTAGGGAATGTCGATCGTCGTATTCGGGGTCGGCCGGTCGGGGTCGTGAAAGGCGGCCCAATTGGCCTTGTAGATCACGTCCCAGTAGCCAAAGCTGCCGTAATACTCCTTGGAAACCGCGCTCAGCATGTCGCCCGGGCCGAAGCGGCGCGTCGTCCCTTGCTTGATCCGGCGCAAACCTTTCGGCGGATCGGGCAGGCCTGCGCCGCCGGCGTTGACGCACGCCATTTCGGCATTGATCATCGCCTCGCAATTGTCCTTGGTCGGCGTGTTGCGGAACCGGCGCTCGGCTTCGAGCATGATCTTTGCCAGGTTCGGCACGATGTCGCGGTTGATATAGCTCATCGCGCTCTCGCCGCCGAGAAGGTCGTTGACGGCGATCTCGTCGATCAGAACCTTGGCCCCGGTCGGGGTCGGCTTCTTGAGGAATTGCGCGCGCGTCTGATCGACAATCCGTCTTTGCGCCAAACGCACCCCCTTCATCGCTCCGGTCGCAATATCGGTGTCATCCATACCAAGCGCCTGAACCTGCGAGAGGCGGCCCAGCGTGCCAGTGACGGCCTTGCGCGTCGGATGCGCTCTCATGAAGGCGGTATGGGCCTTGAGACTGGCGAGCATCAGCACCTGGACCTGGGCGAACTCCGCCTCCGTCAGGCCGCCGCGCACATTGGCCGCCCGATCGATGATCGCCAGCGCACGCCGGTCGCCATTGCGGTCGGCGACGAGCAGGGCGTCGTATTCGCGCTGGATCAGCGCCGCGCGCTCGCCGGCGGCGAGGCGGTCGGCCTGCCGCTTCAATTCGCGCAGCTTGAGGCGCGCCAGCGCGATGTCGGAGCGCAATTGCGGGCGAAGGCCTGAATTTTTGCCCGCGCGCGCCTGCGCCAGGAACTCCTCCATGCTGGCGGCCGAGCGAAAGCTGAAATAGGGCGTGCTGTCGGGGAGTCCGTACTGGTCGGCGAGCGCGAGTTGCTTCAAGGCGCGCTGCAGCAAACCTTCGAGATTACGCATATCGCGGCGGATATCTTCGGCGACGACCTTCGCTTCTGGATCGTCAGCCATGTCCGCTCCTGTTTTGACGCAACGTCAAAGACGAGGCTAGCAGCCCCGCCGCGAGGTGCAATGCCAAAGCAGGGAGTCGTCGCATGCGCGACGCGCCAGGGTCAGGCGGCGTTCATCCAGCCGAAGCGGATCGGGAACCCCTCGCCTCCCAGCAACCCGACCGTCTCGTAGAGCGGCAGGCCGACCACGGCGGTGTAGGAGCCGGCCAGCTTGACCACGAAGGAGCCGGCGATGCCCTGGATGGCGTAGCCGCCGGCCTTGCCGCGCCATTCGCCCGAGGCGAGATACATCTCCAGGTCGGCGCCCGAGAGCCGCTTGAAGCGCAGCCGCGTCTCGACGATGCGGTCCCGGATCGCGCCGCCCGGCGTCACCACGGCGACGGAGGTGTAGACCCGGTGCGACCGGCCCGACAGCAGGCGCAGGCAGGCGGCGGCCTCGTCGACGATCTCGGCCTTGGGCAGGATGCGCCGTCCGACCGCGACGACCGTGTCGGCGGCGACGATGTAGCAGCCTTCGAGATCGGGCCGCGATTTCGCGCCTTCGGAAGCGGCTTGCGCCTTCTCGCGGGCGAGCCGGCGCGAGAGATCGCGCGGACGCTCGCCCTTGAGGGGCGTTTCGTCGAGATCGGAGGGCAGCATGGCGTCGGGCTTGAGGCCGGCCTGCTCCAGTAGCGCCAGACGGCGCGGGGAGGCCGAGGCCAGAACCAGCATGGGCCGCCAGCCGGGCGGTTTGGGGGTCGAGAAGATGCTCAAGGACGGCTCGCAACACGGGGCCGGCTACGCCGATCGCGCAGCCCAGGCTTTGGCTCTAGCGCATTTCGCGCGCGGGACAAATGCAGCCCCGCTGCGATGTGGCCAGCGCGGGGACGGAACATTTGCTGCACTGCGTCATTCATCATGCGCATGGAATAAATTGCCGGGACGCTTTATATTGCATTGCACAAGGCAGCCGCCCTCGCCACCTTGGCCATTGCCGTATCTTGCGGCGTTCCAGCAGTCCGGAGCCACCAGCCCATGCCGATCTCGCGCAAGCAGATGAGTTCCGTGACCGGCGCGGGCGTCGAGGCGCAGGCCCTTGCGACCCGGATGCTGACGATGCAGGCCGATGCAGGGCTGACGATCGCGATGCGAATGCCGATCCTTATGAAGGGCGACAGCCACGGCCAGCGCGAGGCCGCCAAGGCGGTCAGCGAGAAGATGTCGGCGGTGATGGAGAGCGGTTTTGCCGCCGGCCAGGCCGCCGCGCTGTTCTGGTGGGGGCTGGCGCTGAACCCGCTCGCCGATGTCGATTATGCGGAAGCCGCCGCCAAGGTCGCCAACAGCACGCTGGAGCCGTTTTCCAAGCGCACCACCGCGAATGCGGCCCGGCTGACCGGGCGCGGCCGGAAGCGCTGAGCGCCGCCGTCAGACGGCGTCGGCCGGCTTCGCTACCGCCACGGCCGGCGTGGCCAGCGCCGCGTCGTGCTCGCGCTCCAGCTTGCGGTAGCGCGCCGCGCTGAGCGGGATCAGCGCCAGATAGGCGACGACGACCAGCGCCAGCACCTCGAACGGGTAGGCGAAGAGCAGCCCGGCCACGACGACGACCGCCACGAAGATCGGCAGCACCCTGTCGCGCGGCACCCGCGTGCCCAGCGTCTTGCCGGCATAGCAGGGGATGCGCGAGATCGTCAGGAAGGCGATGAAAAGGATGTAGATCCCGACCGGGAGCGCGCCGTAATCGGCCACCGGCACGCCGACGAACTGCAGATAGAGCGGCAGCATCGCGGTGATGGCGCCGGCGGGCGCGGGCATGCCGACGAAGAAGTTCTTCTGCCAGTCGGGCCGGTTGGGATCGTCGATCATGACGTTGAAGCGCGCCAGCCTGAGCGCCATGGCGCAGGCCAGCGTCAGCACGATGATCCAGCCGAAGGATTTCAGGTCGTGCAGGACGAATATCCACAGCACATAGCCGGTGGCGACGCCGAAATTGACGAAATCCGACAGCGAATCGAGCTCCGCGCCGAAGCGCGAGGTGCCTTTCAGCATGCGCGCCAGCCGGCCGTCGACGCCGTCGAGCGCCGCCGCGATCAGGATGCAGATCGTCGCGGTCTCGAGCTTGCCCTCGACGACGAGACGCATGGCGGTGAGGCCGAGGCACAAGGCCAGCAGCGTGACGACATTGGGGGCGAGCAGCCGGAACGGGATCGGCCTGAAGCGGGCGCGCTTCGATTCGATGCGCTCGGGCTCGAAGGGGGGGAAGAGATCGCTCATGGTAGCGGGGATACGCGGTTTTGCTTGGCGAGGCTAGATCGGCTTGCATCCAGCCCAATCTCGTTCCCAACGATGGGATCTGCGTTTCGCCCGGAACCCCAGGCTAGTCGTTCACGCCTTCCTCGATAAAACGGAAACCGTCAGGCGTTCTGGTGAAAAGGAACAAGGCCTCGCCACAGAAGAGCGTGTAGTCGTCCCCGCCCAGCGGATTGCGGGCGTAGACGCCCTTGCCGCGGGCGAGACAGTTACGGACCTTCGGCGTGAAGATCCTGCTGTAGAGATTCTTCTGGAAATAAGCGGCGTCGCGCATTTCGCCCCAGTAGAACGGGAATTTGGTCATCGCAGTGACGGCCGCACCGTCGTTTGCTTTCAGCGCGCCTCGAAACCTACTGATGAACAGTTCGTAGTCTCTCTGGACTTCCGCCGGCGGCGAGCGCTGCGCATAGGCCGGATACGCCCACATGCCGGCGATGATCGCGCCGAGAATGAGAGCGGGTCGCCGCAAATGCTTCATGGCATGGCCTTTCCGTCAGCTCGGAAACCACGCCGATTAGCGGATCGCTGCGGTTGCAAGTCAAGACGACGTCCGCTTGCATGAACCTGGCGTCACGCAGCAGACCCCGCAGTTTTCGCTCCGCGACGATCCTGTTGCTCCTCTCGCGAAACGGTCCGCGAGAAGAGGAGAAAAACTCAGGCGCCCTTGAACAGCCGCGCCGCCGGTTCCGCGCCTGAAAAATCCGCCAGCACCGTTTCGCCGGCGATCGCGGTCTGGCCCTCGCCGACCAGCGGGATGACATGGGTCGGCAGGTAGACATCGACGCGCGAGCCGAAGCGGATCAGGCCGAAGCGCTCGCCGGTCGCGATCATCTCGCCTTCCTTGACGAAGGGCACGATACGGCGCGCGATCAGTCCCGCGATCTGGACGACGCCGACGATGCCGGCCGTGGTCTCGATCGCCAGCGCGTTGCGCTCGTTGTCGTCGCTCGCCTTGTCGAGTTCGGCGTTGAGGAAGAGGCCCGGCGTATAGGCCATCTTCACGATGCGGCCGGGCACCGGCGCGCGGTTCACATGGCAGTCGAAGACGTTCATGAAGATCGAAATGCGCGTCATCGGCTCGGCCGGGAGGTTCAATTCCGGCGGCGGCAGCGCGGACGCGACCTGGCTGACGCGCCCGTCGGCCGGCGAGATCACCAGCCCCTCGCGCAAGGGCGTGATGCGGACCGGATCGCGGAAGAAGTAGCAGACCCAGAGCGTGACGATCGCGCCGATCCAGCCGAACGGCGTCCAGAGATGGCCGAGGACCAATGTCGCCACCAGCGCGATGGCGATGAAGACATAGCCCTCCTTATGGATGGGCACGATCACCTTGCGGACGGAATCGACGAGCGACATGGGGCTTCCCGTTGGTCTTGTTGGCGCGGACGGCCCCGAAGAGCCGGCCTTGCGCGGATGTGACGGCTCTCTGCGGCGCGAGTGAGGCGCCGCCGGCGCCGGTGGTTTAGGGGGTTCGGGCCGCTTGGGAAAGGGGCAACGCTCAGGCGGTAGCCCGGCCGCCCGCGAAACGACGCGCACAAAGCCAGGTCAGCACGCCGAAGACCACCAGCACCACGCCTTGCGCGATCGCGAAGGGCGGCTCGGACTGGGTCGGCGCGATGGCGTTCAGCGACGGCACCTTCATGAAGACCTGCACGACGGCGACGAAGACCAGCAGATAGAGCGCCAGCATGGTCGCGATGGCGTAAAGCCGCCGCCAGCCACCGGCGAGCGATCTGCCATAGAGCGCGTACGCCGCGGGCAGGAGGAGCAGCAGGGAGACGACGCCGAAGATATGCGAGGGCAGCACGCCGCTGAACGGAAACAGGAATCCGGTCGCGCTGGTGGCGATGGCGGTGACGAGATAGAGCCCCGTCCAGCCGCCGCTGACCTGTCCGCGCAGCAGGGCCAATGCGACGGGGACGCCCGCTGCGATGGCGATCAGGCTCAGCCAGGTGTGGAAACCAACCAACGTCGTCGGATCGAACATCGAAGCCCCCGCTTCTTCGCCGGCATGAGCGCCAGGATGTCAGAATGGCCGAACCGCCCCGGATATTCCATGCCCTGGCGCGCATGGAGGGAACACGCTGACGCCGCTCACTCCGTCAGGCTCACTCACTCCGTCAAGCTAACCCGCACGCTCGCCCCTTCCGCCTCGGCGGCCTGCTTCAGCGTCGCCTTGGCCTCGTCGACCTGGCGCTGGCGGTTCCAGAGGGCGGCGTAGACGCCGTCGGCCGCCAGAAGCTGCGGAT
Organism: Allobosea sp.; assembly: GCA_046593015.1. Lineage (GTDB taxonomy): Bacteria > Pseudomonadota > Alphaproteobacteria > Rhizobiales > Beijerinckiaceae > Allobosea. Next base: position 7,112 of record JBKJSB010000069.1, read on the forward strand.
GATTGCCGCGCTCGACGATCAGACCCTTGTCGAGCACGATGATCTCGTCGGCATTAATTACGGTCGAGAGCCGGTGGGCGATGACCAGCGTAGTGCGGCCCTCGCTGACTCGGTCGAGCGCGTCCTGAATCTCCTTCTCGGTGAAGCTGTCGAGCGCCGAGGTCGCCTCGTCGAGCACCAGCACCGGCGGGCCCTTCAGGATGGTGCGGGCGATGGCGACGCGCTGCTTCTCGCCGCCCGACAGCTTGAGGCCGCGCTCACCCACCGAGGTGGCGTAACCCTCCGGCAGCGACTTGATGAAGCGGTCGATCTGGGCGAGCCGCGCCGCCTCCTCGACCTCGGCTTCCGTCGCCTCAGGCCGGCCGTACTCGATGTTGTAACGGATCGTGTCGTTGAACAGCACAGTGTCCTGCGGAACCATGCCGATGGCGGCGCGCAAGCTCACCTGCTGGACATCGGCGATGGGCTGGCCGTCGATCAGGATGCGGCCGGCTTGTGGCTCGTAGAAGCGGAACAGCAGCCGCGATATCGTCGATTTGCCGGCGCCCGAGGGGCCGACGATGGCGATCGTCCGGCCGGGCGGCACGGTGAAGGAGATGCCCTTCAGGATCGGCCGCTCGGGGATATAGGCGAAATGCACGTCCTCGAAGACGACTTCGCCGGCATCGACGCGCAAGGCCGGCGCGCCCGGCTTGTCCTGGATCTCGGGATCCTTGCCGATCAGCGAGAACATCTGCTCGATGTCGAGCGTCGCCTGCTTGATCTCGCGATAGACGGTGCCCATGAAATTCAGCGGCTGGTAGAGCTGGATCAGCATGGCGTTGATCAGCACGAAATCGCCGACCGTGTGCGTGCCGGCGCGGAACCCCTGCACCGCCATCACCATCGAGATCGTCAGGCCGACGGCGAAGATCGTCGCCTGGCCGAAATTCAGCAGCGCCAGCGAGGTGTAAGCCTTGACCGAGTTGCGCTCGTAGCGCTCCATCGAGAGGTCGTAACGCGCCGTCTCGCGCGCTTCCGCGCCGAAATACTTCACCGTCTCGTAGTTCAGCAGCGAGTCGATCGCCTTGGAGTTGGCGTCGGTGTCGCTCTCGTTCATCTTGGTGCGGATGGCGATGCGCCACTCCGTCGCCTTGATGGTGTAGGCCATGTAGGTGGTGACCATCACCACCAGCACGACGACATAAACCCAGTTGAAGATCGTCAGCAGCACGGCGGTGATCAGCACGAGCTCGATCACCACCGGCATTGAGGAGATGGTCCGGCTCGGCCTGAACCAGCTCGTCCCGGTCATCGTCGAGGTCGTGCTGATCATCGCCGTGCTGCTGGCGATC
>JBKJSB010000258.1:0-11070 GCA_046593015.1 Allobosea sp.
TTCATCGACGCGGCGGTGGCGGAGTCCCTCGATGCGATCGGCGAGGCGCTGTCCGAAAACGGCAAGGTCATCGTCACCGGCTGCCTTGGCGCCAAGGACGGCGGCGCCTTCGTCCGCGAGGCACATCCGAGGGTGCTGGCGGTCACCGGCCCCCATGCCACCGCGGAAGTGATGACCGCAGTGCATGCCCACCTGCCCCGGCTGCACGACCCCTTCGTCGACCTGATGCCGGCGACGTCGGACAGCATCGGCGTCAAGCTGACGCCCACGCACTACGCGTATCTCAAGATCAGCGAGGGCTGCAATCATCGCTGCACCTTCTGCATCATCCCGGCGCTGCGCGGCGACCTCGTCAGCCGCCCGATCGGCGACGTGATGGTCGAGGCCGAGCGCCTCGTCAAGGCCGGGGTGAAGGAGCTGCTGGTGATCTCGCAGGACACCAGCGCCTACGGCCTCGACATCAAGTACCAGCCATCGCTCTGGCAGGATCGCGAAGTGCGCACCCGCTTCTTCGAGCTGGCGCGCGAGCTCGGCAAGATGGGCGTCTGGGTCAGGCTGCACTACGTCTACCCCTACCCGCATGTCGACGAGGTCATCCCGCTGATGCAGGACGGGCTCGTCCTGCCCTATCTCGATATCCCGTTCCAGCATGCATCTCCCAATGTTCTCAAGGCGATGAAGCGGCCAGCTCATCACGAGAAGACGCTTGAGCGCATTCACCGCTGGCGCGGAACCTGCCCCGATCTGGCGATCCGCTCGACCTTCATCGTCGGCTTCCCCGGAGAGACCGAGGACGACGTCCAGTTCCTGCTCGACTGGCTGAAGGAGGCGCGGCTCGAGCGCGTCGGCTGCTTCAAATACGAGCCGGTCAAGGGCGCGCCCGCCAATGATCTTGGCCTTGCTCCTGTCCCCGAGGACGAGAAGGAGGCGCGCTGGCATCGCTTCATGAAGGCGCAGGCCGAGATCAGCACGCGCATCGTCAAGAACCGCGTCGGCAAGCGCATCCAGGTCATCATCGACGAGGCCGGGCCGACGGTGGCCAAGGGCCGCTCGAAATGGGATGCCCCCGAGATCGACGGAAACGTCTATGTGGCGAGCCGCCGGCCGCTACGGGCCGGCGACATCGTCACGGTGAAGATCGAGCGGGCCGACGCCTACGACCTGCACGGCGTCGCCGTCTAGCAAAACCTCAGCGCAGCCCGCCCTGCGGATCGCAGGCATAGCCGACCACCACGCCATGGGCGTTGCGCCGCGTCAGCACGCTGTCGCCGCCGCAGCGTTCGAAGACAGGCTCGATCTCGGGCCGGCCGGGCCTGCGGCGCGGCGGCGGCGGCTCGTTGCAGACATGGGTCAGGCAATCACTGGGGCTGGCCCGGCGGCGTTCGACCGCTCGCGTCAGACGGGCCCTTTCGTTCTCCCTCAGCAGGAACTCGATCGCGCCGGAATCGCCGCCGCCGCCGTTGCCGCCGGGGCCGCCCGCGCCGCCGTCGCCGCCGCCCCTGCCGCCACCGCCGCCCTGCTGGGCAAGTGCGACCGTCGAAATGGTGAGCGAGGCCAGCAGCAGCCCCGCGATGCGCATGGTCCGGTTCATGACCAATCTCCCGAATGAGGGCCAGCACGCGCTGGCACTCATTGGTCGCGCGCCTGGCGCGAAAGGTTCAAAGCCGGGGACGTCTTTTTGCGCTCAGGCCGACGCCGGGCGTCGAGGCATGATCCGGCGGCCAATCCACCAGCCGAAGCGCTGCGCCAGCATGGCGACGGCCAGCGCATAGCCGAGAAGCGCAACGAGCCAGCCCAACGCGCTCAGGCTGAATGCGCCGAGCACCAGAGCGCCCCGTCCGAGCACCTTCAGCGTCGCGCGCATGGTCGAAGGCTTGGCCGCCCCAAGTTTCGCCGCCTTGCGCAGGTCGCCGGCGTCGTCAGCCACGGCGAGCACCTGCCGCAGGCCGCGCTGGCCGCCGCGCGCATAGATCGCGCCTGCATCCTGCCCGAGCCCGGCGAGGCGCGTCATCGCGGCCGGCCGTATGATGCCGCCGGCAGCAGCCCGCGTCGCCGCCAGATCGAGCCGCGCCGCGGCCGACAAGCCAGCCGTCAGCGCCGGACGGTCGATCGCGTCGACGGCGACGCGCCCGAGGCTCGCGGTCAGGGCCGGCGACAGCAGCTTGGCCCGGCTCGCGCTCTTCACGAGGCTCAGGCCGTTGCGGGCCGGCAGGCCGCCGCCGAGGCTGACCCAGGTGGCGGCGCTGAGCGCGAGGCCTGCCGCGGCGAAAACGAGGATGGTCGGATCGGCCGCCTCGCCGCCGAGCCATTTGCGGCCCTCGATTGCAAGATCGCGCAGATCGCCGAAGCCGACGACGTCGCCCGCGAGCGCGCCAGCAAAGCCGGCCTCGCTCTCGCGGTCGCCTGCGAGGAAGCCCTGACCGAAATCGGCGACGCCGCGCATGACGGCGCCGTCCTGCAGAGCAGCGAGCCGGGCGCGCTGATCGGTCGTGATTGCGAGCCCGCGCTCCTGCGCCAAGGCGACGAAGCTGTCGGCAAGGTCGGCATCGCGCGAGGCAAGCGCGGCCTCGAATTCCGTGGACAGGCGCGACTGCGTCAGCGCCTCGTCGAGACGCAAGGCCGAGAGCGCGACCGGATCGCCGGCCGCCGCCTGCAACTGCCAATGCCGCCACGCAGGCGGCGCAACGTAAAGCCCGGCTCCGACGAGGCCCGGAAGCAGGATGACTGTCAGCAGCAACAATCCGACGCGCAAAATGCCAGCCCCTGAAATGAAAGCCGCGTCCGGCAATCGACCGGGCGCGGCTTCGTCATAGCGTGGAATTCAGGCGGGATTGGCGCAGGCTCCGCGCCCGGATTCCGATCAGGGGATCAGCACGGTCGAGCCCGTCGTGCCGCGCCCTTCGAGCGCGCGATGGGCGTTGGCCGCATCGGTCAAGGCGAAGGTGGCGTTGACCGGCACCGTGACCTTGCCGCTGGCGACCGTAGCGAACAGGTTCGCCGCCATCTCGACCATGGTCTCGCGTTTGGCGATATGGGTGAACAGCGTCGGGCGCGTCACATAGAGCGAGCCCTTGGGTCCGAGCAGGCCGAGATTGAACGGCTCGACCGCGCCCGAGGCGTTGCCGAAGCTCGCCAGCACGCCGAAGGGGCGAAGGCAGTCGAGCGACTTCAGGAAGGTGTCCTTGCCCACGCCGTCATAGACCACGTCGCAGAGCTTGCCGCCGGTGATTTCCTTGACCCGGGCGACGAAATCCTCCTCGCGATAGAGGATGGTGTGATGCGCGCCATGGGCTTTTGCGAGGTCCGCCTTCTCCTGCGAGCCGACCGTGCCGATGACGGTCGCGCCCAGCGCCTTGCCCCATTGGCACAGGATCAGCCCGGTGCCGCCGGCGGCCGCATGGACGAGGATGGTGTCGCCGGGCGACACCTTGAAGGTGCGGTGCAGCAGGTATTCCGCCGTCATGCCCTTCAGCATCATTGAGGCGGCGGCCTCAAACGACACGGCATCGGGCAGCGCCACGACGGAGGTAGCGGCGACGATGCGCTCTTCGGCATAGGAGCCGAGCGTGGCGACATAGGCGACGCGGTCGCCCGCCTTGAACTCGGCGACGTTGGGGCCGACGGCGAGCACCTCGCCCGCGCCCTCATTGCCGGGCACGAAGGGCATCTGCGGAGCGGGATAGAGTCCGCTGCGGAAATAGGTGTCGATGAAATTCAGGCCGATCGCCCGGTTCCTGACCAGCACTTCGCCGGGCCCCGGCGCGGGCAAGGTGATGTCCTCGACCTGCAGAACCTCGGGGCCGCCGGTCTTGTGAACGCGGATGGCTTTGACCATTGTTGAAACTCCCTTTCGTGACGGCAGGACCATAGGGACTTGAGCACGCTTCGCGCAACGGGGCCGATGCAGCGGGCCCCGGCGTGGAGCGCCGGGCATGGCTGCGGCGAGCGGCGCAGTGGCCAAGTTCGCGCTCATCGGTTAGCCAAGCTTGATGAGCACGAGCCAGCAGGATCAGGTCGAGATCGCCATCGTCGGCGCGGGCGCGGCGGGCCTCGTCGCGGCGCTGGCGCTGGCGCGGGACGGCCGCACAGTCGCGCTGCTCGGGCCGGCATCCGCGCCGCGCGACGGGCGCACGGTGGCGTTGCTCGACGCCTCCTGGCGGCTGCTCGACGAACTGGGGCTGATGGACGCGCTGACTGAGAAGGCCGCGCCGCTTTCGACCATGCGGATCGTCGACGATACGGGGAGCCTGTTCAGGCAGCCGCCGGTCGAGTTCCGCGCCTCGGAGGTCGGGCTAGAAGCCTTCGGCTGGAATGTCGAGAATGCGGAACTGGTCGCCGGCCTGGCCGCGCGGGCGCAAGAGAGCGGCGCGATCCGGATGGTGCCGGCGCTGGTCTCGTCGATCGCGGCCGAGGATGACGGAGTGACCCTGTCCGGCGAGGGTTTGGCTCCGCTCAGGGCGCGGCTCGTGGTGGGCGCTGACGGGCGGCGCTCGCAAGTGCGCGCGGCGGCCGGCATCGCGGCGCGCGACTGGAGCTACCCCCAGGTCGCGCTGACCGCCATCTTCAGCCACCGACGCGAGCATCGCGACGCCTCGACCGAATTCCACACCCGCGCCGGGCCCTGCACGCTGGTGCCCTTGCCGGGCCGGCGTTCATCGCTGGTCTGGATGATGTCGCCGGCCGAGGCCGAGGTGGTTGCCGCACTGGACGATACCGCCTTCGCCCGGCGGGTCGAGACGCAGACCCATTCGGCGCTCGGCGCGCTGACTCTGGACGGGCCGCGCGGCCGCGCGCCGATGGCGGGGCTCTCGGTCGAGCGCTTCGCCGCCGGCCGCATGGCGCTGATCGGCGAGGCCGCGCATGTCTTCCCGCCGATCGGCGCGCAGGGGCTTAATCTCGGCCTGCGCGACGTCGTTGCATTGCGCGAGGCGCTGCGTGGCGTGGACGATCCCGGCTCGGACGACGCGATGAGAGCCTATGACGCCGCGCGCCAGTCCGATGTGCGCCTGCGCACCGGCGCGGTCGATGCGCTGAACCGCACGCTGCTCACCGATCTGATGCCGGCCGATCTGCTGCGCGGCGCGGGCCTGCTTGCGCTGTCGCGGATCGGGCCGCTGCGACGCTTCGTGATGCGGCAGGGGCTAGCCGGCGGAACGCGCTAATCCTGTCCCAGTACGGCCTTCGTCTGCGCGCCGCTGGCCGGGACGTCGCGCATCGCCTCGGCTTTCTCGCGAAACACCGGGGCGAGCGGCAGCGGCGTCGAGACCATGCGCCGGCCGCCCGGCTCCTGCGCCTGCGCGTCGAACAGCCCGCGCGCCGTCATATGCGGGTCGGCGGTTGCCTCCGCCAGCGTGCGCACCACCGTGCAGCAGCAATCGCGCGGCTCCAGAACGCTGCGCCAATGCCCCGCCGACTGGCTCGCGATGATCGCGGCGATGGCGGCCCGCGTCGCCTGCGGGTCGCCGCGGTCGTCGCGCAGCGCCGGTTCCAGCGCGATCGTCTGGCAGAAAATGTCCCAGAACTTGGCTTCGAGCGCGCCGACCGCCAGGAACCAGCCATCCCGCGTCGGGTACAGTCCGTAACGTGGACTGCCGCCGGTCAGGAGGCCTTCCCCGCCCTCGGGATAGCGGCCCGAGGCCTGTCCCTGCGCCAGCCCGTACCAGGCGAAGCTCGCCATCGCGTCGGTCATGGCGATGTCGAGATGGCAACCCTTGCCGGTGCGCTCGCGCTGGCGCAGCGCCAGCAGGATGTTCATCACCGCGGGAAAGGCGCCGCCGGCGATGTCGGCGACGAGCGCCGGCGGCAGCGGCGCAGCCGTGCCCTGCGCCAGCGACTGCCCTAGAAGCCCGCCGATCGCCTGATAGTTGATGTCGTGCCCGGCCTCCTGCGCGCGCGGGCCGGACTGGCCGTAGCCACTGATCGAACAATAGACCAGGCGTGGATTGAGCAGGCTCATCGCTTCAAAGCCGAAACCGAGCCGCGCCATCACGCCCGGCCTGAACTGCTCGACCATAATGTCTGCGCGTTCGACTAGCGGCGTCAGTCGCGCCAGCGCACCGGGCGACTTCAGATCGATCTCGACGCTTTCCTTGCCGCGATTGAGCACCGCGAAGGGCGCTGACGTCTCGCCGAAGCGCGGCGGGAAGCGGCGCATGTCCTCGCCGCCCGGGCGCTCGATCCGGATCACGCGCGCGCCGGCCTCGGCGAGGAACAGGCTCGCCATCGGGCCAGGCAGCAATGTCGAGAAATCGAGGACCGTGAGGTCGTCCAGAGGCAGCATCGGCAACTCGCAGGGGCGGCCGGCGGCATGCGTCCGACGGGATCAGGGGAACAGGTCGGCCGTCATCCTGCCCGTCTTCACCATCCACAGGAAGCCCGTCAGCGTCACCATCGAGACGAGCGTGCCGACGAGGATGCAGGCCGAGGCGCGCTCGACGCCGACCTTGTACTGGGTCGAGATCACGAAGATGTTCAGCGCCGGCGGCAGCGCGGCCATGATCACGGCAGCGAAGATCCAGTTGTCGGGGAAGTTGCCCAGCGCCGACAGCAGGACCCAGACCAGCAGCGGGTGCAGCACCAGCTTGATGATGACGAGCAGCGGCACCTCGCCCGGCATCGCCTTCAGCGGCCTCAGCGCCACGGTGACGCCGAGCAGGAACAGCGCGCAGGGCGCGGCGGCCTGCGAGAGCCAGAGCGTCATCTTGTCGATCGCGGTCGGCAGCTGGAACTGTGCATAAGCCGCCGCGACGCCAAGCACCGTCGCGATGTTGAACGGGTGCGTCACGACCTTCCAGGCGACATCGGCCGCCGTCGCCAGCAGGCTCTTCTTCTCGACGCCGGCGACCGCCATGAGGAAGGGGATCAGCGAGAACAGCAGGATGTTGTCGAAGACGAAGATCAGCACGACCGGCGCGCTGGCCGAGGGCCCGAGCGCGGCCAGGATCAGCGGCGGGCCCATATAGCCGATATTGGAATAGGAGCCGGCCACGCCCTGCATCACCGACTGGGGCATGTCGCCCCGTGTGAATTTCAGCCCGATCGCGAAGGAGAGCGCGAACGCGCAATAGGTCGAGAGCGTCGTCGCCACCACGAAGCCCCAATTGCTCAGCTCCGAGAGCGGCTTGTCGGCGATCAGCCGGTAGAACAGGCAGGGCAGCGCGATGAAGATCAGGAAATATTGCAGCCAGGCCAGCCCTTCCTCGGGCAGCCGCTTGTAGCGGCCGACCGCGAAGCCGAGCAGGATCAGCCCGAAGAAGGGTGCGACCAGATTGAACAGGTTGGCGAGATCGTTCATCGTTTGCAGCCGTGGGAACGGCTCTGAAGAGGGATCATCCAGACGGCATAAGGCATGACGCCCGCCTGCGGCAGCGCAATTTTCGCCGGGCGGCATGCGCTTGACTGGGAAAACCCACCAAAACTAACCTTACGTCAGTCAAATCTTGACGACGTAGAGACTTGCCGATATTAGAAAAAAGTTCTTCGCACACCGAGCAAACATGATGTGACTGGCAAGGCGGCATCGCCATCCTGGCGGCGGCCGGGAGGGCGACATGACCACGCTGTCGGGGCCGGTAGGCGTGCGAAACGGGACCGTTCAGGTCGCCAATGCGAGGGGCGACCAAGGCAAGGTCATCGGGCTGCTTTGGAAAATCCCACCCGCCGATGGCGGCCAGAGCGGCCTGTCGACAGCCCCTGCGCCGGGGCGCGACAAGGTCTGCGAACCGAGACTCGCTGGCGCGATCCTGGCTTTCCAGAGTTTCTGGGTGCAGCGAAGCGTGTTGCCGATGGCCGACGGCGTCGTCGACAAGGCGGGACAGACCTTGCGCAAACTCGATTCCCTGGCCGCTCGTCCGCCGCCGAAACCCGCGCCGAAGCCTGGGCCGCAGCCGGTTCCGCCACAGCCGCTACCCGGTTTCACAGATCTCAAAGTGCTACGCTTCATCCAGACGATGCCGGACCTTGCCGGCAGCTTCGAGATCCAGTCGATCGAGCCGGCAAGCGTGATGCCGTACCTTTTCCGACCGCTTCCAAAGGGAGCGGCGCTGCAAAAGGGCAAGGCCCGCGGCACGATCTTCGAGTTTCTCTTCAAGATCGAGAAGAACGGCGTAATTTTTTGGGTAGGCGCCAGCGTCCCACTTGGCACGGTAGACTTCTCCAGAGTCTACATCTTCTTTCACCCTGACACGATGACGCAAAGAGACGACGTCAGCTACGCCAATTTCGGCGGCCGCTGGCCGACGGTGAAGCGTTACGTTCCGATGCTCGGACTGCAAATGGCGCAGGCCAAGTCGCTGCCGATGCCGGTGCTCGTGCCGTTCATGACCAACGCATCTCGGAAGAACGCCGCCACGAGCAACCTCTTCGCCGATCGGGGCGTCGAAACGCTCAACGACATCGTCACCGCGATCCGCATGACGATGGGGCTCACCGGGCAGAGGCCGCCGCTCCAGCACGTCGGGGTCGCGAGCTACAGTTCCGGCGTCAACCACATGTTCACTTTCGCCCAGAATCTTGGACCATCCGGCCTGATTCGAGAGCAGATCGACTTCGACGGGGCTTTCATCATAGACGCGCACAAATCCGCCGCGAACATTTTTGGCGCCGTCAACTGGATGGTAACGCAGACCCCGCCCCCGGGAGGGCCGCGACCGGGCTGGCTCCATGTCGATTCGGTCGCCTTCCGCAATGTGACGGGCACTTTCCTCGATACCCATGGCAAGATCGGGAACATGATGTTCCAAGCGATGATGGTGCTCAGCGCGATCCGCTGAGTCTATTGTCATGCCAGGATTATTTTCCTAGGAAAATTATCGTGGCATGTTGTCCTACTCTTAGGACAACATGCGCGCGATCGATGAACAGGCGATGGACTGCGCCCCGCGGCTACGGCAGATTTGCCGCGATGCACCATGGAGCCCGCCGAGAGGATGCCCGAAATGACGGTCAAGACGCCGCGCCAGTTCTTCAAGCCGCTCGCCATCGGCGCGCCCGAGCCGTTTCGCGAGTTGCCGCTCAAGCTGGAGCGGATGATCCATTTCGTGCCGCCGCATCTGGAGAAGGTTCGCGCCAAGGTCGGCGATCTCGCCGGACAGGTCGACATCGTGCTCGGCAATCTCGAGGACGCCATTCCCGTCGAGGCCAAGCAGGCGGCGCGCGACGGCTTCATCGCGATGGGCAAGGCGGTCGAGTACGGGAAGACCGGGCTGTGGACGCGGGTCAATGCGCTGAACTCGCCCTGGTTTCTTGACGACATCACCGAGATCATGAGAGAGATCGGCGGCAAGCTCGATGTCGTGATGGTGCCCAAGGTCGAGGGGCCGTGGGACATTCACTATGTCGATCAGTTGCTGGCGCAGTTCGAGGCCAAGCATCAACTGCCCAAGCCGATCCTGATCCACGCCATCCTGGAGACCGCCGAGGGCGTCAAGAATGTCGAGACGATCGCCACCGCCTCGCCGCGCATGCATGGCATGAGCCTGGGGCCGGCCGATCTCGCGGCGTCGCGCGCGATGAAGACGACGCGTGTCGGCGGCGGCCATCCCGAATACAAGGTGATCGCCGACCCCTCGCCCGAAGGCGGGCCGCGCGCGGTCGCCCAGCAAGATCTCTGGCACTACACGCTGGCCAAGATGGTCGATGCCTGCGCTGCGGCCGGGATCAAGCCGTTCTATGGCCCGTTCGGCGATTTTTCCGACGAGGCCGCCTGCGAGGCGCAGTTCCGCAACGCCTTCCTGCTCGGCTGCGCCGGGGCGTGGACGCTGCACCCCTCGCAGATCGCCATCGCCAAGCGGGTCTTCAGCCCGGACCCCGCAGAGGTCGCCTTTGCTAAGCGCATCATCGAGGCGATGCCGGACGGTTCTGGGGCCGTCATGATCGACGGCAAGATGCAGGACGACGCGACCTGGAAACAGGCGAAAGTCATCGTCGATCTGGCGAGACAGGTCGCCGCCCGCGATCCGGGCCTGGCCGAGCGCTACGGATTGTGACGAACGGTCCCAAGCGGGACCGGTTGATTTCGACGCATTTGCGACGCATTCCTAAAGCAAGCGCAAGAGCTTGCGTTGCCGGCGGAGCCCGGCCCACCATGGATCACGGCGTTATGGAAGCAAGATCGGCGAAATTCCGCATCGGACAGGTGGTGAAGCACCGGGTCTATCCGTTCCGCGGCGTGATCTTCGACGTCGATCCGGTCTTCGCCAACACCGAGGAATGGTGGATGGCGATCCCGGAACATCTGCGCCCGTCAAAGGACCAGCCGTTCTACCATCTCTTCGCCGAGAACGACGAGACCGAATACGTCGCCTATGTCTCCGAACAGAACCTCGTCGTCGACGAGACCGGTCGGCCCGTGCGCCATCCGCAGGCCAAGGAGTTCTTCCGCCGCGACCGCAAGGGCCGCTATACGATCGACCGGACGGGGCTCAACTGAGGCCTGACGGCGGCGCTTCGCCCTCAGCGTCACTGTCAACAGCCACCGGCATCACGCCAAAGAAAAGGCCGGCCCCTCGCAGGGCCGGCCTTTCGCGTTTCGACACGCGACGATCAGGGGCGCGGTGCGGTACCGGGAGCAGGCGTCAGGCCCGGAGCCGGTGCAGGGACCGCGCCGGGAATGGCGCCCGGCGCGCCGGGGGCGGCATTGGCGCCGGCGCCGCCGAGGCGCTGGCGCAGCTCTTCCTGGCGCTTGGCGAGTTCGTCCTGCAACTGCTTCTGCTGCTGCTCGAGCACGGCGGGATCGATCGGCGCGCCGTCGAAGCCCTTGGCGAAATCAGACAGCGGAATCGAGAAGGAGACTTCGCGTGCGCCCTGGTTCTGGACGCTGACGCTCAGCGCGGTGCCGCGCTTCATGGAGTTGATGAAGTCGTCCTTGACCTGCGCCTCGGCGAAGCAGCCATTCGGGAAGCAGATCGCGTATTTGCCCGGCGTCGGCGAGCCGGTGTCAACCCCGAAGCGGATGCCTGGCCCGAGCAGCAGCCCGAGCGGCATCAGGAAGCGGACGATGCGGTTGGGGTCGCCCTTCACGTCGTAGATCGCGACCGCCAGCACGGGCTGACCCTGATCCGAGACGAAATC
>JBKJSB010000184.1:0-7162 GCA_046593015.1 Allobosea sp.
CTGGGAGCTCGACCCGCCCGACGAGGCCGAGATGGCCCGCCGCCAAGAGGCGATCCTCGCCGGGGGCTACCCTTATCTCGCCGCCGAGAGCGACGGCGTCCTTCGCGGCTATGCCTATGCCGGCGCCTATCGGCCCCGCGCGGCCTATCGCGCCACGGTCGAGAACTCAATCTACATCGCGCCCGATGCGCAGGGGCGGGGCGTCGGAACCGCGTTGCTGGGGGCTTTGATGAGCGCCTGCGTCGAGCGCGGCTTCCGCCAGGTGATCGCGGTGATCGGCGATCCGGCCGGCAACTCCGTCGGCTCGCGCCGCCTGCATGAGCGCGCCGGCTTCCGGCTGGTGGGCATCGCCGAAAAGGTCGGCTTCAAGCACGGCCGCTGGCTCGACCAGATGCTGATGCAGAAGGCACTGGGAGAAGCGGACGCGACGCCGCCGGCGCTGTGAGCCTCAGCCGACCACGCTCAGCTTCTTGTCGAGCACGCGCAGCACGCCTCCGAGCTCCGGGCCGCGCTTCAGCACCAGCCCCGTCGCCGCCACCACCGAATAGGCGCCCTGCTTCCTGGCCAGCGCCGGATCCTTGACGATGCGGTAGAGCGGCACCTCCGAGGAGCGCCGATAGACCGAGAACTGCGCCTTGTCCTTAAGGAAATCGATGGCGTAGTCGCGCCATTCGCCAGCCGCAACCATGCGACCATACAGGTTCAGCAGTTCGGAAAGCTCGCGCCGGTCGAAGGTGACGGTCGCGGGGCGCGGCGCGGGGAAGGCGATCACGCCGCTCGATGCCTGCGCCTGTGGCGTTTCGCCTTCGCTCATCGCGCCTCCCGATCGGCGACCCGACGAGCCGCGCCTGTTGCCGCCGGGCGATGATGCCCCCGCGATCCTGCGCTGGCAAGGCATCGAAAGCGATCACGGCTTCGTGGACACCGCCGCAATTTCGCCCTGAACGCGCCAAGCCACGGCCCAACTGGGCCGTTCAACTCTCACATGTTGCCTCGACGGCCCGGCTCGTCCGCGTTTCGGATTTGTCAGCCCCCCAGCCCCCCGCAGCGTCGGTGGAGCCGGGCCACTCAATGTCGAGGCCAACTCAACGGCTGGCGTCCGCGCTGGCCGTTTTTCTTTGGCCTTATCTAGCCTGCCGGTGATATTCCGCGTTCGGCCGCATATCGACCGCCGACGCCATCCGGTTCGACATGTTGAAGAAGGCCGCGACCGCTCCGACATCCCAGATGTCGCGCTCGCTCAGGCCCGCAGCGCGTAGCGCCTCGCGATCAACCTCGCCGATCAGATGCGGCGTTTCCGTCAGCTTCACGGCAAAATCCAGCATCGATCGATGCCGCACCGAGAGTTCGGCGGCGCGATAATTCATCACCATCAACTCGCCCAGCACCGGATCGCCCGAGAGCTGGCGCACCGCCGCGCCATGGGCGGTCAGGCAGTAATAGCAGCGGTTCACGCTGGAGACCGCGACGGCGATCATCTCGCGCTCCAGCTTCGACAGACCCGACGGCGCCAGCATGAGATCGTTGTAGAGGCCCGCGAAGGCGCTGAGCTTGGCGTCGTCATGGGCGTAAGATCGTAGCACGTTGGGCACGAAGCCCAGCTTCTCGAGGCACTTGTCGAAATAGGCCCGGTTCGCCGGAGAAAGCTCGCCTCCCGGCAGGGCCAGCGCCATCACCGGTGGCGGGGCGTCCTGCGCGGCCGGGGTCTCGCCTTGCTTCGGTTTGTCATGCTGGCTTGCCATGGTCGGTCCTATCGCGGCCTCGCTGCGGGAATTTCGACAGATTCTGTCGGGTTCTTGCGCTAGCCTTGCGTGCCAGGGAAGCAATCGCGCGACAAACGTTGAACCGGCTCTCAGCCTATGTCATCGCTGCGACAAAATAACAGGGGGCAGGAATGGCCAAGCGGGTGACGAATGCGACGATCGCGGCGGTCGCCGCCATTGAGGCCAGCGCTGCGGCCCTGAGCGCGAAGCTGCCCGCCGATTTCCCCCGCCTGCTCTATGGCCGCGTCGCCGCCGAGGACCTGGTCGCGCTGCCCGCCGACATGCTGGCAAGGACCGCCGAGGCCGCGCATGATTACCTGACCGAGCCGCGCAAGCCCGATTCGGTGCGCCTGCGCTTCCACGACGAGGTCTTCGCCAGCGAGGGCCGCGACCGGCAGGTCACGATCCTCGACGTGCTCAACGACAATAAGCCCTTCCTGCTCGATTCGACGCTGGCCGAACTGGCAGAGCAGGGGTTCGAGCCAAGCCTCGTCGCTCACCCCATTCTCGCGGTGGTGCGCGATTCGGAAGGCGTTTTCCGCTCGCTGGCTGGCGAGGCGGCCGGGCGTGCGCCCGAAGGCGCGCGGCGCGAGAGCCTGATCCATATCCATCTCGACCGGATCGATACGCCAGAGGCCCGCGAGAAGCTCGAAGCCGGGCTGATGCGCGTCTATTCCGATGTCGCGCTGGCGGTCGACGACTGGGCGGCGATGCGCGGGCGAATCACCGAGGTGATCCAGGCCTACCGGACCAACCCGCCGCCTTTGCCCGAGGACGAGGTCTCGGAGGCGCTGCAGTTCCTCGAATGGATCGCCGGCGACAATTTCACCCTGCTCGGCATCCGGGCCTACCGCTTTCCCGGCGGGGACGCCGCCGCCGACCCGATCGACGGCTCGGGCTTGGGCATCCTGCGCGACCCCTCCGTCCGCGTGCTGCGCAAGAACCGGGAGATGGTCGTCACCACGCCGGAGATCCGGGCGTTCCTCGCCAAGCCACTGGCGCTGATCATCACCAAGGCCAACGTCAAGAGCCGGGTGCATCGGAGCGTCCATCTCGATTATGTCGGCGTGAAGCTGTTCACGCCCGACGGCCGGCTCGACGGCGAATTGCGCATTCTCGGCCTGCTGACCTCGAACGCCTATACCGGCAGCGCCCGCTCGATCCCCTATCTGCGCCTCAAGGTCGCCCGCGTGGCGAAGAACGCGGGTTTTGACGCGGCGAGCTATTCCGGCCGCGCGCTTCTCAATGTGCTCGACGCCTTCCCGCGCGACGAACTGTTCCAGATCGACGCCGAGACGCTCGAGCGTTTCGCAGTCGACATCCTGCAACTCACCGAGCGGCCGCGCATCCGCGCGCTCGCCCGCGTCGACGAGTTCGACCGCTTCGTCTCCGTGCTCGTCTTCATTCCCAAGGACCGCTACGACACGCAGGTGCGCCGCCGCGTCGGCGAATTCCTGACACGCGTCTACCAAGGCAAATTATCCGCAGCCTATCCGGCCTATCCGGAAGGCCCGCTCGCCCGCACGCATTACATCATCGGCCGCTATGAGGGGAAAACGCCCCGGATCGAGCAGGCGGCGCTCGAAGCTGGCATCAGCGCGATCGTCCGGACCTGGAGCGACGGGCTGAAGGAGGTGCTGGACGCGCAGAAGGCTGGCCCGCCGGCCCGCGCGCTGGCGGAGCGCTTCTCGGACGCGTTCGGCGCGGCCTATCGCGAGCGATTCTCGGCGGCCGACGCGCTGATCGACATCGACATGCTGCTGAAGCTCTCGGTCGAGCGGCCCCGCGCGGTCAATCTCTACCGGCGCGAGGGCGACCCCGCGACGCGCGCCAATCTCAAGGTGTTCTCGCGCGGCACGGCGATCTCGCTCTCGGCCCGCGTGCCGGTGCTGGAGAATATGGGCTTCCGTGTCGTCAACGAGCGCACCTTCAACCTGACGCCGCAGCCGGCGCCGGGATCGGCCGAGCCGCCCGATTCGACCCGCGTCTGGCTGCACGAC
The DNA here is from genome assembly GCA_046593015.1 of Allobosea sp. Lineage (GTDB taxonomy): Bacteria > Pseudomonadota > Alphaproteobacteria > Rhizobiales > Beijerinckiaceae > Allobosea. Next base: position 3,764 of record JBKJSB010000184.1, read on the forward strand.
ATGACGCTGGAGCGCGCCGACAATGGCGAGATCGACGTCGCGCGGCTCGATCCGGTGATCGAGGCGGCGCTGATGGCGCAGTTCCGGGGGCTGGCCGAATCCGACCGTTTCGACCAGCTCGTGCTGGCGGCGGGCTTGGCTTGGCGCGAGGCGGCGTTGCTGCGCGCGCTCGGGCGCTATCTGCGGCAGGTCGGCGCGCCCTATGCGCAAGACTACATCGCCGACGCGCTGACCCGCCATCCGGCGATCGCGGCCGGGCTCGTGGCCTATTTCATCGCCAAATTTGACCCGCGCAACGACGCCGCCCAGCGCGAGACGCTGAGCGCGGCCGCCCGCGCCGGAATCGAGACCGAACTCGACGCCGTCACCAGCCTCGACGAAGACCGAATCCTGCGCCGCCTCGTCAACCTGATCGACGCCGGGCTTCGCACCAACTTCTTCCAGATCGGCCCCGACGGGCACCCGCGCGGCACGATCTCGGTGAAATACGACTGCGCAAAGGTCGATTCGCTGCCACTGCCGCGCCCGCTCTACGAGATCTTCGTCTATTCGCCGCGCGTCGAGGGCGTGCATCTGCGCTTCGGAAAAGTCGCGCGCGGCGGTCTGCGCTGGTCCGACCGGCCGCAGGATTTCCGCACCGAAGTTCTCGGCCTGGTGAAGGCGCAGCAGGTCAAGAACGCCGTCATCGTGCCGGTCGGCGCCAAGGGCGGCTTTGTCCCCAAGCAGTTGCCGCCCGCGAGCGACCGGCAGGCATGGCTGGCGGAAGGCACCGAAAGCTACCGCATCTTCGTGCGGACCCTGCTCGAACTCACCGACAATCTCGACGGCGAGACGGTCATTCCGCCGCCCGACACCGTCCGTCATGACGGCGACGACCCCTATCTGGTGGTCGCGGCCGACAAGGGCACGGCGACCTTCTCCGACACGGCCAACGCGCTCTCGCTGGAAAAGGGCCACTGGCTCGGCGACGCGTTCGCCTCGGGCGGCAGCCAGGGCTACGATCACAAGAAGATGGGCATCACCGCGCGCGGCGCCTGGGAGGCCGTGAAGCGGCATTTCCGCGAGATCGACATCGACATCCAGACGACGCCCTTCACGGTCGCCGGCGTCGGCGACATGTCGGGAGACGTCTTCGGCAACGGCATGCTGCTGTCGCCCGCAATCAGGCTGATCGCCGCCTTCGACCACCGTGACATCTTCCTCGATCCCGACCCGGACCCGGCCAGAACGCTGACCGAGCGCCAGCGGCTCTTCGCATTGCCGCGCTCGTCCTGGCAGGACTACGACAAGTCGCTGATTTCGGCCGGCGGCGGCGTGTTCTCGCGTCAGACCAAGAGCATCCCGCTATCGCCGGCGATGCAGGCCGCCCTCGACCTTCCCAAGGCCGAGGCCACGCCGCCCGAGCTGATGACCGCGATCCTCAAAGCCAGAGTCGACCTGCTCTGGTTCGGCGGCATCGGCACCTATATCCGCGCCAGCGACGAGAGCGACGCGCAGGTCGGCGACCGCGCCAACGACGCGATCCGCGTCACCGGCAGCGACCTCCGGGCCCGTGTCATCGGCGAAGGCGCCAATCTCGGCGCGACCCAGCGCGGCCGCATCGAGGCGGCGCGCAAGGGCGTGCGCCTCAACACCGACGCGATCGACAACTCCGCCGGCGTTAACACCTCGGACGTCGAGGTTAACATCAAGATCGCGCTCGCCGGACCCGTCCGCAACGGCAGGCTCGGTGAGGAGGCCCGCAACGAGCTGCTGGCGCAGATGACCGACGAGGTCGGCACGCTGGTGCTGCGCAACAATTACCTGCAGACGCTGGCGCTTTCGCTGACCGAGGCGCAGGGGCTGGCCGCGACTCCGGCCTTGCGCCGGCTGATGCAGACGCTGGAGGCGGCCGACCGGCTCGACCGCACGGTCGAGTATCTGCCCAGCGACGCCGTCATCGCCGAGCGCGAAAAACGCGGCGAGGGCCTGACGCGGCCGGAACTCGCGGTGCTGCTCGCCTATGCCAAGCTCGCTTTGCACGACGCCCTGCTCGATTCACCCGTGCCGGACGATCTCTATCTCAACAGCGAGCTCGTCCGCTATTTTCCGAAAGCGCTGCGCGAGGGCTACGCGCCCGAGATCGCCGGCCACAAGCTACGCCGCGAGATCGTCGCGACGCAGCTCGCCAACGCCATCGTCAATCGCGGCGGCCCCGCGATCGTGCCGATGCTCGCCGACCAGACCCGCGCCGAGGCCCCGGCGATCGCCGCAGCCTACGCGATCGCGCGCGATTCCTTCGACCTGATCGCGCTCAACACGGCGATCGATGCGCTGGACGCCAAGGTTTCGGGCAAGACCCAGCTCGGCCTCTATGGCGCGGCGCAGACGCTGGTCACCGACCGGATGAGCTGGTTCCTGCGCCGGGGCGTCGCCAAACCCGGCGCGATTGAGGCGACGGTGAGCCATTACGCCAAAGGCGTCTCGGCGCTCGCAGCCGAGCTCGACTCGCTGCTGCCCGACGCCGCCGGCCAGGCCCGTCAGGCCAGGATCGCGGTTCTGACCAGCGAAGGCGTGCCCGACGCGATGGCGGCGCGCATCGCGAGCCTGCCGGCATTGGCGCAGGCGACCGATATCGTCGATATCGCCGAGCGCACGGGACGGCCGGTCGCGGCAGTGGCGCGGATTCATTTCGGCGTCGATTCGATCTTCGGGCTGTCGGCGCTGGCAAGCTCGGCCGCCGCCGTGCCGGCGACCGACGATTACGAGCGCCTCGCGCGCGAGCGCGCCGTCGAGACGCTGACCGACGCCCATGCCGGGCTGACGCAGGAGGTCGCCGCAAGCAGCCAGGACGAGAGCGCGCTGGACGACTGGCTCGGCCGGCGCGGCGCCGAGGCCGAGCGCACACGCTCGACCGTCTCCGCCATTGCCATGTCGGGGCTTTCCTTGCCAAAGCTGATGGTGGCCGCCGGCATGCTCGCCGACCTGCCGCGCAAAAGCGCCTGACGAGCAAACACCTGACGAGAACGAGACACCATGACCGAGACCGCCCCCGCGACCCCTGCAGTCCGGCTCGACCCGAAGCTGCTCGAGATCCTCGTCTGCCCGGTGACCAAGACGACGCTGGAATTCGATTCCGCCCGGCAGGAGTTGATCAGCCGCGCCGCAAAGCTCGCCTACCCGATCCGCGACGGCATCCCGATCATGCTGCCGGAAGAGGCCAGGGCGCTGGAGGGGTAGCGCCGACCTGCCCCCTCTCCCCTTGCGGGAGAGGGCTGGGGTGAGGGGTCGGGCTGCGCTCGTCGCAAGCGCGATTTCACCTTGCCAATGACTGATCGACCCCTCATCCGGCCCTTTGGGCCACCTTCTCCCGCAAGGGGAGAAGGAAAGTCACAACGCCTCGCCCCTGAGCAGCCTCGG
>JBKJSB010000071.1:0-10444 GCA_046593015.1 Allobosea sp.
GGCCGATCGGGATCAGCGCATCGACCGACTTCAGGCCGGTCGCCATCGGCTCATGCACGGACTTGCGCGGAATGATGCCGGGCGCCTTGACGTCGACGCGCGAGCGCTGGGCGGCCTTGATCGGGCCCTTGCCGTCGATCGGGTTGCCGAGCGCGTCGACGACGCGTCCGAGCAGCTCCTTGCCGACCGGCACGTCCACGATCGCGCCGGTGCGCTTGACCGTCTGGCCTTCCTTGATCTCGCGGTCGGAACCGAAGATCACGACGCCGACATTGTCGCTTTCGAGGTTGAGCGCCATGCCGCGCACGCCGGTCTCGAACTCGACCATCTCGCCGGCCTGGACCTTGTCGAGGCCGTAGACGCGGGCGATGCCGTCGCCGACGGAGAGAACCTGGCCGACCTCGGTGACGGAGGCTTCCGAACCAAAGTTCGAAATCTGGGCCTTCAGGATCGCGGAGATTTCAGCGGGGCGGATTTCCATCAGCCGACCTCTTTCATGGCAAGACGAATTGAATTGAGTTTGGTCTTCAGCGAGGCGTCGACCATGCGGGAGCCCATCTTGACGACGAGCCCGCCGATCAGCGCCGGGTCAATCTTGACCGCGACATCGACATCCTTGCCGGCGACGCCCTTCAGCGCCGCGCGGATCTCGTCGAGGCGCTTGGGGCTAGGCTGCTCGGCCAGCGTGACCTGCGCGCTGACGATGCCCTTGGCCTGCGCGACAAGGTTCTTGTAGCCTTGGATCATGCCGGGCAGCGCAAACAGGCGGCGCTTGCTGGCGACCAGACCGATGAAGTTGGCGGCGATGCCGGAGATGCCGGCCTTGGCGAGGATCGCGTTGATCGCCGCGACCTGATCCTGCGCCGAGAAGGCGGGGCTCTCGATCAGCCGGCGCAAATCGGCGCTCTCGGCCAGCATGGCGCTGAAGCTGGAAAGGTCGGCGGAAACCGCGTCGATGGCGTTGGCCTCGTCGGCCAGCTCAAACAGCGCCGTCGCGTAGCGCCCGGCGACGCCCGAGACCATTGTCTTGTCCTGCGATCCGCCTTCAGCCACGCGTCGAAGTCTCTCTGTTCAAGGGACCGCACCGGCGACCCCCGGCTCATCGGAGGTGGAGTGCGTCGTCCTGGCGCTGCGATGTATCCAAGAGGAGAAAACGTGGACAAGCCACATCTTTCGCCCGAAATGTGGCGGTGCACTAGCATGTGGTTTTGGGGTGCGCAATCCGTAGATGGCAATCCTGTCGCTCGGCCAGTCGCCGCGACAGACCTCACAGAAAGCTTTGCGGATCGACATCGACCGCGACCCTGACCGAGCCCTTCGCCTTGGGCGCGCGCTTCAGCCAGGCCCGGAGATAGTCCTGCAGATTGACCTCCCGGCCGGTCCTGACGATCAGGCGCATGCGGTGGCGGCCGCGCAGGACCGCAAGCGGCGCTTCGGCGGGGCCCAGCACGGCGACATCGTCGGGCGCCTCGGCGCAGCGGGCCAGCGCCCTGGCATGGCTCTCGGCCTCGGCCTGATTGCTGGCCGAGACGATCAGCCCGGCGAGCCGGCCAAACGGCGGCAAGCCGGCAGCCTCCCGCGCCTGCGTCTCTGCGACATAAAACCGCTCCGGATCGCCCGAGACCAGCGCCTTGAGCACGGGATGGGCAGGATCGCGCGTCTGCAGCAGAGCCCGGCCCGGCCGCTCGCCCCGCCCCGCCCGGCCCGTGACCTGCCGCAGCACCTGAAAGGTGCGCTCGGCGGCGCGCGGGTCGCCCGAGGTTAGGCCGAGATCGGCGTCGACCACGCCGACCAGCGTCATGCCGGGGAAATTATGGCCCTTGGCGACGAGCTGCGTGCCGATGACGATATCGAATTCGCCGTTCGCCACCGCCATCAGCTCCGTCTTCAGCCGCTCGGTGCCGCCGGGGAAATCGCTCGACAGCACGATCGCGCGCGCCTGCGGAAACAGCGTCGCGACCTCCTCGGCCAGCCGCTCGACGCCGGGCCCGCAGGCGGTGAGGCTCTCGGGCGCATGGCATTGCGGGCATTCATGGGGCCTGCGCTCGACATGGCCGCAATGATGGCAGACCAGCGCCCGCCGGAAGCGGTGATCGACCAGCCAGGCCGAGCAGTTGGGACACTGGCAGCGATGCCCGCAATCACGGCAGACCGTCAGCGGCGCATAGCCACGCCGGTTCAAGAACAGCAGCGACTGCTCCTTCGCCTCTAGATTGTCGGCGATCGCCCTGACCAGCGCACCCGACATCCAGCGCCCGCGCTCGGGCTTGTCCGTCCGCAGATCGACGAGCCTGAGCGCCGGCAGTTCGCGACCGCCGAAACGCTCCGGCAGTTTCAGATGCGTGTAGCGGCCGCGTTCGGCGTTGACGCGGGTTTCTAGAGACGGCGTCGCCGAGGTCAGGATGACGGGCGCGTTCTCGATGCGGCCGCGCACCACCGCCATGTCGCGGGCGTGGTAGGCGACGCCGTCCTCCTGCTTGTAGGCCGCCTCGTGCTCCTCGTCGACGACGATCAGCCCGAGCTTGCGGTAGGGCAGGAACAGCGCCGAGCGCGCGCCGGCCACCACCAGCGCCTCGCCGCTCGCGATCGCAGCCTGCAGCCGCTCGCGCTTGCGACCGCCCACGCCCGAATGCCACAGGCCGGGCCTGACGCCGAAGCGCGCCTCGAAGCGGTCGATGAACTGCGCCGTCAGCGCGATTTCCGGCATCAGGATCAGGCTCTGCCGGCCTTGGCGGACGGCTTGCGCAACCGCCTCGAAATAGACCTCGGTTTTCCCTGAGCCGGTGACGCCTTCCAGCAGCGTCACGCCGAAGGCCGCGCCTTGCACCGTTGCCACCAGCGCCGCCGCGGCCTGCGCCTGATCCTCGGACAGTGTCGGCTTCGCGAAATCAGGCTCGGGACGCGGCGCGACCGCCGCGCGGGGCAATTCCTCGACTGCGAATGTGCCGGCATCGACCAGTGCGTCGATCACGGCGGCGCTGACCGAGGCTGCCTCCGCCAACGCGGATTTGCCGATCAGCAAGCCGCCCTCAGCCGCCGCGATCGCCCGTGCCCGCGCCGGCGTCATCCGTGCCGGCGACGCGCCCACCAGCCTGACGCCGAGTTTCGGCCGCTCGGGCGTGTCGTCGGGCGATCTCCGCAGGGCCAGCGCCAGCACCGAGCCTTTCGGAGCGAGCGTGTACCAGGCGACCCAGTCGACCAGCTTCATCAGCGCGGGGTCGAGCGGCGGCATGTCGAGCTTGCTGGTGACGCGCTTGAGGTTGCCGCCGCGCCCGGAGCCTGCCTCCCATACGACGCCGACCGTCTGGCGCGGACCGAGCGGGACCTGCACCACGTCGCCCGGCGAGAGCACAAGGCCCGGCGGCACGGCGTAGCTGTAGGCCTGGTCGAGCCCGAGCGGGATCAGCACGTCGACCGTGCCGCCGCCCTCGCTTGCGCCATCCTGTTCTTCGCTCATGCCGGGCTGTCTAGCACCGATTCGCGACCTGTTAAGGCAGGGGCGTCATGCTCGGGCGATGAACCCGAGCGCCACCCCGACCGATCTCGACGCCCTCCAGCGCGCCTGGCTCTCCCATCTCGCCACGGAGCGCCGGCTCTCGCCGAAAACGCTGGAGGCCTATGCCCGCGACCTGCGCCAGTTCGCGACCTTCCTCGAAAACCATCTCGGCGGCCCGGCCTCGCTTATCGACATTGCCGGCCTGAAACCCTTCGACCTGCGCGCCTTTCTCGGCCAGCGAAGGCGCGACGGCGTCGGCAACCGCACCCTGATGCGCCAGCTCGCGGCCTTGCGCTCCTTTTCGCGCTTCGGCGAGCGCGCCGGCAAGCTGACGGCGGCGGCCTTTGCGGCGACGCGCGGCCCGCGCATCGGCAAATCCCTGCCGCGCCCGCTCGACGCCCGCGCGGCGAAAGCCGTGACGCAAGCCGACAGCCGCGCCGGCGAGGCACACGAAGACTGGGTGCTGGCGCGCGACGCCGCCGTGCTCGCGCTGCTCTATGGCTGCGGCCTGCGCATTTCGGAGGCGCTCTCGCTCACGCGCGCGCAGGCGCCGACCAACCCCGGCGACGGACTGACCGTGATCGGCAAGGGCAACAAGACCCGCATGGTCCCGGTCCTGCCGATTGTCGTCACGGCCATCGCGGAGTATCTCGCGCTCTGCCCGTGGCGGCTCGCGGCGGACGGCCCGCTCTTCGTCGGGGTCAAGGGTGGGCCGCTCTCGCCCCGCATCATCCAGCTAGCGGTCGAAGGCTTGCGCGGCGCGCTCGGCCTTCCGGCCTCGGCGACGCCTCACGCCTTGCGCCATTCCTTCGCAACGCATCTGCTCGGGCGCGGCGGCGATCTGCGCGCCATCCAGGAGCTTCTGGGCCACGCCTCGCTCTCGACGACGCAGATCTACACCCGCATCGATTCCGCCCGGCTGATGGCGGCCTATGACGCGGCTCATCCGCGCAGCCGCGCCTGACGCGTGACGCATTCTGTACCCTTGCTATTGTCATCTGATGTCGGCATGCCCGCTCCGCGACCAGTGGGGGGGATTCGACAATCATGGCATCGGCGGCGACGGATATCGCGGACAGCGGCAACAGGCGCATCGGCCTTCTCATTGCGGTGCTGGCGCTGCTGCTCGCCTTCTCCGAGATCGGCGGCAAGAACGCCGAGCAGGACGCGCTGGCCAGGAATGTCGAGGCCTCCAACCTCTGGGCCTTCTTCCAGGCCAAGACGATCCGGGGCACCACGCTCCGTACCGCCGTCGAGACCATGGAAGTCGACATCGCGGCCGTGACCGAGCCGGCCACACGCGACCGCTTGCAGAAGAGGATCGACGGCTGGAAAGCCACGATCGCACGCTATGAGTCGGAGCCCGAAACCGATGAAGGCCGCAAGGAGTTGATGGTCCGCGCCAAAGCGGCCGAGGCCCAGCGCGACATCTCGTCCGCCCGCGACGACAAATATGATGTCGTCTCCGGGCTGTTCCAGATCGCGATCGTGGTTTCTTCGGCTGCGATCATCACCGGGGTGACCCTGCTCGCCTTCACCGGCGCAGGGCTCGGCCTGCTTGGCGTGGCGCTGATGGCGGTCGCGCAGTTCGCGCCGACTGCTTTGTTCTGAGGTTCAGGCCGGCGGCCTGGGCCACGGAACTTCGCCGCCACGCAGTCGCTCCCACGCCCTCGCCATCCGCAGCACGCCGAGGTCGTCGAAGCGGCGGCCGGTGATCTGCAGGCCGATCGGCAGGCCATCGCTCGTCATCCCGGCATGGACCGAGATCGAGGGCTGGTCCGACATGTTGGCCGCGACCGTGAAGGCGATGTGCTCGAAGGGCCGCTGCGGATCATGAAGCGGCGAGGCGAGTTCGGCGGGAAAACTCGGTACGGGCGAGACCGGCGAAAGCACGAAATCGAACCCCGCACTCGCCTTCAGCGCCGCCTCGCGGATCGCCAGCATCTGGCTCATGCCGCGATAGACCTGTGAACCCGAGAGGTTCGCGCCGCGCTCCGCCCAAGCCAGGATATAAGGCAGCACCTTGGGGCGCGTCGCCTCGGGCAGCCCCCCGATATCGGCCCAGGCGCGCTGCCGCCAGAAATCGTCGAGCCCGTCCAGCATCTCGCGCGTCAGGAAGGCGGGCGCGGGTTCGACGATCGCGCCGGACGCCGCGAAGGCTTTGGCCGCCGCCTCGATCGCGGCCCTCACCTGCGGCTCGACGACCAGCCCGATGCCGGCCTCGAGTTGCAAGCCCATCCGCACCCTCTTGAGATCGATGTCGAGCGCAAGCCAGTCGATCTCGTGCGGCGGCAGGCTCATGCCGTCGCGGGCATCCGGCTTCGACAGCTCCCGCATCATCAGCGCGGCGTCCTTGACGGTGCGCGTCATCGGCCCGGCAGCGCGGCCGTAATAGCTCGGATCGATCGGCACGCGCCCGAAACTGGGCTTGAGGCCGACGAGCCCGCACCAGCCGGCAGGCAGGCGGATCGAACCGCCGATATCGGTGCCGACATGGAGCGGCCCGTATCCGGCCGCCCCCGCCGCGCCCGCGCCGGCCGAAGAGCCGCCAGGGTTCTTCGACAGGTCGAATGGGTTGCGCGCCAGCTTGTGGAAACTGGAGAGGCCCGACGAAAGCATGCCGTAATCCGGCATCGTCGTCTTGGCGAGGATGACGCAGCCCGCCTCGCGCAATCTTGCCGCCGGCGGGGCGTCCTCGGACGCAGGCGTCAACTCGCGCGCGGCCGTGCCCAGCGGCACGGGCGTGCCCCTGGTGGCGATGTTTTCCTTGATCGTGCAGGGCACGCCGTCGAGCGCCAAAGCCTGCCCCTTGCGCCAGCGCGCCTCGGAGGCCGCAGCCTGCGCCAGCGCGCCCTCGGGATCATTGGCGTAAAGCGCATTGAGCCGAGGCTCCCAGGCCTCGATCCGCGCGATCACGGCTTGTGTCACCGCGACCGGGGACAGGCTGCCATCCGCGTAGGCCGCGAGCATCTCGGCTGCGGAGAGATCGGCGAGATCGGTCATGTTACATCCTTGAGGAAGCTCATCGCGCCCGCCTGACGCGCGGGTCGAGCGCGTCGCGCAGGCCGTCGCCGAGCAGGTTGAAGCCCAGCACCGTGACGGCGATCGCGGCCCCCGGAAAGACCGCGAGCCAGGGCTGCACCGCCATGAAGGTCTGCGCTTCGTTCAGCATCCGGCCCCAGGACGGATTGGGCGGCTGCGTGCCCAGCCCGAGATAGGACAGACCGGCTTCGGCCAGCACCGCGAGCGCGAACTGGATCGTCGCCTGCACCGTGATGATGCCGGCGATGTTGGGCAGGACATGGCGCAGCGTGATCTGCCACGGGCTCAGGCCATGCCCGCGCGCCGCCTGGATGAAATCCCTGGTCCAGACCTGCAAGGCCGACCCCCGCGCGAGCCGCGCGAAATAGGGCAGGTTCAAAACGCCGATCGCGATCACCGCGTTGAGCATGCCCGGTCCCGCCACGGCCGTGATCATGATCGCCGTCAGCACGGCCGGAAAGGCGTGCGTGAAATCGGCGCAACGCATGATCAGGTTGTCGAGCAGCCCGTCGCGCCGCATCGAGGCCAACAGGCCGAGCGTCGTTCCCAAAACCATGCCGAAGCCGACCGCGCCGAGGCCCACTGCAAGCGAATTGCGCGCGCCGACCATGATCATCGAGAACACGTCGCGGCCGAACTGGTCGGTGCCGAACCAGTTCGCGAGCGAGGGCGGCTTCAGCCGGTTGAGGATCGCCATCTGCGTCGGCTGGTGCGGCGTCCACAGGAAGGAGACCAGCGCCGTCGCGGCCACGACCAGCGTCAGCGCCGCCCCGATCAGGAAGGACGGGCTCGTCCACCAGCGGCGCTTGGCGGTGCGTTCGGAGGCCACGGTGCTCATGCCGCCTCGCGCAGGCGCGGGTCGATCACGCCATAGAGCAGATCGACGATGAAATTGACGAGGATGGCGAGCGCCGCGAACAGCATGACGAGGTCCTTGACCACGATCAGATCGTGCTGCGCGATCGACTGGAAGACGAGCCGGCCGAGGCCCGGCAGTGCAAAGACGTTCTCGATGATGATCGCGCCGGCGATCAGCACCGAGAACTGCAGGCCGAGAATCGTCACGACCGGGATCAGCGCGTTGCGCAGCGCATGCCGCAGCAGGGTGACGCGCTCGCTCAACCCCTTGGCGCGGGCGGTGCGGACGAAATCCTCCTGCAGCGTGTCGAGCATGGCCGACCGCGTCACCCGCGCCAGGATCGCCGCCTGCGGCAGGGCCAGCGCCAGCGCCGGCAAGGCGAGCGACCGAAACGCCGCCGGCGCGCCGGCTTGCCAGCCCGGAAAGCCGCCGGCCGGAAGCCAGCCGAGCCCGATGGCGAAGACCAGCACCAGCAGCAGCCCGAACCAGAAATTCGGGATCGCAAGGCCGGCTTGCGCGAACACCATCACGGCCGCATCCGCCGGACGGTTGTGGTTCGCCGCCGCCAGCATGCCGAGCGGCACGCCGATCACGGCCGCCAGCGTCATTGCCATCAGCGCCAGCGGCAGCGTCACAGCCATGCGCTCTGCGATCAGTTGCGCCACGGGCACACGATAGGTGTAGCTCAGGCCGAGATCGCCGGTCAGCAGCCCGCCGAGCCAAGCGAAGAAGCGCACCACCGCCGGCCTGTCGAGCCCCATCTCCGCGCGCAAGGCGGCCAACGCCTCAGGCGCGGCGTTCAAGCCCAGCGTCACGGCCGCCGGGTCGCCCGGCAGCACCTCCAGCATCAGGAAGATGACCAGCGCCGCCGCCATCAGCGTCAGCACGAAGGCGATCAGGCGTCGCCCGGCGAAGGCCAGCATCGGCTCAGCGCCAGGCCACCTCGGCCAGCGGCGTGATCGGCAACGGCCAGTCGGTCCACATCCCCTCCAGCCCCGCCGCCGTGACGGTGATCTTGGGCAGCACGAAGAGGAAGCCGTTGACCGCATCGCGGGCGAGGATGCGCTGGGCTTGCCCATAAAGCGCGTTGCGCTCGGCCTCCGGCAGCGTCACCTCGATCCTGTCGATCAGGGCCTTGAATTCCGGATTCCGGTACTGGAAGTAATAGTCGTCGCGGGCGTAGTTGCCGATATCGAGCGGCTCGGTATGGGCGATGACGCTGAGGTCGAAATCCTTAGCCCGGAACACCCGCTCCAGCCATTGCGGAAACTCCAGCGGCTCGATCTTCGCGATGATCCCGACCTGCGCGAGCAGCGCCGCGATGATCTCGCCCGAGCGCCGCGCATAGGCCGGCGGCGGCAGCTTCAGGGTGCAGGTGAAGCCGTTGGGGTGCCCGGCCTGCACTAAGAGCGCCTTGGCCTTGGCGAGATCGGGCGGATAGGTGTTGGTCAGATCGACATAGGCCGGGTGCAGCGGCGAGAAATGGCTGCCGATCAGATCGACGTCGAAGCCGTAGACGCCGAGCGCGATCGTCTTGCGGTCGAGCACATGGGCGATGGCCTGGCGCACGCGCAGATCGTTGAAGGGCGGTTTCGCGTTGTTGGTGGCGAGGATGACCTCGCCCTCCGTCTTGCCAAAGGCGACCTTGAGCTTCGCATCGGCCCTGAGCTGCGCCACGGCCTCGGGTGCGGCGAGATTGGTCTGCGCATCGACATCGCCGGCGCGCAAGGACGCGACCTGCGCCTGCGGATCGGAGATGAAGCGGAAGGTCGCTTTGGCGAGCGCGGGCTTGGGACCCCAATAGTCGTCGTTGCGCGCCAGTTCGAGCCGGTCGCCCCGGTTCCAGCGTACGAACTTGAAGGGGCCGGTGCCAACCGGGCTGGTCTTGTTGTTGGCCGCGCTGGCTGGCGCGACGATGACGGCGTCGCCCCAGGCGAGCCCGTAGAGGAAATTCGCGGTCGGCTGCTTTAGCTTGATCACGACCGTCGCCGGGTCGGGCGTCTCGATGGCGCCGATCGGCGCGAAGAGCTGGCGCTGCGCATTGGTCGAATCGGGCGCGACCGCACGCTCGAACGAGAACTTCACCAGCTCCGAGGTGAAGGGTGTGCCGTCATGGAATTTCGCGTTGGTCCTGAGCTTGAAACGGTAGGTGACGTTGTCTCCTGCCAACTCCCAGCTTTCGGCCAGGCAGGGCACGATCTTGCCGGTCCGGTCCATCCGGACCAGCCCCTCGAAGATGTTCTGCAGCGTCACCTCACGGATCGCCTGCGCGGCTCCAGACGTCGGGTCGAGAGTCGGCGGCTCCAGCGTCATCGCGATCGTGACGCTGTCTTTCGCCTGCGCCAACGCGACCACGGGAAGCTGCGCCGCCAGCGCCGCCAGCCCCGCGCCCGCCAGAAGATCACGCCGCGTCGTCATGCCGAACTCTCCGAAAACCGTCATGGCCCGGAGGATGGCCGCGCCTCGTGACGAGCGCAAGGCGGACTCTCAGGAGCCCTGCTGCACCGCGCGCATCACGCCGCGCAGTTCGGCGAGGCCCTTGAGCCGGCCGATCGCGGTGTAGCCGGGGTTTCCGGGCTTGGTCAGGTCGTCGAGCATGCGGTGGCCATGGTCGGGACGGAAGACGATGCGGCGCTCCTCCGGCCGGCCGGCATTGGCGGCGAGCAGTGAGCGCATCACCCCGACCATGTCGACATCGCCGTCGAGATGGTCGGCCTCATGGAAGGAGAGCCCGTCGCGGTCGCGTTTCGTCGCGCGCAGATGCGCGAAATGGATGCGCTCGCCGAATCGCCTCGCGATGCCGGCGAGGTCGTTGTCAGGCCTGACGCCAAGCGAGCCGGTGCAGAAGCACATGCCGTTGGAGGCGACAGGGACCGCCTCGAACAGCGCCGCATAGTCGGCTTCCGTCGAGGCGACGCGCGGCAGGCCGAACAGCGGACGCGGCGGGTCGTCGGGGTGCAATGTCAGCCTGACGCCGAGGCGCTCGGCGACCGGTGCGACGATAGAGAGGAAATCGATCAGATGCGCGCGCAGGCGCCCGGCGTCGA
>JBKJSB010000144.1:0-7043 GCA_046593015.1 Allobosea sp.
CGCGCCATCTCCGGCCTCGAAGCTCGTGGTGCGCGCGTCGATCACGCGGGGACCGCTCTCGCCGCTCTGGAGCTGCGTGACCTGGCGGAAGGACAGGGCGTAGCCCTCGCAGGCATCGCCGGTGAAGTCGAAGGCGATGCGCCCGCGCGCGGCCTCGATGCTCTTGGACGGCTTGCTGGTGTCGAGAACCAGATCATAGACCGCCTTGTGCGGGCTGAGCTTGATCGCAGCGGCCGCGGGGGCCTGCGCCGCTGCCGGGGACGCGGCGGCGAGAACGGCGAGGCTGGCGCTGGCCGCAAGGGCCGATCCGATTCGTGTCATCTGCCGCTTCTCCGCTTCGGGACTTCTCCGAATCTAGGTGCATTGCGGCAATGGCGCAAACAAGGCGGTCGGCCAAAGCTCGCTGCGCAGACCGGCCCGGCGGGCAGCGCCTTGCCGCCGCCCCGGCCATCGGCCATGAAAGCCTAAATCCTCTCGCTGCGGAGCCTGACCCCATGAATGCGATCGACGCGAAACTTGCCGAACTCGGCATCACCCTCCCCTCGCCCGCAGCGCCAGTTGCGAACTACGTGCCCTATGTGATCACCGGCAACCTGCTGGTGATCTCGGGGCAGCTCTGCTTCGGGCTCGACGGCAAGCTCTCCGACAACCATAAGGGCAAGCTCGGCGTCGAGGTCTTCAACGAGGCCGGGCTGGAAGCGGCGCGGCTCTGTGCCATCAACGTGCTGGCGCAGGCCAAGGCCGCGCTCGGCGGCGATCTCGGCCGGATCACGCGCTGCGTCCGGCTCGGCGGCTTCATCAACGCCGCGCCGCATTTCGCCGCCTTGCCGGCAATCATGAACGGCGCCTCCGACCTGATGGTGCAGGTGCTCGGCGACAAGGGCCGCCATGCGCGCTCGACCATCGGCGTCGCCGAACTGCCGGCCGACGCCGCCGTCGAGGTCGAAGCGATGTTCGAGATCGCCTGATGACGCCGGAGGCGAGACCCGATCTCGGCTGGCTCGTCGCCCGCCCGATCGCCCATCGCGGCCTGCACGATCTCGCCTCGGGCCTGATCGAGAACAGCATGGCGGCGGCGGAGGCCGCGATCGCGCGCGGCTTCGGCATCGAATGCGACGTCCAGCTCAGCGCCGACGGCGAAGCGATGGTGTTTCACGATTTCGTGCTGGACCGGCTGACGCATGAGACTGGGGCGGTCTCCGCTCGCAAGGCGCAGGCGCTGGCGGCGATCCCGCTGAAGGGCGGCAGCGATATGATCCCGACGCTGGAATCATTTCTCGGCCGCATCGCCGGGCGCGTACCGCTGGTGATCGAGATCAAGAGCCGCTTCGACGGCGATCTGGCGCTGACGCGGCGAGCGGCCGAGATCGTCGTGGCCCATCCCGGCCATCCGATCGTGTTCAAATCCTTCGACCCCGTCATCGTGACGGCGCTGCGCGAGATCGCCCCATCCATCCCGCGCGGCGTCGTTGCGATGCTGGACTATTCTTATCCCGACTATGCCCATCTCGACGCCGGGCAGAAGCATGCGCTGGCGAACCTGCTGCATTTCGGCGAGAGCCGGCCTGATTTTCTGTCGTGGAAGGTCGCTGACTTGCCCTCGGCAGCGCCCTATCTCTGCCGGGAGGCGCTGCGCATGCCGGTGATGAGCTGGACGGTGCGCACGGCCCAGGAGCGGGAAAAGGCGAGCGCGCATGCCGACCAGATGGTCTTCGAGGGTTTCGTGCCTTGAGCGCTGAGGGAGATGGCGACCTCAGGGTGCGCGTCTCGACCTCGCTCAAGGCGATCCCCGCCGCCGACTGGAATGCCTGCGCCAACCCGCGCGCCCTGCGAGCGGCAACCTTGTCCGTCGAGGACGCCGGCCCGGCATCCTCCGGCGATCCGCTCTCGGCCCGCGACGACGACAATCCCTTCGTCAGCCATGAATTCCTCTCGGCGCTGGAGGAGAGCGGCTGCACCGGCGGCCGTAGCGGCTGGTCGCCGGCCTATCTCTTGGTCGAGGACGCGGCCGGCAGCTTGCTAGCCGCCGCGCCGAGCTTTTTGAAGAGCCACAGCCAGGGCGAATACGTCTTCGACCATTCCTGGGCCGACGCCTACCAGCGCGCCGGCGGGCGCTATTACCCCAAGCTCCAGCTCGCAGCCCCGTTCACGCCCGCCACAGGCCCGCGCCTGCTGGTGGCGGAGGGACCGCGCGAGGACGAGGCGCGCGCGGCGCTGATCGCAGGGCTTGAGGCGCTTTGCGGCCAGACGCAGGCTTCGTCGATCCATGTCACCTTCGCGCAGGAGCCCGATCTCGCCGCGCTGCTGGCGGCAGGCTATCTCGAACGCAACGACCTGCAGTTCCATTGGCGAAATGACGGCTTTGCGAGCTATGACGACTTCCTCGCGACGCTGGCCTCGCGCAAGCGCAAGGCGCTGAAGCGCGAGCGGCGCGAGGCGCTGTCGGCCGGGATCACGGTCGAGGTGCTGAGCGGCGGCGATCTGACCGAAAGCGTCTGGGACGCCTTCCATTCGTTCTACGAGGATACCGGCGCGCGGAAGTGGGGCCGGCCCTATCTCAACCGCGCGTTCTTCTCGGCCGTTGGCGCGGCGATGCCTGAGCGCATCGTGCTAGTGATGGCCAAACGGGCCGGGCGCTACATCGCCGGGGCGATCAATTTTCGCGGCGCCAACACGCTTTACGGCCGCAACTGGGGCTGCATCGAGGAGCACCCGTTCCTGCATTTCGAACTCTGTTATCATCAGGCGATCGACTATGCGATCGCTCACGGCCTCGCCCGCGTCGAGGCCGGTGCGCAGGGCGAGCATAAGCTGGCGCGCGGCTACCGGCCGGTCATCACGAAATCGGCCCATTACCTTGCCGATCCGGGCCTGGCGCGCGCGGTCGCGGCCTATCTGCGGCAGGAGCGCCGGGAGATCGCCCATGCGCAGGAGGCGCTGGCGGCCGAAAGCCCCTTCCGGAAGAGTGGCAACGATGACGCCTGACGGGTCCGGCCAAGCCCTCGCTTTCTGCGACGATGCGATGCTGGGCTACCAGCGCAGCCGCACCGCCTTCGCGCCCGGCGCGTCATTCACGCTCGATGAAGCCTACCGCCTCGCGCATCTGCCGCTGGTCGCGCCCGCTCATCCGGGCGTGATCGCGCGGCGCGCCGGCACGGATTACGAATTCGGCCGGCACGCCCGCATCTTCTCGCTCGTCCTGCCCATCGACGATACGGCCTTGCGCGCCTCGCCGGCGTTCCAGGCGCTGGAGAACGAACTGCGGGCGTCGCCTTTCGCCGAGAAGATCGCCTGGGATCTGCTGCCGCGCCGCGCCGACAGACTGCATGCGACGATCTGCGGCTCATGGGGGATCGGCGAAGCTCCGGTCATCACGCCCGAGCAGCGCCGGGCGCTGGTGGCGATCGGGCCCGTCTCGGTGCAACTGCGCGGCCTGTTCTCGGGCAACATCAATCGCGGCCGGCTCTACCTGCGCGCCTATCCGGACCTTCGCGACGGACGAAACGCGTTCCATGCGATCCAGACCGCGATGGGCCGGCCGACGACCGATCTCTATCTCGTCGGGCTCTACAACCTGATCGACGATCTCGACGCGGCCGAGACGGCGGCGCTGGCGGCGTTGATCGAACGGCATTGGGAGTCCGAACTCCTGAGCTGGCGCGCCGATGCGCTCTGGCTGCTGGGCTCCTACGACGATCTCGTTCTCGATGCTGCCGTCTCCGAGGCGCTGCCGCTTCATGCCGGCGACGCCGGCCCGCCCCTCGAAAGCCTGCCTTGACGATGCCGGGCGGCGCGCCACAGGCTGCGGTCAGCCGACCAACCGCCGGATGCGCCATGACGACCCAGATGCCCGCCTACGATCCCGCAAACGTCTTCGCAAAGATCCTGCGCGGCGAACTGCCTTCCCACACCGTCTACGAAGATGCCGAGACGCTGGCGATCATGGACATCATGCCGCGCGCGGACGGCCATGTGCTGGTGATTCCGAAAGCTGCCTGCCGCAACGTGCTGGACGCACCGCCCGACGCACTGAATGCGGTCGCCCTGACAACGCAGCGGCTCGCGCGGGCGGTGAAGGCGGCGTTTGCGGCCGATGGCGTCACCATCCAGCAGTTCAACGAGCCGGCCGGCGGCCAGGTCGTGTTCCACCTGCATGTCCACGTCATGCCGCGCCATGACGGCGTGAGCTTGCGGCCTCATACCGGCGCGATGGAAAAACCCGAGGTGCTGGCGGCCAATGCGGAAAAAATCCGGATGGCGCTGGCGGGCGGCTGAGTCGCTCAGTTCAAGGCCCAGATACCGCCCATCAGCGTGGCCTCGCCGGCCAGCACGGCAATGACGATGCGGCGGCGCCAGATCACGATGATCGCCAGAGTCACGGCCAGCGCTCCGACGCGCAGCCAGAGCGGCGCGACCGACAGCACGCCGGGCGGCGCGATGATCAGCTTGGCGACGACGCCGGCGAGCAGCGCGGTCGCGACAGCCCTGACCCAGTCGAGGATCGGCGAATCCGGGTCGATCCGGCGCGACAGCGCCACCGCGAGCCAGCGCCAGATCTCGGTCGGCAGGAAGGCGAAGAGCAGCAGCGCGAGATAGGGCCAGAGCGGCCCGTCGAGCCAGGCGATCGGCTGCGTCATGGCCGTCTCGCCCGCCGGCGGCCAACCATGAAGGCGATGCTGCCGCCGATCAGCCCCGAGACGATCAGGTCGAAGCCGCCGCCGATGAACCGATCCGAAATGGGGGCGAAGGCGAGGCCGAGCGCGATCGCGAGCCCGTCGCGCAGATCGCGGCTCCCGGCGACCAGCGAGGTCAGGAAGAAGATCGGTGTCAGGCAGAGCAGGCCGGCCGCCAGCGCCACCGGCAGCGCGCCCAGCAGGTAGTAGCCGGCGAAGGTGCCGATCGCGCTGACCGTCATGCAGGTCTGGCAGAAACCGATGAAGTAGACCACGCGCTGTGCCGGCGGCACGGCCGGCAGGCGGCGAAGCCCCTCGGCCCAGCCGGTCACGGCGACGTAGTGGGCCAGCACCAACTGCATGCCGAGCCCCTGCCCCGGTTTGCGCAGCAGCGGCAGGATCGCGACCGTCATCGGCAGGAAGCGCAGCGAGGCAAACGCGATCGCGATCGCGATGGCGCTCCAGGCCGCGCCGGCCGCGATCGAGGCGAAGAAGATCACCTGGGATGGCCCGGCCCAGACCAGAATCGTCGAAAGCACGGCGACCTCGACGGGATAGCCGACGTCGCGCGCCAAAGAGCCGATGCCGACCAGCCCGAAGCCAACCATCCAGGCAGGGAATGACAGCGCATCGCGCATGCCCGCCAGCGCCACGCGCCGCCAGCCCCAATCCGCCTGAACCGTCATGAAAAGCTTCGCACGCGCATCGTCCCGCTACAGGGTGCGACCAGCGCGCCATGCGCCGCTCGCGTCCTGCTTCTAGCAAGCCCGAGCCGGCTAGCCGAGACGGGCGGCTGCGCGGGGGCCTTGCACGGGCCGCAGATGCAGGCAGCCTATCGGCCGCCCTTCAGGACGATGCCGACGATCTCGTTGCCGAAATCGACGATCTCCTTGGGCACGCCGCCGACCGCCCTGATCCCGAGATAGACCAGATAGATCAGAGCCGGCACGAGTATCCAGCCGAGGATCTCCTCGAACAGCTTGCGCCGCCGCCTGCGGCGGTCGCGCTTCTCGAACCAGCTCAGCCGGGTCTTGGGCGCGGCCGTTTCAGGCTCCGGCGCTTGAGCCCACTGGGCCTGCGGTTTGCGTTTGAACCACACGGTCGATCAGGCCTTCGTCAACGGAACCTTGGGGACCGACCGCAGTGATTTGGGCAGTTCGGCCGGGCCGCGTCCGACGGGCGGCTTGCCATCGCCGCCGCCGGATGCGCCGCGCTTCGGCGCCGCCTTTGTGGCCTTCGCATCGTCGGCGAGCTTGGCGCGCGGCTTGCGCTTGGCTGCGGCCGCGGCCACGTCCTTCTCGGGTTTGGGCTTGACCGGCCCGTCCGGGAATTCGAGGCCGAGCACCTTGATGCCGGTCTCCGACTGGACCACGACGACCTTGACCGTGCCGCCGTTCTTGAGCCGTCCGAACAGCACCTCGTCGGCGAGCGGCGTCTTGATCGTCTGCTGGATCAGCCGCGACATCGGGCGAGCGCCCATCGCCTCGTCATAGCCGTTCTCGACCAGCCATTCGCGCGCCTCGTCGGAGAGCTCGATCGTGACGTTGCGGTCGGCGAGCTGGGCCTCGAGCTGGAGCACGAACTTGTCGACGACGCGGGCCACCACCGTCTTGGGCAGATGGCCGAAGGAGACGACCGAATCGAGCCGGTTGCGGAATTCCGGCGCGAACAGCTTGTTGATCGCCTCGGTGTCCTCGCCCTCGCGCTTCTGGCGCGTGAAGCCATAGGCGTTGCGGGCCATGTCGGCGGCGCCGGCATTGGTGGTCATGATCAGGATGGTGTTCCTGAAATCGACCTGCTTGCCGTTGTTGTCGGTCAGTTTGCCGTGGTCCATCACCTGCAGCAGGATGTTGAACAGGTCGGGATGGGCTTTTTCGATCTCGTCGAGCAGCAACACGGAATGGGGGTGCTGGTCGACCTTGTCGGTCAAAAGCCCGCCCTGGTCGAAGCCGACATAGCCCGGGGGCGCGCCGATCAGCCGCGAGACGGTGTGGCGCTCCATGTATTCCGACATGTCGAAGCGGATCAGCTCGACGCCGAGCGAGACGGCGAGCTGGCGCGCGACCTCGGTCTTGCCGACGCCGGTCGGGCCCGCAAAGAGATAGCAGCCGATCGGCTTCTCGCCGTCGCGCAGGCCGGCGCGCGCCAGCTTGATCGACGAGGACAAGGCCTCGATCGCCTTCTCCTGGCCGTAGACGGTGCGCTTCAGCGTGGTTTCGAGGTTGCGCAGCACCTCGGCGTCGTCCTTGGAGACGGTCTTGGCCGGGATGCGGGCCATGGTGGCGACCGCGGCCTCGATTTCCTTGACGCCGATCGTCTTCTTGCGCTTGTGCTCGGGCACCAGCATCTGCGAGGCGCCGGTCTCGTCGA
>JBKJSB010000051.1:0-6212 GCA_046593015.1 Allobosea sp.
GTCCTTCGTCAAGACCGCGCCACCGGCGATCACCGCGCCAGTGCCGATCGTCCGGCCGGCCAGGATGATCGCGCCATGGCCGATCCAGACGTCGTGGCCGATCGTCACCGGGGTCGAGCGCCGCCAGGCGAAAAAATCCGCATCGTCCTGCGCGTCCTCGAAATAGGCGCTCGCCCTGTAGGTGAAATGCGACTGGCTTGCCCGCTGCATCGGATGGTTGCCGGGGTTGATCCGGGTCATCGCCGCGATGGAACAGAACTTGCCGATCGTCGTGTAGATGACATTGGAATCGTTCACGACATAGGAGTAGTCGTCCATCGACGACTCGACGAAGGCGGTGCGCGCGCCGATTTCGGTGTAGCGTCCCAGGGTCGCCTGCCGCACCTGCGCGGTCGGGTCGATCAGCGGTTCTGGTCCGAGTGTCTTGCCCGCCATGGCGTCATCCTCTCCTGTGTCGTCGACCGTTCCAGATGCGCCCGCAGGCGTTCTCGTGCTCGTCGTCGGCCCGTCCGGAGCCGGCAAGGACACGCTGATGGACGCCGCGCGCGCGCGCCTCGCGGAGTGCCGTTTCGCGCGCCGGCTGATCACGCGCCCGGCGATGGTCGGCGCGGAAGACCATGACAGTTGCTCGCCAGCGGATTTCGAGGCGGCCGTCGCGCAGGGCGAGATCGCGCTGCACTGGCATGCGCATGGGCTGAGCTACGGCATTCCGGCCGCTGCGCTGGCGGGCGTCGGACAGGGCGAGGTCGTGATCGCCAATGTCTCGCGGGGCGTAATCGCGCAGGCCGAGGCGCTGGGCGCGCGCGTCGTCGTGGTCAACATTACCGCGCCGCCCGACGTGCTGGCGAAGCGCCTCGCAGCGCGCGGCCGCGAGAGCGAGGCCGACATCGCCGCCAGGCTCAAGCGCGATGCGCCGCTGCGCACATCTCGCGCCGAACTGATGACGATCTGCAACGACCGCACCGTCGCTGAGGGCGCTGACGAATTGACCCGTGTGATCGCGGCGCTGCTCCCGCATTGGGCGCTCAGCTCAGGCTGACGGATTCGAGCAGGCGGAAGCGGCTCTCGCGGGTTTCCTGTCGAAACAGCGCGATCCGGTCGATCGCGACCGGCCCGCCGGGCACCGCCTGCGCATAAGCCTGCGCCAGCGCCAGCTTGACCGGCGTGACTATCTCCTGCGGAAGCGAGCCGGTCAGCGTCATGTGGAAGCGGAAGGCGTCGCCGACATAGGGGTAGCCATAGGCTTCGAGATAAGCGCGCTGCGCCGGCGTCAGCGGCGACCGGAGCCGGCGCGCCATGTCGGCCTCGCTCAGTGCGGCGCGGAACGGCTCGAAGGCCTGCACCAGCGCGAAGGCGAAGCGCTGCAGCGCCTCGCTCTCATCGGATGGCGTCAGCGCGACGAAGGAGCCCAATGCCGAGACGCTCAGGCCGGTCAGCGCCACGGGCTCTAGGCTTGCGGCGTAGTTGTGGGTGAAGGCCCGAAGCTGCGCTTCGCTGCGGCCGGGGGCGAGCTCGAAAGGGGCCTTCAGCGTGGCGTGAAAGCCGTAGCGGCGGGGGTCTTCCGTCAGGCCCGGCCATGCCGCGGCGTCGCAGCCATCGGGCACGGCAAAGGGGATGTCCTCGCCGGTGATCGCGTCATAGCCCAGCACGGCGCTGCCGAAGCGCCAGAGCGCGCTCTCGACGGCCGGCGCGTAATAGAGGGCGTAGCGCGGCCCGCTCAAAACGCGCGCTGCCCTTGCGACCAGACGGTGGCGATCACCGGCGTCGGACCCAGCGCCCTGAAGCGCACGATGTCGGCGCGCAGGCCGGCTTTCAGATGGCCGCGATCCTTTAACCCAAGAATGTCGGCGACCTTCCAGGTCACCATGCCCATCGCCTCGGGCAAGGCGATCCCGTGGTCGGCATGCAGCTTCAGCACGGCCTGAAGCAGGCTGGCGGGCACGTAATCCGAGGAGAGACCGTCGAGCAGGCCCTTCTCGGCCAGCTCCGAAACCGAGACGCCGCCGGAATGCGAACCGCCGCGCACGACGTTGGGCGCGCCCGCGACCGTCGCCAGCCCGCGCTGCCTCGCGGCCGCGGCCGCCTCGACCGTGGTCGGGAATTCGGAAATCACGGCGCCCGACGCGACGCCCGCCTCGACATGGTCAAGCGTGGTGTCGTCATGGGTCGCGATCGGGATGCCGCGCGAACGGAACAGATCGACCACAGCCGCCCAGTTGCGCGAGACATTGGCCGCGCCCTCCTGCTGGCGGACGGTGACGTCCTCCTCGAACTCCTCGACCGTCTTGCCGTTGCCGAGTGCATAGGTCTTGAGGTGCTCGATGTTGCGCCATTGGCGCTGGCCCGGCGTGTGGTCCATCAGCGAGACGAGCTGGACGAGTTCGTCGTCCTGGTAGGGTTCGATGTCGGCCAGCAGGTCCGGGCTCGTCAGTTCGCAGCGCATATGGATGCGGTGGTCGATGCGGAAGACGTTCTCCCGGCGGCCCTCGGCCAGCGCCAGCATGACATCGGCGAAAATGTCCTTGCGGTAGTCCTTGGCCGAGAACGGCGTGCCGGCGCAGATCGCGTCGTAGACGGTGGTGACGCCGGCCGCCGCCATCTGCGCGTCATGGACGAGCGCAGCCGCCAGCCCGTTCGGCCAGAACACCTTCGGCCGGGGCATGAAATGCTTTTCCATGTTGTCGGTGTGCATCTCGACGAGGCCCGGCGCGACATAGTCGCCGTTGACGTCGAGCGCGCCCGGCACGGAGGAGAGCCCCTGGTCGACGGCGGTGATGCCGGTCTCGTCGAACGCGATCGTGCCGGTGACGACCTCGTTTTCGAGGATCAGGCGGGCATTGGTCAGGATCGTTGCCATCAGGCGGCCTTCCGGAAGTCGGTGATGTCGAGATAGCGGGTGGCGACCCGCTCGCGCACGGCCTCGTCATGGAAGATGCCGACGATCGCTGCGCCGTTCTGGCGCGCCTCGGCGATGAGCTCAACCACCACGTCGCGATTGGTCGCATCGAGCGAGGCTGTCGGCTCGTCGATCAGCATGATGGCTGAGGGATCCACGAAGGAGCGGGCGATGTTGACGCGCTGCTGCTCGCCGCCGGAGAAGGTCGCGGGCGCGAGGTTCCACAGGCGCTCGGGCAGGTTGAGCCGCGCCAGCATGGCCTGCGCGCGGATGGTCGCCTGCTCGGGCGATATGCCGCGCGCCAGCACCGGATCGCGCACGATGTCGAGCGCCGAGACGCGCGGGATCACCCGCAGGAACTGCGAGACGAAGCCGAGCGTGCGGCGGCGGATGTCGAGCACGGTGCGCGGCACCGCCTGGACGATGTCGATCGGTCGTCCGGCATGGGTGATGTGGATATGGCCCGAGGTCGGGCGGTAATTGCCATACAGGATGCGCAGCAGGCTCGACTTGCCCGCGCCCGACGCGCCCGCCAGCACCAGCGCCTCGCCCGCTTCGACGCTGAAATTGACGGCGTCGAAGACGGGCAGCCGGACGCCGCCCTGATTGTGCAGGGTGAATTCCTTGGCGACGTTCTCGACGTGAATCATCGTGGTCATGGTGTCAGTGCCTTGTGCCGGCGGAGTGACGCGGGTGTGACGGGGCGCTTTTCATTCCGGGTTCGGGCCTGCGGCGCGCTCCGGAAGGACGTTGGGGGTTCTCACACACTCAACACCGCCGAGGTCAGAAGCTGCGTATACGCATGGTGCGGATCGTCCAGCACCTGGTCGGTCAGCCCCTGCTCGACGACATGGCCGTTCTTCATCACCATCAGCCGGTCGGTCAGCAACCGCGCCACGGCGAGGTCATGCGTCACGATAATCGCGGCGAGGCCGAGATCGCGGACCAGCACGCGCAAGAGATCAAGCAGCCGGGCCTGCACCGAGACGTCGAGGCCGCCGGTCGGCTCGTCCATGAAGACGAGCTTCGGCTCCGAGACCAGCACGCGGGCGATCTGCAGGCGCTGCTGCATGCCGCCGGAGAACTGGCGCGGGCGGTCGTCGATGCGTTCGCCGGCGATCTCGACGCGCGACAGCCAGTCGAGCGCACGCTCGCGGATCTGGCCGTAATGCCGGTCGCCGCGATCCATCAGCCTCTCGCCGACATTGCCGCCGGCCGAGACGTCCATGCGCAGGCCGTCGCGCGGGTTCTGGTGGACGATGCCCCAGGCGGTCCGCATCAGCCGGCGGCGTTCCTGCTCGGCCACCGAGTAGATGTCGAGCGGCTGGCCTGAGCCCCGGAACAGCACCTCGCCCGTGTCGGGTCGGTCGATGCCGGCGAGACAGCGCAGAAGCGTCGATTTGCCGGAGCCGGATTCGCCGACGATGCCGAGCACCTCTCCGGGCCAGAGCTCGAAGGAGACGTCGGCGCAGCCGACGCGCTCGCCATAGAAGCGCGAGACGCCGGTGACCGAGAGGAGCGGAGCCGGGTCGAGGGCGGCATCGGGCGGGGAGACATGGACGGTCATGGCTGCTTCTCCTCGACCAGATGAAGCGCGGCCGCGTTGCCCAGCATCTCTCCGCGATGGCCGGCCCCGCGACGGGTCTCGCAATGATGGCTGTCGGAGCAGACGAACATGCGGCCGCCCTTATCGTCGGTGACGACCTCGTCGAGATAGGAATCGCTTGCGCCGCAGAGGCCGCAGGGCTGCGTCCAGCTCTGGATGCGGAAGGGGTGGTCGTCGAAATCGAGGCTCCTGACGCTGGTATGCGGCGGCAGCGCGTAGATGCGCTTCTCGCGCCCGGCGCCGAAAAGCTGCAGCGCCGGCGACATGTGCATCTTCGGATTATCGAATTTCGGGATCGGCGAGGGGGCCATGACGTAGCGGCCATTGACCATGACCGGGTAGTCGTAGGTCGTCGTCACCTCGCCGAAGCGGGCGATGTTCTCGTAGAGCTTGACCTGCATCAGCCCGTATTCGGCCCAGGCGTGCATCTTGCGCGTTTCCGCCTCGTGCGGCTCGAGCTTCCGCAGCGGCTCGGGCTGCGGCACCTGATAGACCATGATCTGGCCCGCGCTGAGCGGGGCCTCGGGAATGCGGTGGCGGGTCTGGATGATCGTGGCGGCTTCCGTCGCCTCGGTGGTGCGCGCGTCGGCGGTGTGCTCGAAGAAGCGGCGGATCGAGACCGCGTTGGTAGTGTCGTCTGCGCCCTGGTCGATGACCTTGAGCGTGTCCGCCGGCCCGATGATCGCGGCTGTGACCTGGATGCCGCCGGTGCCCCAGCCGCGCGCCAGCGGCATCTCGCGCGAGCCGAACGGCACCTGATAGCCGGGGATCGCGACCGCCTTGAGCAAGGCGCGACGGATCATGCGCTTGGTCTGCTCGTCGAGATAGGCGTAGTTGTAAGCCGGCTTGGCGTCGTCGGCGTCGATCATCTGATGGGCGTTCATTCCGCTGCCTCCTGCAGGGGCGCGGCATCGCGCGCCAGCCGCTCTTCCTTGTCCAGTTTTGCCTCGCGCTCGCGGCTGATGCGGCGGATCAGTTCGAGCTCGCCCTGGAAATCGACATAGTGGGGCAGCTTGAGATGCTCGACGAAGCCGGCCGCCTCGACATTGTCGGAATGGTAGAGCACGAACTCGTCCTGCTGGGCGGGATAGGTCGCCGCCTCGCCGAATTCGCGGCATTTCAGCGCCCGGTCGACCAGCGACATCGACATTGCCTTGCGCTCGGCATGGCCGAAGGCGAGGCCGTAGCCGCGCGTGAACTGTGGCGCGACATCCTTCGAGCCGGTGAACTGGTTGACCATCTGGCATTCGGTCAGCGTGATCTCGCCGAGATCGACCGGGAAGCCGAGCTCTTCCGGAATGAACTCAACCGAAACCTCGCCGACGCGGATCTCGCCGACGAAGGGGTGGTTGCCGCCAAAGCCGCGCTGCACCGAATAGCCCAAGCCCAGCAGAAAGCCCTCGTCGCCGCGCGCCATGGCCTGCAGCCGGACGTCGCGGTCGGCCGGGAAGGAGACCGGCTCGCGGGTCAGGTCGAAGGGGCGGGGATCGCCCTCGGGCGACGTTTCGGGTTCCATCAAGCCCTCCGCGCCGAGGATGTCGGGGACGCGGGGCATGTGGGGGGCGAGGGCTTCTCCCTCCCCCCGCTTGCGGTGGGGAGGGTCGGGGAGGGGGGGAGAGTCCAGGCCGTCGCCGACGACGCCGGTTGAGTTTCGTCCTGCACGCCCCCCCCCCCCCCCCCCCCCCCCCCCCAGCCGGGGGGGGGAGAAGC
>JBKJSB010000116.1:0-4523 GCA_046593015.1 Allobosea sp.
CATTCCAACCTCTGCATCAACCAGATCGCCCGCAACGGCACCGCCGCCCAGAAGGCGAAATACCTGCCAAAACTGATCTCGGGCGAACATGTCGGCGCGCTCGCCATGTCGGAACCCGGCGCTGGCTCCGACGTCGTGTCCATGAAGACCAAGGCGGTGAAGAAGGGCGACCGTTACGTCCTGACCGGCAACAAGATGTGGATCACCAACGGCCCCATCGCCGAGACGCTGGTGGTTTACGCCAAGACCGATCCGGAAGCCGGCTCGCGCGGCATTTCGGCCTTCCTGATCGAGAAGGGCATGAAGGGCTTCTCGACCGCCCAAAAACTCGACAAGCTCGGCATGCGCGGCTCCGACACCTGCGAACTCGTCTTCGAGGACTGCGAGGTGCCCGAGGAGAACGTGCTCGGCAGCGTCGGGCGCGGCGTCAACGTGCTGATGTCGGGGCTCGACTATGAGCGCGTCGTTCTGTCGGCCGGGCCGCTCGGCATCATGCAGGCGGCGCTCGACGTGGTCATGCCCTATGTCCATGAGCGCAAGCAGTTCGGCCAGTCGATCGGCGAGTTCCAGCTGGTCCAGGGCAAGCTCGCCGACATGTATGTGATGATGAACGCCTGCAAGGCCTATGTGTACGCCGTCGCAAAAGCCTGCGACCGCGGCGAGACAACGCGAGAGGACGCCGCCGGCGCGATCCTGATCTCGGCCGAGAAGGCGACCCAGATCGCGCTCGACGCGATCCAGCTTCTCGGCGGAAACGGCTACATCAACGACTACCCGACAGGGCGGCTGCTGCGCGACGCCAAGCTCTACGAGATCGGCGCGGGCACGAGCGAGATCAGGCGCATGCTGATCGGCCGGGAGCTGTTCGAGAAGACGAAATAGGCGATGCCCCTCTACTTCGCCTACGGCCTCAACATGGACCCGGTCGGGATGGGCGAGCGCTGCCCGAACTCGAAAGCGCTCGGCCCGGCACGCCTGCCGCGCCACCGCTTCATCGTCACCACCGACGGCTACGCCTCGGTGATCCGCGATCCGCGCGATGAGGTCCATGGCGTGCTCTGGGACTGTTCGCTGGGCGACATCCGCACGCTAGACAAGTTCGAAGACATCGCCAGCGGGCTCTACGTCAAGATCACCCAGCCGGTGATCTTAGCCATCGGAGCCAAGCGCGCACTGGTCTATGTCGGGCGCTCCGGGACGGTCGGGAGGCCAAAACCCGGCTATATGGAAACGGTGATCTCGGCTGCGAAACACTGGGCGTTGCCAGAGGCTTACATCGCCAACGTGACTCGCTTTCTGAGCAAGCCGATTCTGGATGCGAAGGCGCTCGTTACGGGCGACGAGCCGCTGCCGCCGGGGCCGGTGAAGGGCGTGCGGCCGAGGGCGTTTGCGCCGAAGTGAGCTTCCCTTCTCCCCTTGCGGGAGAAGGGAAGATCCCGTCCCTCACTTCCAGAACAGCGCCGCGAGCCTGACCGCGATCACCAGCGCGAACGCCAGGATGATCGTGCCGACGACGCGGTGGCGCTTGGCGCGATCGGGGAACTGCTTGGCGAACATCCGCCCCAGCGGCTTGCGGAACAGGAAGCCGATCACGGCCAGAACGATGAGGATATGGGACAAGAGTCCGCTCAGCCCTTCGAACCCGGCTCTTTCGGCTCCGCCGCGTCGAAGGGCGCGCCGGCCTTCTTCCACGCGCCGAAGCCGCCTGCGACATGTGCGACGGGGGCCAGCCCCATCTCCTGCGCGGCCTTTGCGGCGAGCGCCGAACGCCAGCCGCCGGCGCAGAAGAAGACGAAGCGCTTGTCTTGGCTGAAGACCGGCTTGGCATAGGGACTCTCGGGGTCGATCCAGAACTCCAGCATGCCGCGCGGGCAGTGGAACGCGCCGGGCATGCGCCCTTCCCGCTCCAGCTCGCGTGGATCGCGCAGATCGACGAAGACGACGTCGTCGCGGCCGTGCAGCGCGCGCGCATCCTCGATCGAAAGCGTCTCGACCTTGGCTTCGGCCTCTGCGAGCAGCGCCTTGTAACCTTTGGTGATGATCTGCGGCATGCGCCTCGTCTCCGTTGCGCCGTGACACTTGCCGCGTCGGCGGCGTTCCCGCAAGCTGTTCCGCATCATCGAATGCGTCCCGCCACGCTGTGGCATCGGGCGGCAAGGGACGTGAATGACCGGCTTCTCCTCGCTCGACGTGATCGCGTTCGCCGTCTTCGTGGCGGCCTGGCTCGGCTATCATTACGCCGTCGAGATGGGGCCGCACGCCACCAGAAGCCTGAACATGAAGATGAATCTGCGCCGCGCCCGCTGGGTGCGCGAGGCGATGGCGCGCGACAACCGCATCGTCGACACGCAGGTGATGAACGGCCTCCAGAACGGCACCGCCTTCTTCGCCTCGACCTCGCTGATCGCCATCGGCGGCGCGCTGACGCTGCTGCAATCGACAGACCGGGTCGTGGCGCTGTTCGAGGACCTGCCCTTCGGCACGGTGACGACACGCGCCGGCTGGGAGATCAAGGTGATCGGGCTCGCTGTGATCTTCGGCTACGCCTTCTTCAAATTCGCCTGGAGCTACCGCCTGTTCAACTACTGCGTCATCCTGATCGGCGCGATGCCGCCGTCCAGGGAGCACGACCCGGACGACGCGGCGCGCGCCATCCACGAGATGGCCGAGATGAATATCGCGGCCGGCCGGCACTTCAACCGCGGCCAGCGCGCCTTCTTCTTCGCGCTCGCCTATATGGGCTGGTTCCTCGGACCTGCGACCTTCCTGCTGTTCACGATCGCCGTGCTGGTGGCGATGTATCGTCGGCAATTCGCATCCGACGCCGCCCGCGTCTTCCGCCAACCGGGTGCGCCATGAGCGCCGATCTCGAGGCGCTGGAAGCAGCCATCCTGTCGCTCACCGCAGCACGCGGCCCGGGCAGGACGATCTGTCCCTCGGAGGCCGCGCGCGCGGTGGGCGGCGACCACCCTGACGGCTGGGGGCCGCTGATGCAGCCGGCGCGCAAGATCGCGGTCCGGCTGATGAAGGAAGGCCGGATCGTCATCACCCGCAAGGGCCGCCCGGTCGATCCCGACGATTTTCGCGGCGTGTATCGGCTCAGGGTGCCGGCAGACGAATAAGTTCGTGACGGAGCAGGCAATGCCACTGCAATCGAGACGCCGCCGCCCTGCCCTGCTCGCAGCGGCGCTGGCAATGGCGTCGTCCGCCAGCGCCGCCGACGACCGCCCGAGCCTGTGCCAGTCGTCCGAGACGGCGATCTTTTCCTGCGCGCTGGGCGGCAAGATCGTCTCGCTCTGCGCCACGCCAGATCTCGACGCCACGACGGGCATGATGACCTATCGCTTCGGACGACGCGGAGCCGTCGAACTGGCTCATCCAGAACAGTCCACGCACCCGAGCATGGCATTCGTCGCCGGGATCGATTCCAGTGAGCGCGGCGACTATGTCCGCTTCTCGCGGGGCGGCTTCACCTATACGATTTACGCACTCGTGGGCACGCAGTCCCGAAACGAGACGGACGGGCTGCTGATCACGCGCGGCAAGACGATCCTGCGCGATCTGAAATGCAAGGATTTTGCGATGGGCGACGGGGCCTGGCGGCTGATGTACCGCGCCAGGCTTCCCGCAGACGAGCCGCAGTCGATCAGGCCCCGCTGACGCTACGGCCCCGGAAACAGCGCGTCGGTATAGCCGACAAGCCAGTAGGCCAGCAGCCCGGCCCATTCCTTGAAGCCGTCATCGGCGATGCCCAGGCCCCGCGGCGCGCGCCCCGAGACGTGCACGAATTCCGAGAGCTCTTCTTCCGTCAGGTAGTCGACCGGAAACGCCTCGACGGCGAAGCCCGCCTTGCGGAAGACGCCCATGGCGCGCGGCATGTGCCAGGCCGAGGTCACCAGCAGCCAGCGCTCGCCGGGTTTCGGATCGACAAGCGCCTTGGTGAAGAGCGCGTTCTCGCGGGTGTTGCGCGACCTGTCCTCGAAGATGAGCCGTTGGGGGCTGAGGCCGAGCCCCTCGAACATCAGACGCGCACCATCGGCCTCGGTCTTCGTCACGGGCGAAATCAGATTGGCCGCGCCGCCTGCAAAGACGATCCGCGCCTCCGGGTGCAATCGCGCCAGCTCGACCGTCTTGGTCATCCGCGCGCCGGCGCTGGTCATCACCACGTCGCCGCGCGCGACCCCGATCGCGCCGCCGAGCAGGATCACGCCCGCGACCGGCCCCTTCGCCGCATCCTGCTGCGGAAAGCGGTTTTCCAGCGGCCACATGATCAGCCGGGGCAGCGGGCTGAAGGCCATGATCGCAAGACCCGCCAGCGCCACTAACCCGAGCCAGCGCGCGATCCGCGCAAACCGCGTGAAGGCAAGAATGGCTGCAGCCAGCGCCAGCAGGATGGCGAGGTTCACCGGCGAGACGACGAACCAGACGACCTTGGAGAGGACGAAGAACATGGCTGGTTTCCGCGCTGAGTCTGTCTCTTGGCCTGAGAGTTCGCGTGGAAACACCGCGTCATCCTGGACAAG
>JBKJSB010000308.1:0-12261 GCA_046593015.1 Allobosea sp.
CCTCTTCGGTGCTGGTCTTTGGAGGACCAGCGAGACCAAAAAAAGCCCGTTCCGTCGTTGCTTTAAGCTGCGTCCCCCGTGGAGATTCGGGGTTCGCCGGTTTCGCCTCCGGCTGCCGATCGCTGTTCGGAGAACAATTCCCTGAAGGGGAACCGGGAGGCGTGATTCGAGGGGATATCCATCCCCCTCCATCCGTCCTCCAACTCCTGGCGGCTGTCCGGCCTCTTGTCCGGATGCCCACCGATCGGCACGCGGCCACAGGCACGTGCGAATTGGGTAACGGGGATATACGGATGATGGGCCCCAACTACAAGAGCTTTTTGGGACGCGGGGCGAATTTGTGCGAGAGCCTACCGATGTGTATGATAGACGACGAATAGACACATGGGAGGTCTCATGCGAACCAATATCGACATCGACGATGCGCTCCTTGAGGAGGCGATGGTCGCCACGGGGTTGAAGACGAAGAAGGCTACCGTCGAGGAGGGCCTACGCAAAATCGTTCAGATCCACCGCCAGATGCGAGCTTTCGAGGCGCTGAGAGGCATCGGCTGGGAAGGCGACCTCGATGCTATGCGTGAAGGCCGATCTCTCGGCAGCGATGGTGACGATGATCATCGCTGATAGCTCCGTCTGGATCGACCATTTCAAAGATCGAACGAGCGAGCGCGTGACCTATTTGCGCCGCGCGATCGAGCGAGGAGAGGTCGTCGTCGGCGACGTGATCATGCTGGAACTGCTGCAGGGCGTCGGCGACGATCGCCGCGCCGAGAACCTCGAACGGACTTTACGAGTCTTTCCTGTCCTCGAGATGATGAACCTCGAAATCGCCATGGCCGCTGCGCGCAATTTCCGGCATCTGCGCGATACGGGGATCACGATCCGCCGGACGATCGACCTTATCATCGCGACGTTCTGTATTGAACGCGGTTACGCGCTGCTTCACAACGACCGCGATTTCCTGCCGTTCGTCGAAAAGCTGGGGCTGATGGTCCCTGATGCAAGTTGACCTCCACTATGCCCTGATCCGTGCATAAACCCTTCCGACGGCTACCCTCCGGCCAGCCTGAAACAGCCTCCGAAGTTTCCCATGCCAAATCTCCATCGTCGCTCTATATTGGCCAGGCTTTCGGCCTTCCTCTGCGCCTCGGCCGCGCCCTCGGTCCTGCTCGCCCAGCAGCCCGAGCCGCAGCCTGCCCCCGCCGCCCCGCCGCAGCCGCGCTTCGGCTTCGAGCAGGTCGTCGCCCGCGCCCGCGAGATCGCGTCCGTACCCCATGATCCCGGTCCGGTTCTGCCCGAACCGCTGTCGCGGCTCGATTTCGACGCCTGGCGCGACATCCGCTTCCGGCCCGACCGGGCGCTACTGGCGCAGTCGGGTACGGGCTTCCGGATGCAGATGTTCCATCCGGGCTTCCTGTTCACCCGGCCCGTGGTGGTGAACGTGGTGCGCGACGGCGTGGCGACGCCGGTGCCCTATTCCGCCGGGCTGTTCGACTATGGCCGCGTCCGTTTCGACAAGCCGTTGCCGGTCAATCTCGGCTTCGCCGGCTTCCGGCTGCATTACCCGCTGAACGATCCACGAGTCTTCGACGAGCTGATCTCCTTCATCGGCGCGAGCTATTTCCGCGTGCTCGGCCGCGAGCAGCGCTACGGGCTATCCGCGCGGGGGCTTTCTATCGGCGCCGGCGTGCCCGGCGGCGAGGAGTTCCCGATGTTCCGGGAGTTTTGGGTCGAGGCGCCGGCCGCCAATGCCGAGCGCGTCACGGTCCATGCCCTGCTGGATTCGGCCTCGGTCACGGGGGCCTATCGTTTCCATATCTACCCGGATGTCGACAGCGTGATCGATGTCTTCGCGACCCTGTTCCCGCGCAAGGCCATCGACAAGCTCGGCCTCGCGCCCTTGACCTCGATGTTCTTCACCGGCGAGAACGACCGCCGCTTCCACGACGACTTCCGCACCGAACTGCATGATTCCGACGGGCTGATGATCCATTCGGGCACCGGCGAATGGATCTGGAGACCGCTGCGCAACCCGCGCACTCAGGCCGTCTCCTCCTTTGTCGAGCGCAATGTCCGCGGTTTCGGCCTGATGCAGCGTGACCGCGTCTTCGAGCATTACCAGGATCTCGACCTGAGCTACGAACTGCGTCCCTCCTACTGGATCGAGCCGCAGGGCGACTGGGGCGAGGGCTGTGTCGAGTTGATCGAACTGCCCACCACCGACGAGACCAACGACAATGTCGTCGCGCTCTGGGCGCCCAAGACTCCGCTTGAGCCCGGCCGCGAATTCTCCTTCGGCTACAAGTTGACCGCGATGCTCGATTCCAGCGACCTGCATCCGGGCGGGCGCATCATCAACACCTATCAGGCCCGGCCCAAGGCGCTGGGTTCCGGCGAGCCCGTGACGCCCGGCGCACGCCGCTTCATCGTCGATTTCGCCGGCGGCGACCTCCATTACCATCTGCGCCAGCCAGACAGGGTCGAGATCGTGCCCTCGATAGCCTATGGCCGGATCGACCGCGCCTTCATCGTGCCCAACCCGAAGACGCAAGGATTCCGCGCCTTCATCGACATCGTTGTCGAGCCGGGCCAGATCGCCGAGATGCGCGCTTTCCTGAAGGCCGGCGACAAGGCGCTGACGGAGACCTGGAGCTATCCCTGGCGGGCGGAAAGCTGAGTTCCCGTCTTCAGAATCGCTCAGCGCTGACCCGGGCCGCCTTCCTCCGCTTCTCGGGCGCGGCCGCCACCACCTCGATCTCCACCTTGAACTCCGGCAGGGTGAAGCCCGAGACGATCATCAGCGTCGAGGCCGGCGGCGGCGTGCCGACATGGGCGTCGCGCGCCTCCATATAGCCCTTCATGTGGTCGCGGTCGGTGACATAGGCGTTGATGCGCACGATGTCGGAGAGCGCCATGCCCGCCTCGGCCAGGATCGCGGCGATATTGGCGAAGCAGAGATCGGCCTGAGCGCGCGGGCTGTCGGGAACCGTGCCCCCCGCAGCGACGCCGAGCTGGCCCGAGCAGAACACGAACCTGTGCCCGGCCGGCACCTCGACGCCATGGCTGTAGCGCGCGAAGGGCGGGCGGATCGTGGCGGGGCTGAGCGGCTTCATCGGCGTCTCCGGATCGCATGGGCGAGACCGTGACTATGCCCTCCCGGCGTTTGGGGAACCAGATCGTTCGCGGCGGGTTCGCACGACTTGAGTGTCGCAAGGCTTGAGCTTCGCAAGGCTCACGCACTGCGCTAAGCAGGATCGCTGAGGCTCGACCCCGACATGGCGCTCATCTCGGGTTCAGTTCACTGGCGGCATTCTGGCTTTCCTGCAAAAGACGACGATCGAGACGAGCCCGGCATGACCACGACCGCACGAACCGCACGCACTGTCCTGAAGGCCGCGAGCCTGCTGCCGCTGCTCGCGCTGGCGGCCTGCGCCGGTTCACAGCGTTTCGTCGGCCAGCCTCCCGGTGGACAGGCCTATGGCGGAGCCGGTTACAGCCAGCCGCTGCAATCGGCCCCGCCGATCACCTCGGCTCCCGTCACATCCGAGCCGCTGCCGCCGCCCGGCGGCTATCCGATCGCGAGCGCTCCATCCGGGCAAGGCGCATTGCCGCCGCCGCAGGATCCGTTCTTCGACCCCGATGCCGGCGCGCCCCAGCCGGCTCCCCCTCCAGTAGCGCCGGCGCAACCGCCGACCCTGCGCGGCGGCGGCGACATCCAGACGCTCGGCGGCGGGCAGGCGCGCGCACCGGTCTCATCGCGCGACGGCGTCATCGGCGGCTGGACCGCGCGCGAGGCCACCGGCGGCTCCTGCCGCGTCCAGCTCTCCAGCGCCTCCACGCTCGACCTCTATCGCGCCAGCGCCTCGGGCTGCTCCAACCGCGATCTCCAGACGGTCAACGCCTGGGACTATCGCAATGGCGAGGTCTATCTTTACCAGCAGGGCGGCGCCGTGGTGGCGCGCCTGCGCGCCGAAAGCGGCGGCTCGCTCAACGGCGCGGTGACGAAGTCCGGGGCGGCGCTGACGCTGAGCCGTTAGGCCGAGCGCCGCAAGGCGCGCCCGAACAAGGCCGGCCGCCAAAATTTGCGCTGCAGCGATAGCGCGATCGTGGCGAAGCTGCGGGCGTTGTCGAAAGCCTCGTCGAGGATGGTGAAGGGCGTCGGCCCGCCGGTCGCGATCGAGCCCTCGACATCGTTGTAGCCGCCGACGAGATCGGCCTCGAACTTGCGCGCGAGCCGGCGCATCGCCGCATTCTCGGGCAGGCAGGTCATATAGAGCGTGCTGATGCCGCGATTGCGCCCGGCGGTGATCAGCCGGCTGAACAGCGCCTCGCCGATGCCCTGCCTGCGCCAGTCGCGCTCGACGCTGAAGGCGGCCTCGCCCGTCTGGGCGACGATGTCGTCGAGCCCGCGCAATTCGCCCGCGGCGCGAACCTCGCCGGCCTCGACATAGGCATAGACCAGCCCGCCGACGCCGAAGGTGGTGGCGGCATAGTTGATCAGAAAGTCGTCATTCACAGCCGTGCCGAAGCGCTCGCGGCGCGTCTGCGCGTCGAGGCGCAGCAGATGCGCGGTGAAGAGGTCGCGTTCCGTGGGCCAGAGCCGGCGGATCTCGCCACGAACCGTAGTCGAACCGGGCTTTTTCGAACTAGCCAATGTTCTCTCCTGTCAAAACGCGCATCAACTGCGCTGCCGACCGGAGGCGTGTCTTCCCTGACGCTCTGAGAGATGCGCCTTGTTTGCTGCAATGCAAGAGGCGCGCCCGCCATGACGGTCAGGAGCGCGGCGCATGGTGAACGCCGCGCCCGTCCCGTCTCAGCGGAAGGGCGGGCTGTATTGCAGGCCGCCTTTGGTCCACAGCGCGTTGGGCCCGCGCGCCAGCTTCAGCCGCGACTGCTGGCCGAGATGGCGCTCGAAACTCTCGCCGTAATTGCCGACCGTGCGGATGATGCGGACGACCCAGTCATTGCTCAGCCCCATCGCCTCGCCGAACTTGCCGTCCTGCCCGAGAAAGCGCCTGATCTCCGGATTGGCCGACTTGGCCATCTCCGCGATGTTCGCCCTGGTGACGCCGAGTTCCTCGGCGTTGATCAGCGCCAGCACCGTCCAGCGCACAAGGTTGAACCAGGCCTCGTCGCCGGTACGGACCCAGGGGCCGAGCGGTTCCTTCGAAATCACCTCCGGCAGGATGGCGTGTCCGTCTGGATCGGCCAGCTTCAGCTTTACCGCCGAGAGCGCCGAGATGTCGGTCGTATAGGCGTCGCAACGGCCCGATTCATAGGCTTTCAGCGCCTCCTCCGAAGTGCCGAAGGCGGCGGGCTCGTAAGTCAGGCCGAGCTTGCGGAAATAGTCGGCCATGTTGAGTTCGCTGGTCGTGCCCTGCGCCACGCAGATCGAGGCGCCGCCGAGTTTTGCCGCGCTCTCGACACCAAGCTTTCTGGCCACCATGAAGCCCTGCCCGTCATAGTAGTTCACGGCGGTGAACGTGACGCCCTGCCCGAGATTGCGCGACAGCGTCCAGGTCGTGGTCCGCGGCAACACGTCGATCTCGCCGGCCTGAAGGGCGATCAGCCGGTCCTTCGAGGTCAGCGAGACGAATTTGGCCTTGTCCTGATCGTCGAAGATCGCCACGGCCAACGCCCGGCAGATGTCGATATCGAAGCCGTTCCAGCGCCCGGCCGCATCCTGGATCGAGAAGCCGGCGACGCCTGGGCTTGTGCCGCAGATGACATGGCCGCGCTCCCTGATCTTGCCGAGCGTTCCGCTGCCCTGCGCCATGGCCGGCGTCGCGAGCGCCGCTGTCGCGGCAAGTGCCAGAATCCATCGTCTCATGGTGATCCCCTCTCCTTTGTTGCGGTTTCGGCAGACACAGTTCTCCCGGCGCGGCGGGCTCTGACCCGTCGCGTTGGTTTCGCCCCGGTTTTGGTCGTCTCAGGCGACCTTGGCGGCAGGCTTTTGCTCCAGCGCCGCCAGCATCGCGGCGAGGTCCGTCCAGAGGTCGTCGGGGTCCTCCAGCCCGATGCTGATGCGCAGCACCGGGCCCTCGGGCGTCCACGGATCGACGCTGCGGTCGCCCGTGATCGCCATCGGCGCGATCAGGCTGCGCGTGCCGCCCCAGGATGCGCCAATCGCAAAGATTTTGAGCGCGCTGAGCGCTGCTTCGAGTTCGGCCTCGGCGACAGGCTTGAGAACGACGCTGAAGACGCCCGACGAACGCCCCATGTCGCGCTTCCAGAATTCATGGCCGGGGCAGGACGGCAGCGCCGGATGCAGCACGGTCTCGACTGCGCCGAACTGCCTCAGCCGCCGGGCGAAATCCTCCGAGACCTTGCCCATATGGGCGACGCGCAGCGCCATGGTCTCGATTCCGCGCAGCGCCAACTGGCATTCGTCCGGCGAGACGCCGATGCCGAACCCGCGCAGGATATCCTTCAGTTTCTGGCGCAGGCCCAGATCGGCGACGGTGACCGAGCCGAGCAGCAGGTCGGAATGGCCGCCGACATATTTGGTCAGCGCCTCGCAGGCGAAATCGGCCCCATGCGCCAGTGGCTTGAATATCAGCGGCGTCGCCCAGGTGTTGTCGCAGCCGACCAGCGCGCCCTTGGCCTTGGCGGCCGCGATGATCGCCGGCGCGTCCTGCACCTCCATGGTGCCGGAGCCCGGCGACTCGATCCAGACCAGCTTCGTCGCCGCGTCGATCAGATCGGCGATGCCGGCTCCGATCAGCGGGTCGTAGACGTCATAGGCGATGCCGCGCGGCGTCAGATAGTCCTCGCAGAAGCTTCTGACCGGCGGATAGACATGGTCCGGGATCAGCACCTTGTCGCCCGGCATCAGCACGGACAGCATCACGATCGTCACCGCAGCCTGGCCCGAGGGCACGAGCACGGTGCGCACGCCGCCATGCAGCGCGCTCAGCTGCGCCTCAAGCGTCCGCGTCGTCGGCGTGCCGTGCAGCCCATAGGTATAGCCGTCGAAGCCGCGGTATTTGCGTGCGGAAAAGCTCGCCGCGTCCTTGTAGACGATGGTCGAGGCCCGGTGCGTCGGCACCGCGAGGCTCGCATAGCCCTCCTCATTGACGATGGGGTGATGAACGCAGCGGGTGGAATCGTGCATGGCGGCCTCGTGAAGCTGGCTTCACATTAAAAGGTCGTGCAGCGCTGACCATAAGGTTCTGGCTATAGCTCGATGCATGAAAGTTATAGATAGCGCTCAGCGCGAGGCCATCAGGCAGTCGATGAAATCGCGCACCAGCTGCGATTTCGGCCGGTCGAGCGGCAGGATCAGCAGGCTCCTGCTGTGGACCGCCGGCGCGAAGGGCCGCAAGCTCAGCCGGGCCGGATCGGCGCCCGCGACCGCATAGGGGCTGACCAGCCCGACGCCGACCCCTTCCGCCACCAGCGCGCAGACGGTCGCAGCATAGATCGTCTCGACGACGATGCGAGGCCGCACGCCGGCCTCGGCGAAGATCAGGTCTAGCCGCTGGCGGGCGCGGTCCTCCGGCACATAGGCGATGAAGGGCTCGTCATCGAGATCGCGCGGGCCGATCGTCTCGCGCGCGCACAAACGATGCCCGAGCGGCAGGGCGCAGAGCACGCGCGGCTGGACGAAGGGCTGGTGCAGCACGCCCGTGACGTCGATCTCGTCGGCCGCGAGCCCGATGTCGAAGGTCCCAGCCGCGACGCCGTCGCGCACGTCGCGCGATGGCAGCACCATCAGCGTGACGCCGATCTCGGGGCGAACCTCGCGAAACCGCCGGATCGCGCGCGGAACCAGCGAGGAGCCGAGCGCCGAGAGCGAGCCGACGCGAAGCTGGCCCGCGCCCTGGTCGCGGATCCGCGCCGCCATCGCCCGCAGCGTGTCCATGCCGCGAAACGAGGCCTCGATTTCGCGGAAGAACAACCTGCCCTCCGGCGTCGGCACGATGCGGTTGCGGATGCGGTCGAACAGGGCAAAGCCTAGCGCGCGCTCCAGTTCGGCGATGGTACGGCTCACGCCCGGCTGCGCGACGCCCAGCAACTCCGCCGCGCGCGAAATTGTGCCAGCCTTCATCACCGCCGCGAAAACCTCGATTTGGCGATTGTTCACGCGGCGCGTCTCCGGCTGTGCCGGAGCTTTAGCGCATTCAGGGCGCCTCCGCAGCCACCGGGCGGCTACATACCGCCCGTGCGGCGGTCGTAGGGAATGTAGTCCGTGGCGGGGGTGACAGGCTCGTCCTGCACACGCGCCTTGGTCGGGCCGGGCTTCCGTTCGGCCGGGCGGGATGGCGCCGCGATGTCGCGCACCCCTGCACGCCGCGCCCGGTCCGGCGCGCCATCCTGAGCCGCCACCTGCGTCACCAGCAGCACCGCTAACCCAGAGACAACCCACCGCATCGCCAGATCCCGTCCCGTTCAGCCGGGCGCATCGGGCGCGAGGACGCCATCAAATGCCAGTCACAAACACGGGCGTATCGCAGGCGTTGGGAGGAGGGCGGGCCCGGGCAACGCCTTGCCGCGATCAGGCGGCCTTCACCTCGCTGAAGAAGGTCGCCATCGCGCCGCGCAGCGCATGGGCCTCGCGGGCGAGGCCTTCGGCGGTGGCCAGAACCTGGCTCGCCGAACTCATCGTCGCCTCCGAGGCCGCCGTCACGTCCTCCATCTGGCGCGCGACGCTTGCCGTGCCGGACGCGGTCGCCTGGGCGTTGCGCGCGATTTCCGAGGTCGCCATCATCTGCTGCGCGGTCGCGCCCGCGATCGCAACCGTATGCTGCGCGACCTCGTTCATCACGGCGGCGATCTGCGCGATCGCGCCGACCGCGCCGTTGGCTTCCCGTTCGAAGGCCGCGATCTGGCCGGCGATGTCGTTGGTCGCCTGTGCTGTGCGGCTCGCCAGCAGCTTGACCTCTCCGGCCACGACCGAGAAGCCGCGCCCGGTCTCACCGGCGCGCGCCGCCTCGATGGTCGCGTTGAGCGCGAGCAGATTTGTCTGCGCCGCGATGTCTCGGATCAGATCGACGATCTTGCCGATGTTCCCGGCGGCCTCGGCGAGATTGGCGACGTTGACGCTCGCGCCAGTCGCCTCCCGCGCCGCCGCGCTGACGACGGCGTTGGCCTTGCCGACGCGGTCGGCGATCTCGGCGATCGATTCCGACAATTCTTCGGAGGCCGCCGCCACGGCCGTGACGTTGCCGGACGCCTCCAGCGAGGCGCCGCGCGCCTGCCCGGCCTGGCTGCTGGCGGCGCCGGCCATCCGGTCGAGGGTGCGCGCGGTTTCTTCCATCGCGCCGGCGCTGGAGCGTACGGTTTCGAGCACGGATTCGATCCTTGCGTCGAAGTCGACGATCAGCTGCTCGAGCCTGGCCTGGCGCCGCATCGTCGCGCCTTCGCTCGCGCGCGCTTCCTGCTCCAGCGTATCGCGGGCCCGGGCGTTGTCTCGGAAGACGAGAACCGCGCGCGCCATGTCGCCGATCTCGTCGGAACGCCCGGCCGACGGGATCTCGTCGATGGGCTTGGCGGCTGCGAGCGCGAGCATCGAGCCCGAGAGCTGGCGCAGGGGTGTGACCACACGGCGGTTCACCATGAGGATCGCCAGCGCCAGGGCGCACATCAGAACCATCAGACCGCCCGTGACCTGCAGACGCATGCTGCGATGCTGGAGCACGTCGAGCCCGGCATCGATGGCTGAGCTGTCGCGCGCATTGACTTCGGCGACGCGTTTGAGCGCTGCGTTGAGGGCCTGCCGGTTGGTTCGGTTGTCTTCGTTGTTGCCGAATGCGTCGGCGGCGTCGGGGCCGTCCCGCCGCGCCCGGGCGACAAGTTCGGCCCGGAAGCGCAGAAACGCCTCGACCTGCAGCGTCACGTCCTGAAACGCCGACGCTCCTCCCGGGGCTGCGACATGCCGCCATTCGGCGAGCAGGCGCTGGATCTCGGCGAGGTTCGTCAGCAGCGGAACGGCGAAGCGCTCGGCATCCGCGCTGTCGCGACTCATATAGATGCCGCGCGATTCCATCACGACGGCGTTGACGGTTCCGTTGATCCGCTCCGCCACCAACGCACGGCGCGAGGCCGCCTGCATGTCGTCGGTCATCGCCGCATAGAGACCAAGCGTGCGCGCGCCGAGGCCGAGCGCAAGCGCCGCCGAAATCGCCAGAAGCAGGAAAGCGACGAGTATCTGGCTCGAGATTCTGCGCAGGACGGCCATCTGCCCGGGAGCTTTCGCCAGGATCGTCACGCGCCCGGCCGGACGCGAGGTGTTGACCCCTTTATGAACGGAAAGGGTTAAGCTGCGGTAATGACGCGATCGGCTGGCGGTGACGCAAGGGGCGCGGAAACGCTCACAGGACTCGCATGGGCGCGAGATTGCTCAGCAGGGCGCTCCCATGCCGTAGGCTCGATCGTGCTGGTTCGTGCGTCCGCCCGCCCTTCGCCTGATTCCAGCCGAACGGAAAGCGCGCTAAGGAGAACCATGCATACGCTCAAGGTCATCGGCGCAGGCTTTGCTCTTCTCGGCTTTCTGCTCGTCCTGTCGCCGCGCCTCGTTGCATCGGGCTCGCGGCCGATCGCCTTTGCCGCGAAGCTGTTCATTCCGATCTGGTTTTGCGCCGCGCTGGTCAATCTCTGGGTTGGCATCAACCGCGCCGGCTATAGCGCCACGCAAGAATGGCCGATCTTCCTGATCGTCTTCGGCGTGCCGGCCGCAGTCGCCCTATTGCTGCGCTGGTCTTTCGGCAGGCCCGGGCCATGAGCCTCGCCAGCGCCCGCGCCTTCCTCGCCGAACACGCGCCCGACATCGCCGTCGTCGAGACGGAAAGGAGCAGCGCGACCGTGGCGTTGGCAGCCGCCGCGCACGGCGTCGAACCGGGCCAGATTGCCAAGACCCTGTCGCTGCGCGTTGGAGAGCGCGTCGTGCTGGTGGTGACGCGCGGAGATGCCCGCCTCGACAACCGCAAGGTCAAGGCGGCGCTGGGCGGCAAGCCGCGCATGCTCGATTCAGCCGAGGTCGAGGCGATCACCGGCCACCCCGTCGGCGGCGTCTGCCCCTTTGGACTGAGCAACCCGCTCCGGGTCTATTGCGATGTCTCGCTGCGCGACTTCGCAGAGGTCGTGCCCGCGGCAGGCTCGACGACGAGCGCGCTGCGCATCAGCCCCGAACGGATGGCGTTGCTCACCGGTGCGGAATGGGCCGATCTCTGCCAGGAGCCGATCTGAAAACCCCGGCTCAAGCCGAGAGGCGCTCGATCAGCGCCATCGCGGCAGCCGGATTGCGGACCTTGTCGCCGCTGATGACATAGAGGAACACCTCGCGCGGCGTCTTGTCCGGCGCGTCCGCCACGACCGCGTCCAGCCCTCGGGCGACCCCTCCTGCAGCCCAGTCTTTGGCGCGCTGCGCCCAGACATCGAGCGCCGCGTCGGAGTAGCCGTTCGGTTCGGCCTCTTTCGTTCCCATGATCCGGGCATAGACGAAGGGCGCGGTGACGTCTGCGATCTGCGTATAGGCTGAATCCGCAGAGACGATCGCAGCGACGCCGTATGCCCGCAGCAGGGCGACGAAATCCAGCGAGCGAAAACTGTCATGCCGGACCTCGACGGCATGTCGCAGCGCGACGCCGCCATCGCTCTTCGGCAGCAGCTTCAGGAACGCCTCGAAATCCGCCGGATCGAACTGCTTGGTGGCCATGAACTGCCAATTGATCGGCCCAAGCTTCTCCTTCAACTCGGTCACGCCGGTCGCGAAGAACTTCTCGATCGACGGCCCGGCCTCGGCCAGCACCCGGCGATTGGTGATGTAGCGCGAGCCCTTCAGCGCGAAGACGAAGCCATCGGGCGTCTCCGCCCGCCAGCGGGCAAAGCTTTCGGGCTTCTGCGAGCCGTAATAGGTGCCGTTGATCTCGATGGACGTCAGCTTGCCGGCGGCGTATTCGAGCTCGCGCTTCTGCGGCAGCCCGTCGGGATAGAACGTCCCGCGCCAGGGCTCGAACACCCAGCCGCCAATGCCGATATGGATCGCACCCGCCATGTCCGCCTCCGTCATCTTTCGACCGCGCCGAGTATTCCAGCGAGCGCGGCGACCAGCCAGCCGGTTTCCGGTGGCAGGGCAGCATCGTTCGTCCAAACCGCGACAGGTGCTGTCAGCAGACGCTCGCCAGAGGCGGGGCGCTTCATTCCGAACGCGACGGCAGCAACAGCGCAAACAAAAACCCCGTCTCTGACGAGACGGGGGTTTTGAAAGATTGGTTGCGGGGGCAGGATTTGAACCTACGACCTTCAGGTTATGAGCCTGAC
>JBKJSB010000075.1:0-8045 GCA_046593015.1 Allobosea sp.
GATCGACCTGATCGACCGCGATCGCGACATTGTCGGCGGCGTTGAGCCGGAGCGTGCGGGGGGGCGTGATTGTGTCGAGCATCGGACCGGGACCACTGGCTTGCTGGGCTGCGGACGGCCGCAGCGGACGCGCACAGACATGCGCCTAACCGCACCAGTTTTCAATCGGTTGAAACAGACGGCGGCGTTGCGACCGACGCTTTCCGTTTGTGCAAAAAAAGCCCGGCCTTGCGGCCGGGCTTGATCATACTTGTCGCTGAAGGAGCCCACGCTGCGCCATGGCAGCGCGGCGTCACCTCACTTGGTGGCCGGAACGGCCTTGGCGACGATGCCTTCGAACGGCTTGTAGGCGTCCTTGGCGAGGGCGGTGTAGAGCTCGCCCATCTTCGTCATCTGGGCGACGGCGCCCTCGAAAGCGGTCTTGACGTAGTCGGTCTGGATCTCGATCGCCTTGTCGAGGGTCTTCACGCCAGCGAGCTTCTCGATGGTCGCGGTGCCGGCCTCGAAGGACTTCTTGGCATAGTCGGTGGTCTCGACGGCGATGGTCTGCACGCCCTTGGAGGTGACGCCGAAAGCCTTGAGGGCGGCATCGACGTTCTCTTTGCCGGCCTTCTGGATGGTTTCGAACTGCTGCATCATGTTTCTTCCCTCGGCGCCTCTGCGCCGCCTCTGCTGACGAGCCTG
Source organism: Allobosea sp. (assembly GCA_046593015.1). Classification (GTDB taxonomy): domain Bacteria; phylum Pseudomonadota; class Alphaproteobacteria; order Rhizobiales; family Beijerinckiaceae; genus Allobosea. The sequence goes on from JBKJSB010000075.1 coordinate 685, forward strand.
ATCGGCTCTAGGATCTTCGTCCCTGGGTCAGATGAAAGGTTCACCACCGGGACCACCCTCATATTGTGCAGCGCAACATGAATGTCAAGGACGCGCTGCATTGCATCAAACGCAGACGGTTCAGGCATCGACGGATGGTCTTCGCATCGAACCTCGCCGGCTTAACGGCTCCGTAACCGCATCCGCCTAACCTCCCTAACTGTGTCCTTCGCGCCACGCCGTCAGGCAGCGCGAGGGGTTGGGGCACCAGTTGAGTGTTGAGGCGGGTACATGGCTTTTGGTTGCGTTGGTTCCCGACGCGTGCGTCTTCGCGCGCTCGTCGGCCTGATCGGCATCGTCGCGATCGCGCTTAGCGTGGTCGCCTCCCCCGCTGAAGCGGCGCGCAAGAAGAAGCGCCCGGTTGGCGGCGGCTATGCCCCTCCCTATGCGGCGATGGTCGTGGACGTGAAGTCCGGCCGCACCCTGCATGCGGTCAACGAGGATGCGGCGCGCATCCCGGCCTCGATCACCAAGGTGATGACGCTCTATCTGCTGTTCGAGCAGCTCGAGCGCGGCCGGTTCCATATGGGTTCGGAGTTCACCGTCTCCTCCTATGCCGCCCGACAGGCGCCCTCCAAGATCGGCTTCCAGCCCGGCGAGACGATCTCCGTGCGCGACGCCATCATGGCGCTGGTCACGAAATCGGCGAATGACGTCGCCGTGGCGGTAGCCGAAAACGTCGGCGGCTCCGAGGACGGGTTCGCCCGGATGATGACGGCGCGCGCCCGCTCCCTCGGCATGCGCAACACCGCCTTCTACAATCCCCACGGCCTGCCCCACAGCCCGCCCAACATCACCACGGCGCGTGACCTGACCATCCTGGCGCGGGCCATCCAGGAGCGTTTCCCGAAATACTACCCGATGTTCTCGGCCCGCAGCGCCAGCATCGCCGGCGGCAATTATCGCAACCACAACAAGCTGCTCGGCCGCGTCGAGGGCGTCGATGGCATCAAGACCGGCTATACGCGCCTGTCGGGCTTCAACCTGATGACCTCGGCCAAGGCCGATGGCCGCCATATCGTCTCGATCGTCCTCGGCGGCCGCTCGGGTGCGCATCGCGACCGGATCATGGCCGATCTCGTGGTCGCCACCCTACCCAAGGCCGCGACCGGCGGCCGCGCCGCGGTGCAGGTCGCCGAGGTCGAGGACGAGCCCGAGGTCGTGCGGCCGCGCGCCGCCCCGGCCCCGATCCCGGTCCAGCAGGCCGTCGTCGCCGCCGAACCCGCGCCGCTGCCCGTCCCGCGCCCGCGCTTCGAGACGCAAGCACAGCCGCTGCCGGCCGCTGCCCGCGCCTATGCGCCGACGAGCACGACCACCACGCCGATCGCGCCGACCAGGCCCGTGGCCGCCAACGCGCCGCCGCTGCAGATCTCCGGCATGCGCCCGGTCGCCGCCACCACCACGCCGTCCGCGATGCGCTGGTCGATCGGCGCGCCCGCCGCCGACGGCAAGGTGCTGCGCCCGCCGGCGAATGTCGACATCACATCCTCGATCGCGAAGGTGGCCGAGCCCGACGAGAAGCCGGCGGTCAAGGTCGCGGATGCACGCAAGCCCGAGCCCGCCCCCGTCGCCGAAAGGAAGCACGAGGCCGGCAGCACCGCCATCGCCAAGGCCGAGCCCGTCAAGCCTGAACCTGCGAAGGCCACGCCCATCGCCGTCGCCAGCGCCGGCAAATGGATCATCCAGCTCGGCGCGACCGATGACGAGGCGAAGGCCAGGGACATCATCGCCCGCGCCCGCGCCAAGGCGTCAGGCCCGCTCGCCGACGCCTCGGGCTTCACGGAAAAGGTCGAGAAGGGCGGCGCCACCCTGTTCCGCGCCCGCTTTGCCGGCTTCGACGACTCGAAAGACGCCAACAACGCCTGCGCCAGGCTGAAGCGCGACGGCTTCGCCTGCTTCGCCACCCGCGGCTGACGGACAAGAAGGACCGCCAATCATGACGCTCCAGACGCATTCCCAGTCCCTCGCCCAGACCGCGAACCCGGCCTCACTTCAGCAGGGCGTCCTTGGCCTGGTTGACGCGGGCGGCAAGCCCGCTCGATCCGCCGGCGTCCGGATGGATACGCTTTATCAGGCTCCTATGGGCCTCGCGGATCGCTTCCTCGCCCGCCCCCGGCTGAAGCCCCAGGATCTCGTAGGCCTCCTGCTGAGACATCGCGCCCGGGCCCGCCGCGCGGCCCTGCCCCGCGTCGAAATTTCCCTGAGCGTCTTCACGCCATCCGGGCGTCCGGCGGTCGAGATAAGCCTCTAGCAGGCGCGCGCCGTCAGGGTCGCGAGCAAGACATTCGCGCATCAGCGCCGCCAGCTCGGGCGGGCCGAGCGTGTCGAGATCGCGTCCGGCGAAGGCCCCGGCGACGACCTTGCCGGTCATGCCGCCGCTATCGTGGTCGAGCTCCATCGCCAGCAGCGCCGATTTGACCTGGGAGCGCGCGCCCGGCGTCTCGGCCGCGCCCGTCCCGCTCCAGGGAAAGCGCATGCCGCCCGGGCCATAGGCGCTCCAGCCGAGCAGCCACGCGCCTATGCCGCCGACGAAGACCGCCATATCGAGCCGGCCGCGCATCATCAGAAGCGCCGCGACGCCGAGCGAGACCACGCCGCCGCCGGTCTTGAGCGCCTTGGCCATCAGCTTCGGATTGACGCCGGTGAACAGCTTGGACACCCACCAGAGCAGGATCAGCACCGCCAGACCATAGATCAGTGTCACCGGCGGTCTCCATCCATCGCCGTCAAAAGACCCTTCACCGCCGGGTTCGTCCCGGTCAGCGCCTGCAGCGCCGCGCGTCCACCGCTGGCATAGGCGGCCGCCCCGCGCAGCAGATCGAGCAGCGACCCGGGCGCATTGACGTCGAAGCGCGCATGCGCGCCGCCGGTCAGCCGCGCCATGGCGGCGAAGGCCGCGCTGGCGGCGGGCTCATGCCCCTCCTGGAACAGGAAACCGCGAATGCCGCGCAGGCCGAGCTCGCCGGCGAGCGCCGCGAGCGCATCGAAATCCTCCTCCATCGCGTCGCCGACGAGGACGAAGGCGCGCACCGGGACCGCCTTCGCCTCGTCGCGGATGTGCTTCAGCACGCGGTGGATCTGCGTCTGCCCGCCCTCGCAGGCGATCCTGCGCATCAGGCCGTTGAGGCGCTGCGGCTCGCCGATCCAGCCCGAGGCGCGGCACTCCATCAGCCCGCGAAAGTAGACGAGCTGCACGGCAAGCCCGCCCGTACCGGCCGCGACCTCGAACATTTTCGCCTGCAGCGAGCAGGCGAGATCCCATGTCGGCTGGCGGCTCATCGTGGCGTCGAGCGCGAAGATCAGCCGCCCCGCCTGCCCCGTCGCCAGCGGGGCCAACTGCTTCGCCGCGCCGAGAAAACGGTCGATCTCGCCCGGCGCGGATGCGCTCGCGACGCCGGTCGCCGCAGCACGCTGAATTCCCTTGTCGGTCTTTTCGCTCATGCGCCTGATATTGGCGGTTCCCCGCGCATTTGCTACCCGTCCGCGAAACGGGGGAGTGGCCGCCATGGCCGAGATCGCGATTTTCGAGACGGTGGCCGCGATGCGGGCCGCTGTCGCAGGCTGGCGTGCGGCCGGCGACAAGGTCGCGCTGGTGCCGACCATGGGCGCGCTGCATGAGGGCCATATCGCGCTGGTGCGCGAAGGTCAGCGCCATGCAAGGCGCGTCATCGTCTCGATCTTCGTCAACCCGACACAGTTCGCGCCGCATGAGGACTTCAAAAAATATCCGCGCACCTTCGAGGGCGACCGGGCCCAGCTGGTCGCGGCCGGCGCGGATGCGATCTATTTTCCGCCCCTCGAGGAGATGTATCCGCCGGGCTTCGCGAGCCGCGTGCTGCTGCTCGGCCCGGCCGGCGGCGGCCTCGACGGCCGCTTCCGGCCGACGCATTTCGAAGGCGTGGCAACGGTTTGCTGCAAGCTGTTCACGCAGAGCCGCGCCGATCTCGCGGTCTTCGGCGAGAAGGACTACCAGCAGCTCAAGGTGGTGACCCGGATGGCCGCCGATCTCGACCTCGGCATCCGCATCGTCCCGCTGGAGACCTTTCGAGAGCCCGACGGCCTCGCCATGTCCTCGCGCAACCGCTACCTCTCGGCGCAGGACCGCGCGCTTGCGCCGCTGCTGCACGAGGTCATGCAGGGTCTGGCAGTGCGGCTGCGCAACCGCGAAGACCTCTTTCGTGCAGTGGGCGAAGCGCAGGGGCAGATCATCGCGGCCGGCTTCGAGCTCGACTATCTTGAGGCGCGCCATGCCGAGACGCTGGCGCCGGTGACCTCGCTCGCGGACGGTCCGATCCGGCTGCTGGTCGCGGCGCGGCTCGGTGCGACGCGGCTGATCGACAATATCGGGGTGTGAGCGGGATTCGCTTTCACCCGTCTTGGTCGGGCTTGTCCCGACCATCGACGTCTCCCTTCGCGTCACTCCACGCCCAAGAGGTGGATGCTCGGCACAAGGCCGAGCATGACGGGCGAGGGCGTCACGAAAGCCGTTAGAGCAGCCCCAGTTCCGCCAGCTCCCGCCGCAGCGCCTCCGGCATCGCCGCGAAATCCTCGCCGCGCGCGCCGAGATCGGCCGGCTTGTCCTTGTCCGCCAGGTAGCGCCAGCCCTGGAACGGCCGGCACGGGCGCGGCGCGACCGGCACGACGACCGGCTCCAACACGAGATGGCAGCGGCCGATGCCGTCGGCGTCGGTGAAGGGCCGCACCGCCAGCAGCGCCTGCCGCGCCGAGACCTGGCCCTTGATCACCCAGTAGAGCGAGCCGCCATCCATCAGTTCGTCGAGGCGCTTGGGCACCATGCGGGTGGTGTGCGCCTGCTCCTCCGGCCGCCCCATGCGCCGGCGCAACAGCCTGTTCTCCTCGATCCACTCCTCGAGGTCGGCGATCGATTCGGCTCCGACGCAGAGCTTGAGCAGGTGAAGCGGCATGCTGCGCAAGCTAGTGCGGCCCAGGCAACCCGACCAGCGCCGAAGGCGTTTCTCCACAGATTGCGGAGGTCCTCCATCGTCATGGTCGGGCTTGTCCCGGCCATCCACGTCTTCGCTCGTCGCGCTCTATGACCAAGACGTGGATGCTCGGCACAAGGCCGAGCATGACGGAGAAGGTTGCACGGGCTATCAACGCGCCGACCCAAAAAGGAGACACACCCATGCGCGGACTTGCGGCTAAGGCCATCCTCGTCACCGGCTCCAGCGCCGGCATCGGCTACGCGATGGCGCAGCGGCTGATCGCGGAGGGCGCGAAGGTCATGATCCACGGCCGCGACGCCGGCGAGGTCGAGCAGGCCTGCCGAGTGCTCGGCGGCGGCTGCGCGGGCACGACCGGCGACCTGATCGAGCCGGCGACGGCGCAGGCGATCGTCGACGCCACGGTGCAGGCCTTCGGCCGCATCGACGGGCTGGTCAACAATGCCGGCATCTACCCGCGCGGCGTGATCGGGGAGACGACAGCAGCCTTCTTCGACCATGTCTTCGCGATCAACACCCGCGCGCCTCTGCTCTGCGCCGAGGCCGCGATCCGCGCCTTCCGCCTGCAGAAATCGGGCGGGTCGATCGTCACGGTGGGCTCGCTCAACGCCTGGTGCGGCCAGTCGAACCTCACCGTCTATTCGATGTCGAAGGGCGCGCTGATGACGATGACGCGCAACCTCGCCAACACGCTCGGCCCCGAGCGCATCTTCGTGAACCAGCTCAATGTCGGCTGGACCTTCACTGCCAACGAGGATGCGACGCAGCAAAGCGAGGGCAAGCAGCCGGGCTGGGAGACGCAGGTGCCGGTCGAGTTCGCGCCGACGGGGCGCATCATGCAGCCGGAGGAAATCGCGGCTCACACCGCCTTCTGGCTCTCGGAGGACAGCCAGCCGGTCAACGGGCAGATCTACGAGGTCGAGCAGTTCCCGGTGATCGGCCGGGGCCGGGCGACCGATTGAGCAGTTCGGTCAGGCCGGCGCTCAGCGCGCCGCCCTCGCCGCGCGCCAGATCGTCCATTGCCGCCGCCAGGGCGGCAAGGTGATGATGGTTCGGTACGGATCGTAACCCGGCCGCTCCATCGCGTGCAGATAAGGTTCGACCAGAGCGATGGGCAGAAATGCCGGCGCGACGGCCGGCGGCACGGTCTCGTGCAGGCCGCGCAGCTTCTTGAGATGCGTTCGGGCGATCTCGCGCAATTCCTTCAACGAATAGTGCACACCCGGCCCGCCGCGCCCGCGCACGATGTCGTCCCGGGTGACGCCGTTGCGGCTCAGAATATCGGCCGGGATGTAGACTTGGCCGGCGGCCGAATGCCATGGAAAGGCGCGCATCAGCCCGGTCAGCGCGTAGGCGACGCCGGCATGGCCGCAGGCGGCCGCCCCGCCGGGGTCGCGGCCATTGGCCAGCACCAGGCAAGCGAGGCGGATCAGCGCGCTCGCGGTCTCGCCGGCATAGCCCTCGAGGTCCGACAGGCGCGGCATCGGGTCGTCGTAGAGATCGAAGATGCGGGCTTCGATCAGCGCGGTCAGCGGCGCGATCGGCAGGCGGTAGCGCGCGACCGCGTCGAGCAGGGCGGCGGCGACGGGATGGGCCGGGGCCTCCCCTTTCTCCTGCCCTTCGCCCTTCTCCTGCCCTTCCAGCAGGTCGCGCCACCACTGCATCCGGACCTCGCCGGGCAGCGGCTCGCTGACCAGCGCGCGCACGCGGGCGATCTCGTGGCTGAAGGCATAGAGCGCAAACAGCGCCGGACGCTGCGATTCGGGCGCGTAGAGGGTGGCGACGTAGCGATCGTGGTCGTGCTCGCGGATCAGCGTCGCGCAATGGGCGTAGGCCTCGTGCAGCGCGAGCGGCGCGGCGACGCGGCGGTCATCGGTCTCGGTCGTCTGCGGCATCGATGCGCCTTCGGCGATGATTTCGGTTCGGCCCCGTCCCCTGCGGCAGTCTAGGCGAAGCGATGCGGCGCTGGCTACGCCTGATCGGCATGGCCGGAGCGCGTCAATCCACCGCGATCAGCGCGGCCGCGACCCGCCGGTCCTCGCCCACGAGGACGTTGAAGGTCCGCGCCGCCGCCCCGGTCGCCATGCCCTCGATGGTGATCCCGGCCTCGCGGAAGCGTTCGCGCAGCGTCGCCGGGATGAAGGTGATGTCGACGCCCGTGCCGATCAGCAGGAAGTCGATCGTATCGGCCTCGTCGAGCACGGGCTGCAGGCTCGCCGGCGTGATCTCAACGAATTGCGTCACCGGCCAGATCCTGATGCCGGCAGGCGTCGCCAGGATCGAGCCGCGATGGCTCATGCCGGCGAAGCGGAAGCCGCCCGCCCCGAAGGCGTCGAGCTGGTGCCGGCCGGGGACGAA
>JBKJSB010000128.1:0-3719 GCA_046593015.1 Allobosea sp.
TCTGCGAGCAGACGTGGAGCAAGCTGCAGGATCTCGAGCGCGAGGCAAAGGACGGCCTGCCCGGGATCGTCGCCGCGCTGGCGAGCGGCCATATCCAGACAGGTCTCGCCCGCGAGCGCGAGACGCGCGCAAAAGCGATCGCGACGCGGCGCGAGCCGATCACCGGGACGAGCGAGTACCCCAATCTGGCGGAGGCCACCATCAGCGTGCTTGTGGTCGATCCGGTCAAGCCGGCAAAGCCGAAGCTGCCTTTGGCCAAGGCGGCGGAGCAGAATGCCGGAGACCTGATCGCCGCACTGGCGAAGGGGGCGCCGCGCTCGCAGGCCCTATCCGCACCCGAGGTCGGGATCGAGGTCGAACCCCTCCCCTCCACGCGTCTGGCGGAACCCTTCGAGGGGCTGCGCGATCGCGCCGACGCCGCCCCGGAGCGTCCGCGCATCTTCCTCGCGACGCTCGGCAGCGTGGCCGATTTCACCGCCCGCGCCGGCTTCGCACGCAACCTGTTCGAGGCCGGCGGCATCGCAGCGCCCGGCCATGACGGTTTTGCGAGCGGCTCAGGCACCGATATCGCGGCGCTGGTCGTGGCGTTCCAAGCCTCGGGTGCGAAACTCGCCTGCCTGTGCGGCTCGGATGCGGCCTATGATGCAGAGGGCGCGGCAGCCACGTCCGCGCTGAAGGCGGCGGGTGCGACAATCTGGCTGGCGGGAAGGGCCGGAGGGAACGAGGCGGCGCTGCGCGAGGCCGGCGTCGAGGCCTTTGTCTTCGCGGGTTGCGATGCCGTCGCCGTGCTGGAGGAAGCGCAAGGCATCGTGCTATCGACCTTGTTGAAATAGCGCTTTTTTGCTATGATGAGTGACCAGCAGATAGAGTCGTCATCCTACGCGTCTTCAACAAGAAGTCGGAGCAGACGCCAATCAAGGAACTTCGCCGCGCACGAGAGCGGGCAAGGAGCGTGACGTGATGAGAAGCCAGTCACTCAACGTTCGGGAGTGGGGTCTCGAACAGATGAGCGACCCCGACGTCAAGCGCGAATACGACGCGCTCGAAGAGGCGTTCGTGCTGCTGAGCTCGTTGATCCGCGCCCGCACCCGCGCCGGGCTCACTCAGGAAGAGCTCGCCCAGCGCATGGGCACCACCCAATCGGTCGTCGCGCGTCTCGAAAGCGGGCGCGGCAAACCTTCCACGCGGACTCTGGAGCGCTACGCCAAGGCCACCGGCACCAAGCTCCGGATCACGCTGGAAGCCGCCGAGTGAGCGCAGCCTTCCCCATCGCGCTGACGATCGCCGGCTCGGATTCGAGTGGCGGCGCCGGCATCCAGGCGGACCTTAAAACCTTCGCGGCGCATCAGGTCTATGGCGCCAGCGTGATCGTGGCGCTGACGGCGCAGAACACGCAAGGCGTCACAGGCATCCATGCCGTCCCGGCCGATTTCGTCACCGCGCAGCTCGACGCGGTCTTCTCCGATCTCGACGTGGCGGCGGTGAAAATCGGCATGCTCGCCACCGCCGAACTGATCGAGACGGTCGCCGCCGGGCTCATTCGCCACAAGGCGCGCAACATCGTGCTCGATCCGGTCATGGTCGCGGCGTCCGGTGCAAAACTGCTGCGGGACGATGCGATCGACGCCATCCGTCGCCATCTCTTCCCGCTGGCGACGGTGATCACGCCGAACCTGCCCGAGGCTGCGGCCCTGCTCGGCTCCGCGCCAGCAACGACCGAGGCCGCAATCGACAAGCAGGCCGACAGGCTGCAGGCGCTCGGGGCGGCCAATGTGCTGATCAAGGGCGGCCATGGCGCAGGCGAGACGAGCACAGACCTGCTGCTGCTCGCCGGCGGCGTGCGCCAGCGCTTCAGCGCGCCGCGCCACCCGACGCGCAACACGCATGGCACGGGCTGCACATTGTCGTCCGCCATCGCGTCCGGCCTCGCCAGAGGTTTGGCTCTGCCCGAGGCGGTCGCGCGGGCGAAAAGCTACATCACCGCCGCGATCGCGGCCTCCGACTCCGTGCCCGTAGGCCATGGCCATGGGCCAGTGAATCATTTTCACCATTGGTGGGACAAGGCGTCGGCGCAATGACGGCTGATTCCGGCTCCTCTCACCCGCTGCGGCAGCGGCGCGCCGAGCGCCTGCGCCGCGAAATCTCGCTGCTCGAACAGATGGACGGCCGGCTCTGGCGCAAGGCTGCGATAGGCACGTTTATCGGCATCGTCTTCATCGCGCTGCTGCTGCTGGGCGTGGCCGCCAAGCTGCAGTATTTCATGTATCATCCGCTTGCCGTCACAATGGTCGCGCTCGCTGTCGCGGCGCTTGTCTGGTGGCTCGGCCGCTATACGCTGTGGATTCCGGTGATCCTCGTCGTCCTGCTGCTCGCCATCCTGTTCGAGGGCGATGTCGGCAGTTGGGATTTCGGCGGCGACGGCAGCAAGGCCAAGCCGGATCGGCGCAGCAAGCTCGAAGCGGCGCTGGCCAGACGCCGCGCTGCGTTGGATAAACTGGAGAGGCGGGCATGAGCGCGATCCCCGATTTCACGGCGCTGGCCTTCGGCAGCGACCACGCGACGCCGCCCTTCGCCGAGGTGCAGAGCGAGCCCTGGCTCACGCCGGAAGGCATCCCGATCAAGCCGATCTATACGGCCGACGACCGCGCCGGCCTGCCCTTCGTCGATACCTTGCCTGGCATCGCGCCCTATTTGCGCGGCCCCTACCCGACAATGTACGTCAACCAGCCCTGGACGATCCGGCAATATGCCGGCTTCTCCACAGCCGAGGACTCCAACGCCTTCTACAGGCGCAACCTCTCCGCCGGGCAGAAGGGTCTCTCGGTCGCCTTCGATCTCGCAACCCATCGCGGCTATGATTCCGACCATCCGCGCGTCGGCGGCGATGTCGGCATGGCCGGCGTCGCGATCGATTCGATCTACGACATGCGCACGCTGTTCTCCGGCATCCCGCTCGACCAGATGAGCGTCTCGATGACCATGAACGGCGCGGTGCTGCCGGTGCTGGCGCTGTTCATCGTCGCGGCGGAAGAACAGGGCGTGCCGGCGGCAAAACTCTCGGGCACGATCCAGAACGACATCCTCAAGGAGTTCATGGTCCGCAACACCTATATCTACCCGCCCTCGCCCTCGATGCGGATCATCGGCGACATCTTCTCCTACACCTCGGCCAACATGCCGAAATTCAACTCGATCTCGATCTCCGGCTATCACATGCAGGAGGCCGGGGCGACGCAGGACCTCGAACTCGGCTACACGCTCGCCGACGGCGTCGAATACATCCGCGCCGGCCAGCGCGCCGGCCTTGGCGTCGATGCCTTTGCGCCGCGCCTGTCGTTCTTCTGGGCGATCGGCATGAACTTCTTCATGGAGGTCGCCAAGCTGCGCGCCGCCCGGTTGATCTGGGCCAAGCTGGTCAAGGATTTCGGCGCGACCAACGAGAAGTCGCTGCCGCTGCGGACGCACTGCCAGACGTCGGGCTGGTCGCTGACGGCGCAGGACGTGTTCAACAACGTGCCGCGCACCATGATCGAGGCGATGGCGGCAACGCAGGGCCATACCCAGTCGCTGCACACCAACGCGCTCGACGAGGCGCTGGCGCTCCCGACGGATTTCTCCGCCCGCATCGCCCGCAACACCCAGATCCTGCTGCAGCAGGAGAGCGGCGCCAGCCGGATCATCGATCCCTGGGGCGGCTCCTACTATGTCGAGCGGCTGAC
>JBKJSB010000192.1:0-2728 GCA_046593015.1 Allobosea sp.
TCGCTGCGCGAGGGCTGGGCGACTCTGGTCATGAAAAAAGGCGGCGCGGCCCCAAGACCACGCCGCCTTCGATAGGTTGGCGCTGCGCCGGATGCTTCAGATCGAAGCGCCGGATTCAAAAGCCAATGTGGCCGTACTTCGCTTCCGCTTCCGCCTGCATGGCGCGGGCATCGTGCCAGACGGCGGAGGTGAAGCGGGCCGCATCGACGACCCAGTGATAAGCATGCTTGATGATGGCGATCATGATGATTGGTCCAGTGCTGGCCGAACGGCGCGAGGCCTGCTGCGGCGGGAGAACGGAATGAAGCGAAGGCTCAACGATTGAACGGCAGCGCGGCGTCGTTTTTCAGCGTCGCCTGCGGAAAGCCGCCCAGCACGATCTCGGCCTCGTTGACGAGGTAGGACCGGGCGCGCAACTCGCGGATCGCCGAGCGGCGGCGGCTTTCGATCATCGCGGCATAGAGGCGCTGCCAGAAGGTCGGGCCGGCGACGGGCGAGGCCTTGGCGGCGTCGGCGGCCAGCAGCGAGGCGGTGGTGTTCGTCAGATAGGTCATAGGGTCTCTCCAACAGTGAAACGAAGGACAGTCCCGGTCGCTTCCTCGTTCTCTTATGCGACTAAAGTGGGCTTTCTTCGCACTTGCGAGAAGAGGATTTCGCAGATGCGAGATATGCGCAGAACGCATGCGATCCGTCGCATTTCGTTAACGATTGCGAAATTCGCATAGCAATGAGGCAACCCGCCTTTTCGCAGTGCAGCCTCGGCCTCTCACAAAGCAGCCGCAAACGCCGCTTTTCCGCTGGTCATCGACGGGCGGAGACGCGAGCATGCCGGAAATGACCGCATCCGGACCCGCCATGACCGAATCGCCTGCCGCCATCTGCCGCTTTCAGTCCTTCGCCGAGCCCAGCGATCCGGCGCAGGTCGCGCCCCGTATGGCCGCGCTTCGGGACTCGCTCGCCGCACACCAGCTCGATGGCTTCATCGTGCCGCGCGCCGACGAGCACCAGGGCGAATATGTGCCCGCGCACATGGCGCGCCTCGCCTGGCTGACCGGATTTACAGGCTCGGCCGGAGCGGCGATCGTTTTGGCCGACAGGGCGGCGTTGATCGTCGACGGGCGCTACACCATCCAGTCAGCCGCGCAGACAGACACAGCCGTCGTCACGCCGACGAAAATGGAAGAGACGCCGCTGGAGCGCTGGATCGAGCAGAACCTGCCGGCAGGCGGCCGGCTCGGCTACGACCCCTGGCTCCATACGGTCGATGGCGTCGCGAAACTGGAGAAGGCGGTCGCGGCTGCCGGCGGTACGCTGGTCGCGGTGGCGGAAAACCTGATCGACGCGCTCTGGAGCGACCGCCCCGCGCCGCCGACGGCCCCGGTGAAAGCGCATCGCGCTGAATACGCGGGCGAAAGCCCGGCCGAGAAGCTCGCGCGCATTCAGGAGGCGCTGGCCAAGGCCAGGGTCGATGCGCTGGTGGTCTCCGACCCGCATGCGCTGGCCTGGACCTTCAATGTCCGCGGCGGCGATGTCGAGCACACGCCGCTCCCGCTCGGCTACGCCATCGTCCCGCGCGAAGGCCGGCCCACAGTCTTCCTCGCAGCCGAGAAGATCACCAACGAGGCGGGAGACGCCATCGGCGCGGTCGGCGAGATCGCCCCGCCCACGGCGCTCAGGGCGCAGCTCGAGGCGCTCGGCGCAGCCGGCGCGAAAGTCCGGCTCGATGCTGCGACCGGCGCGTCGGCGCTGGCGACCCTGATCCGCGAGGCCGGCGGCACGCCCGATTCCGGCCCCGATCCGATCGCGCTGATGAAGGCGCGCAAGAACGAAGCCGAGCTCGCCGGGACCCGCGCCGCCCATCTGCGCGACGGCGCGGCGATGGTGCGCTTCCTGTCATGGCTCGCGCGGGAGGCGCACAAGGGTGGGCTGACCGAGATCGACGCGGTGGCGGCGCTGGAGGCCGAGCGCCTGAAGACCGGGCTGCTCAGGGATGTCTCCTTCACCACCATCGCCGGCGCCGGGCCAAACGCGGCCCTGCCGCATTACCGGGTGACGGAGGCAAGCAACCGGCCGATCGAGCCGGGCATCTTCCTGGTCGATTCCGGCGGACAATACGAGGACGGCACGACCGACATCACGCGGACCATGGCCATCGGCGAGCCGACCGCCGAAATGCGAGACCGCTACACCCGCGTACTGAAGGGGCACCTGGCGATCTCGCGCGCCGTCTTCGTCAAGGGCACCTCGGGCGCGCAGCTCGATGCGTTGGCAAGGCTGCCCCTCTGGCAGGCGGGGCTGGATTTCGACCATGGCACCGGCCATGGCGTGGGCAGCTATCTCTCGGTGCATGAGGGGCCGCAGCGGCTCTCCAAGCTCGGCACGACGCCGCTGGAGCCGGGCATGATCCTCTCCAACGAGCCGGGCTACTACAAGCCGGGCGAATACGGCATCCGCATCGAGAATCTGATCGTGGTCGAGGAGCGCTTCATCCCCGGCGGCGACCGGACCATCTACGGCTTCGAGACGATCACCTTCTGCCCTTATGAGCGGGCGCTGATCGACCTCAAGCTGCTCGACGATGGCGAGATCGCCTGGATCAACGCCTATCACGCGCAGGTCTGGAGCAATCTCGCGGGTTCGGTCGAGGGCGAGGCGAAGGGCTGGCTGGAGAAGGCGTGTCTGCCGTTGTGAGGCGCCGCCCTCCCTTCTCCCCTTGCGGGAGAAGGGA
>JBKJSB010000138.1:0-26021 GCA_046593015.1 Allobosea sp.
GCGACGAAACGGACCTCGCTCTGGGCGTTCGCGACCAGAAGCAGGGCTGTCTTCTTGCCCTTCTTCTTGAGCGCGTCGAGCCGCCGGGTGACGTCCTCCGGCGAGTTCACGGCCTCCTGCCCGACCTCGACGATCAGCTCGCCGATGGCGATGCGCTTGTCGGCGGCGTTGGAATTGGGGTCGACCTTGGTGACGACGACGCCCTTCGTGCCCTCCTTGATCGAGTAGCGCTTCTTCAGCTCCTCGGTCTGCGGCGAGAATTCGAGGCCGAGCGCGGAGGTGACCGCCGGCTTGGCGGGCTCGGCGTTCGGGCGGGCCGAAGCCTGCTGCACCTTCTCGCCATCCTCGAGCCGGCCGAGCTTGACTGTCTTCACCAGCTCCTTGCCCTTGCGCATGACGGTGATCGGCACGTCCTTGCCGACCGGCGTTGCGGCGACGATCCGCGGCAGGTCGCGCGAATCCTTGACCTCCTTGCCGTCGAACTTGGTGACGACGTCGCCGACCTCGAGGCCGGCCGGCTTGGCTGGACCCTTGTCGTCGATACCGGCGACCAGCGCGCCGCGCGCCGTGCCGAGGCCGAGCGCTTCGGCGGTGGCGTCGTCGACGCTCTGGATGCGCACGCCGAGCCAGCCGCGTCGTGTCTCGCCGAACTCGCGCAGCTGCTCGACGATGTTGATCGCCAGCGACGAGGGCACCGCAAAGCCGATGCCGACCGAACCGCCCGTCGGCGACAGGATCGCCGTGTTGATGCCGATGACCTCACCCGCCATGTTGAACAGCGGGCCGCCCGAATTGCCCTTGTTGATGGCGGCGTCGGTCTGGATATAGGTGTCGTAGGGACCCTGGCTGATGTCGCGGTTGCGGGCCGAAACGATGCCCGACGAGACCGAGCCGCCGAGCCCGAACGGGTTGCCGATCGCCATCACCGGATCGCCGATGCGCATCGCGTCGGAATCGCCGAACTTGACCGCCGGCAGCGGCTTGTCGTGCTTCACGCGCAGGACTGCGAGATCGACCTTGGCGTCCTTGCCGACGACTTCCGCTTTCAGGCGCAGGCCGTTGCCGAAGATCACGGTGATCTCGTTGGCGTCGCCGATGACATGGTTGTTGGTGACGACGAGGCCCGACGCATCGATGACAAAGCCCGAGCCGGCCGACTGTGAACGGCGCTGCTGCGGCGACTGCCCCTGCTGGCGCTCGCCGGGCTGACCCTGCTGGCCCTGACCCTGCTGGCCCTGGCCGCGACGGTTGAAGAACTCCTCGAACAGGTCGCCGAAGGGCGTATCCGGGCCGAGCTGCGGCAATTGCGGCAGCGTCCGGTTGCGCGTGTCGGCGGTGGTCACGGCCGAGATGTTGACGACGGCCGGCATGACACGATCGACCAGATCGGCCAGCGAGGCCTGCCCGGTCAGGACCGGCGGCGGCGCTGCGGTCTGCCCCTGAGCGAGCATCGGTGCGGTGGTAAGGGCGAGGGCTGCGACGCCGGCGGCGAATGCGAACCGCACGGGCCGGGCGGCGGAAGCGGATTTCAGTGCCATCTCTGGTCCTCGTTGAAAGATCGTGGAAAGCCGCAATGGCGGCGCGAACGCTGGCGAAGAGTGAACCTCAAAATGCGGCGGAAGGGCGACGCACGATCATGTCATCACGCAACCGTCAGCGCACCAGAGCATTGCGCGAAAATGTGGCAGCCGGTTTTTCGCAAGAGCAATGCTCTAAACTTGTATCGAGGGAACTCAACCGCTGCGCACCAGCCATACAAGAACGACGCCAAGCACCGCAGAGCCGATTCCGATCAGGCGCATGCGATCGACCGGCGTCTCGGCGGCGCTGCGCAAGGCGTCCTTGGCGAGGTTCGGAACCGCCGCGAAAAGGATGCCCTCGATGGCGAAAACCAGCCCGAGCGCCGCGATGAAATCCAGCATGCGCGGCGCTCGGGTCTTGATCAGGGTTGCGCCGGAGCCGCGGCTCCGGTCGGCGACGGCGTCGTACGCTGCCCGCTCGGTCCGTTGAAGAACCGGAAGAACGGTGAATCCGGCGACAGCACCATCCGCGTATCGCCGGCCTTGATGCTCGCCTCGTAGGCCTGCATCGATCGGTAGAAGGCGAAGAAGTCAGGATCCTTACCGAAGGCTTCCGCGAAGACGCGGTTGCGCTCGCCTTCGCCCTCGCCCCGGATCTCGTCGGAGCGGCGCTGCGCCTCGGCGACGATCACGGTCGAATCGCGCTCGGCCCGGGCGCGGATTTCCTGGGCCTGCTGACCACCCAGAGCGCGGGCTTCGGCCGCCTCGCGCTGACGCTCGGTCTGCATGCGCTGGAAAATCGCCTGCG
This sequence comes from Allobosea sp., assembly GCA_046593015.1. Classification (GTDB taxonomy): domain Bacteria; phylum Pseudomonadota; class Alphaproteobacteria; order Rhizobiales; family Beijerinckiaceae; genus Allobosea. Next base: position 2,329 of record JBKJSB010000138.1, read on the forward strand.
AGTTTGCCGCCGGCAGATCGACCCGGCGCAGGCGGACATCGACCACTGTCATGCCGAAGCGCGCCGCCTCGCGGTTCACGTCGTCGCGGATGCGGTTCATCAGCCGCGAGCGGTCGGTGCGGACCATGGCGGTGAACGACGCTTCCGCCAGCACGCTGCGGACATTGCCGTTGACGATGGAGGCGAGTTGCGAGTTGGCGCGCGGGATGTTGTTGACCGCCTGATAGAACCGTAGCGGATCCGAGATACGATAGCGCGTGAAAGCGTCGACCACGAGACGCTTCTGGTCCGAGGCGATGATTTCCTGCGCCGGCAGGTCGAGATCGAGGATGCGGTTGTCGAGCAGGGTGACCTGCTCGAACGGCGCCGGCAGCTTGAAATAGAGGCCGGGCTCGGTGACGACACTGCGGACCGCGCCAAAGCGCAGCACGAGGGCGGACTGGGTCTGCTGAACCACGAAGGTCATGGCGTAAAGCACCACGGCTGCGATCGCCAGGATGGCGAGCAGGCCGATGCGGATGATGGAGCCGTTCATCGGATCGCTCCTGCCTGCGGCGCGCCTGCCGCAGGAGCGGCGCGGCGCGGTTGCTGGAGTTCGTTCAGCGGCAGATAGGGCACAACGCCCTGCCCGCCGGCTCCGTCGAGGATGATCTTGTCGGTGCCGCCCAAGACGCGCTCCATCGTCTCGAGGAACAGACGCTCGCGCGTCACGCCAGGAGCGGCCCGGTATTGCTCGTAGACGGCGTTGAAGCGGCTGGCCTGACCGAGCGCTTCGGCGACCGTCTGGTCCTTGAAGGCTTCAGCGCCCTGAACGAGTTGGGCCGCACGGCCGCGCGCTTCCGGCACGACGCGGTTGGCATAGGTCTGGGCTTCGTTGCGCAGACGTTCCTGGTCGGCGCGCGCCGCCTGAACGTCACGGAACGCGTCGATGACCTGCTGAGGCGGATCGACCTTCTGCAACTGCACGAGGCGGATCTGGACGCCGGCGTTATAGGTGTCGAGAGTTTCCTGCATCAGTTGGCGCGTTTCGGTCTCGATCACGGAGCGATCCGTCGTCAGCACGGGCTGGATGTTGCGCCTTCCGATGATCTCGCGCATCGCGCTTTCGGCCACGGCCTTCACCGTGCCCGGCGGATCCTGGATGTTGAAGACGTAGTTCTCCGGCGTCGCCGGATCGATCTGCCACTGCACGATGACGTCGATATCGACGATGTTCTCGTCGCCCGTCAGCATCAGGCTCTCCTCGCCGACATCGGACTGGCGCGAGGTGCGCACCGATTCGACGGTGCGGAAGCCCACCTCCGTGGTGATCACGTTCGTGACCTGAGGCTTGATGACGCCGCCGATCGGATAGGGCCAGTTATAGTTCAGGCCTTCGCCCGTCTTGCCGATGAACTGACCGAACCGGAGGTTGAGGCCGACCTCGTTGGGACGCACGATATACCAGCCGGTCAGCAGCCATATCGCGATTAGGGCCAGCACGCCGAATATCAGACCCCGGCCGCCGAGGCTGCCGCCGGGCATCAGGTTCTTCAGCCGGTCCTGGCTTCGCCTCAGGATTTCCTCGAGAGCGGGAGGGGAACCGCCGCCCGAGCCGCCACTGCCGCCTCCGGAGCCGCCGCCCCAGGGACCGCCGCCGCCACTTCCTCCGCGCTGGCCCCAGGGTCCGCCCCCGTTGTTGCCGCCGCCGCTCTGGTTGCTCCAAGGCATACTTGCGCCGTTCCCTTATCTATCGACCTGCCGAGCCATAGGCGAACAGCGGCCGTTTGTCAGCGCCTTTGCATGCGCGTGGCGCTGACTTGGGCATGGGCCACGGATTCGTCAACGGCGCAACCTCTTCATCGTCAACGCAAACTCAGCCCCGGGCGCGGCGGCGAAAGGTCGCGAAGCTGAAGGGGTGCTCGTCGTCCGGACTGCGCGGATGGCTTTCGCGCGAGACGGGCTCGAACATCGTCGCGTCCCACTCCGGAAACAGCGCGTCGCCTTCGGGCTGCGCGTGGACGAAGGTCAGCTCCAGCCGGTCCGCCAGCGGCAGCGCCTGCGCGTAGACATCCGCGCCGCCCGCCACCACGACGGAATCGGAAGCCAGCGACGCGCCGAGCTTTTGCCCCAGCGCCAGAGCCGCCTCCAGCGAGGCTGCGACATGAACGCCTCCGACGGCAAAATCCGGATCGCGCGTGAGCACGACAGTCTCGCGCCCCGGCAACGGCTTGCCGATCGACAGGAAGGTCTTGCGCCCCATCAGCACCGGGCGACCCAGCGTCAGCCCCCGAAAATGCCGCAGATCGGTCTTGAGACGCCAGATCAGCTTGTTGTCGTCGCCGATGACGCGGTTGTCGGCGATGGCGGCGACGATGACGACAGGAAGATCGGCCATGGGCTCAAGCACCTCTCGCCAGCGCGGCCAGCGCCGCGCCATCGAGCCGCTTCACCGTCCATTCGTCCTGCGCCTTGGCGCCGAGCGAACGGTAGAACACCCGCGAGGGCTCGTTCCAGTTCAGCACCCACCAGGCGAGCCGCGTCAGCCCCTCGTCGACGCAGCGCCGGGCGAGCCCCGCCATCAGCGCCTTGCCGATACCGCGCCCGCGCTGCGCCTCGCGCACGAACAGATCCTCCAGCCAGATGCCGTGCCGGCCGGAGAAGGTCGAATAGGTGTAGAACCAGACGGCGAAGCCGACCGGCTCGCCCTCCCATTCGGCGATGTCGCAGAAGACGCGCGGGTTCTCGCCAAACAGCGAAGCCGCGATCTCGGCCTCGGACGCGGTCACCGCGTCGGGCAGCTTCTCATAGACGGCCAGTTCCCGGATGAAGCCGAGGACGAGCCCGGCCTCGTCGGGCCGTGCGGGGCGGATCGTGAGGGTCATATCGCGATCGGCGCCTTGATCGCGGCATGTGGCTCGTAGCCTTCGATCGTCACGTCCTCGTAGCAGAAATCCTCCGGCCGCGTCACCGCCGGGTTGAGCCTGAGCGTCGGCAGCGCCCGCGTTTCCCGCGAAAGCTGGAGCTTCGCCTGGTCGAGATGGTTCACATAAAGATGCGTGTCGCCGAAGGAATGCACGAAATCGCCGACCCTCAGGCCCGTCACCTGCGCCACCATATGGGTCAGCAGCGCATAGCTCGCGATGTTGAACGGCACGCCGAGAAACACGTCGGCCGAGCGCTGGTAGAGCTGACAGGAGAGCTTTCCCGGACCTCCTTCCGCAGGCTGAACGAAAAACTGGAACAGGCAATGGCAGGGCGCCAGCGCCATCTTCGGGATATCGGCCGGATTCCAGGCCGAGACGATCAGCCGGCGCGAATCCGGGTTGCGCCTGATCTCGTTCACGAGCCAGGCGATCTGGTCGATGGTCTGTCCGTCCGGCGCTGGCCAGGAACGCCATTGCCGGCCATAGACCGGGCCGAGATCGCCATTGGCGTCGGCCCACTCGTCCCAGATGGTGACGCCGTTCTCCTGCAGATAGCGCACATTGGTGTCGCCTCGTAGGAACCAGATCAGCTCGTGGATGATCGACTTCAGATGCAGCTTCTTGGTCGTGACCAGCGGGAAGCCTTCGGACAGGTCGAAGCGCATCTGGTGGCCGAAGACGGCGAGCGTGCCGGTTCCCGTGCGGTCGTCCTTGCGGACGCCCTCGCTCAGGACGCGTTGGAGCAGGTCGTGATACTGGCGCATGGACGAATCTCATAGGGTCGAAGCGGCGGCACCTTAGCCGTTTCCGGACGCCTTGCCTGCGGCGTGGACGCAAGATGTCCCCGGCTTTCGCGCAGGCCTGAGACCTTCTCGTCGGGGAACAATGGCGGCGGCGCACTTTTTTCCGGGTGATTTCAACTCTCATCATGAGGAGCCCGTCATGCCGCTCCACAAATTCGTCGCCGCCTCGCTGGTCGCGCTGGCCTTCAGCGCTCCGCTCGCCATTTCGTCGGCACAGGCCCAGACCGGCGCGCCGGCCATCTCGATGGATCAGGCCCGCCGGATCGCGACCGAACACGGCGTCGTCCGCATCGAGGAGATCGAACTCGACGATGGCACATGGGAGATCGAGGGTCGCGATGCGGCCAGGGCCGAAATCGAGCTCGACCTGCGCGCCAGCGACGGCATGGTCATCAAGTTGGAGCGCGATCGGCCGGCCGCAGCCTCCGCGCGCCCCTGATCGACGCGATCCCGCAGGGCTGCGGGCCTGTCGGCCTCGGCTATCTTCCCGGCCTTTGGCGAATTCGCGCGGTAAGCCAAAACCCTCCCTTCCCCCGGACGCACGCAGCCCCTATATTGGCTTTGCCGTTCGCAAGATCGGCTATGGCGATAAACGGACGTCGAAATAAGCTTTTCGGACCCGGGGGCGGTACCCGGCGCCTCCACCACAGCCCTGCGGCGCGAGCACAGAGAGATCTGCGGCGCGAGCTTAAGGGCATCCTGCAGCCTTCGGGCCGCAGGGCTGCGGCGGGGGCGAAATAGGATCGACGAGGGTGTAAAGGCCGTTCTTTTGCTCGGTATGGTTCCGCCGTTATAGGGCTAACGCATAGTTGCCAATGACAACAATGCTCGGGTCGCTGTCGCCGCGTAAGCGGTGCTGGTTCCCAAACCTAAGTCCTTCCGTTTAGCGACGTAAGGCGGGGCCCGGAGGCGCCTGGCAACAGAAGCCTCCACTTTTTTTGAGTCCGCGAGCGTCGGAGCCGGGACGAGGTTCCGCCGCAAGACGGACGGGCAAACGGATCGCAAGATCGCAACGGACATCAAGGCTCGATGGCACAGGATATTCTTCGCTACGATCTCATGGTGCAGGACGCGCTGAAGGGGGTCGTGCGCAAGATTCTGATCGAGGCCGGACGCGACGGCCTGCCGGGCGAGCACCATTTCTACATCACATTCCGCACGACCGCGCCGGGCGTGCGCGTCTCGCAGCGCCTGCGCGACAAGCATCCCGACGAGATGACGATCGTCCTGCAGCACCAGTTCTGGGACCTCAACGTCAGCGAGCACGCCTTCGAGGTCGGCCTCTCCTTTTCAGGCGTGCCCGAGCGGCTGCTGATCCCGTTCGACGCGGTGACCACTTTCTTCGACCCTTCCGTGCAGTTCGGGCTGAAATTCGAGCCGCAGGAGGCCGTCGACGCCGCTGCCCCCGCCGAGAAGGACGCGACGCCGAACAAGACCCCGCGCGGCGCGGGTTCCGAACCGGCGATCACCCCGGCCGTCCTGCCGGCGCGGTTGCCGGCGAAGACCGGTCTCGCGGCGGTTCCCGCTATCGCGGCGAAAACCCCGGATCGATCGGCCGAGCCGGCCGCCAAAACTGAACCAGCCCAGAAGAAGGACGCGCGCAAGAGCGACGCGGAGCCTGCCGATGATGGCGGCAGCGCCCAGATCGTGAGCCTCGACTCCTTCCGCAAAAAAACCTGAACGCACATCCGGGCGGCCTGATCCATGATGACGATGCGCACCGAAACCGATTCCTTCGGGCCGATCGATGTGCCCGCCGATCGCTACTGGGGCGCGCAGACGCAGCGCTCGCTTGAGAATTTCAGGATCGGCGGCGAAGCCGAGCGGATGCCGCTGCCGCTGATCCATGCGCTCGTTCTGGTCAAGAAGGCGGCCGCCCATGTCAATGCGCGGCTGGGGCTGCTCGACCAGCGTATCGCCGGCGCGATTGGCGCGGCCGCCGACGAGGCGCTCGCCGGCAGGTTCGACGGACATTTCCCGCTTGTGATCTGGCAGACCGGCTCCGGCACGCAGACCAACATGAACGTCAACGAGGTGCTGGCGAACCGCGCCAATGAGCGCCTCGGCGCCGGCCTTGGCGCAAAAAGCCCGGTCCATCCCAACGACCACGTGAATCGCGGCCAGTCCTCGAACGACTGCTTTCCGACCGCGATGCACATCGCAGCGGTGCTGGAACTGACACAGAAGCTGCTGCCGGCGCTGCGTGGGCTCGAGCAGGCGCTGGCGGGCAAGGCGGAGGCGTTCAAGGATCTGGTCAAGATCGGCCGCACCCATCTTCAGGATGCGACGCCCGTCACGCTGGGCCAGGAGTTTTCCGGCTATGCCGCGCAGATGCAGCTCGGCATCGCGCGCATCGAGGCTTCGCTCGGCGGGCTCTACGCTCTGGCGCAGGGCGGTACCGCCGTCGGCACCGGGCTGAACACCCATCGCGACTTCTCAGGCCTGTTCGCCCGGGAACTGGTGTCGCTGACCGGCCTGCCCTTCCGCCCGGCCGGGAATCTGTTCGAGGCGCTGGCGAGCCACGGCGCGCTTGCCGCCAGCCACGGCACGCTGGCGGCGCTGTCATCCGACCTGTTCAAGATCGCCAGCGACATCCGCCTGATGGGGTCCGGCCCGCGCTCGGGGCTCGGCGAGATCAGCCTGCCGGAAAACGAGCCCGGCTCGTCGATCATGCCCGGCAAGGTCAACCCGACCCAGGCCGAGGCGCTGACCATGGTCGCGACGCAGGTCCACGGCAACCAGGCCACGATCGGCTTTGCCGCGAGCCAGGGCCACTTCGAGCTCAACGTCTTCAAGCCCGTGATCGCCGCCGCCTTCCTGCGCTCGGTGCGGCTGCTGACCGATGCTGCCGAGAGCTTCCGCGTCCACTGCGTCGAGGGCATCGAGGCCAATGAGGAGCGGCTGGCGGAGCTGCTCTCCCGCTCGCTGATGCTGGTCACGGCGCTCGCTCCGGCGATCGGCTACGATCAGGCCTCCGCGATCGCCAAGGCGGCGCATCACAACGGCACGACGCTCCGAGACGAAGCCTTGCGCGCCGGCGTCGCGCCCGATCTGTTCGACAGGACCGTCCGGCCCGAGCTGATGCTGGGGCCGGACTGAGGGAATGGCGCGATGGCCGAGATCGTTAATCTGCGCCGCGTCCGCAAGCAGCGCGCACGCGAGAACGCCGGGGCGCAGGCGCAGCAGAACCGCATCGCCTTCGGCCGAACCAGGGTCGAGCGCCAGCTCACCGAAGCCGAACGTAACAAGGCTGCGCGCGATCTCGACGGCCATAGGCTGAAGCCGGACGAGCCATGAAGGCGGACGCATGAGCAAAGAGCGCAAGCGCTCACTCGTCATCGCCGGCCACAGCACCAGCGTCTCGCTGGAAGAGCCGTTCTGGGAGGCCTTGCGCGTGATCGCGGCCGGGCAAGGCCGCTCGGTCGCAGGCCTCGTCGGCGAGATCGACCAGCAGCGCGGAACGATCAATCTCTCCGCGGCGCTGCGGCTGCACGCGCTGGCGCACTACCGGAAACTGGTTGAATAAAACTGAACCGGCATACAGCAAAACCGCCCAGATTCCAGAGAGTTGAGCAGAGCGGCTGAACCAGGTTCGCAGCCGCTTGAATCAGCGCCGCAGTTCTTTGAATCGCTCTCTGAGCAGTTTGAATCGCTCTCTGAGCAGGTTGAATCAGTTTGGCTGCGTTGTGCGCGAAAGCGGTCTCGGTACGGGCTGGATGTCGAGCGGCGGCGGCAGGGGCTGGAGCACCGTGCCGGGCTGCGAGGGCTGCGCCGGCGCATTGCTGAAGGGCTCGCGCGGCGCGCCGGGCAGAATCATCGGGCCGGGCTGATCGACCGGCGCGGCGGTCCGGGCCGCGCGCGCCCGCTCCTCTGCTTCGACCCGCTCGATCCTGCGCCGTATGTCCGCTTCCTGCCGCGCATCCTCGATCCGCCTGGCCTCCTCGGCCCGCCTTTCCTCGGCCAGCCGCCGGACCTCCTCCATGCGCCGCGCTTCCTCCGCCCGCTTCTCCTCTGCCAGCCGGCGCGCCTCCTCGATCCGCCGCGCTTCCTCGGCGCGCTTCTCCTCGGCGATCCGCCTCTCCTCCTCCGCCTTGAGGAACTCGGCGAGCTTGCGCTCATTCTCGCGCGTCTCGCGCTCGGCCCGCAACCGCCTGGAATGGGCGGCCCGCTCGCGCGCATCGGCCTCGAAGGCCTCGACCCGCTCGATCTCGCGCGCTAGCGCACGTGCCGCGACCGCATTCGACAAGGCCCCGACATCGGTCTCGCGCCGCAGCGTCGAGAGCGGCCCGCGCCAGGCCACGCCGACTTGCGGCGCATCACCCGGCCAGCCCTTGGGCAGCGGTCCGAGCGGGCGCAGGCTGAGCCTCAGATCGGCGCTCGTCGCGCGCAGATCGACGCTGCCGGTGGCCTCGGCGCGCAAGCCGGCTCGCTCGAACGAGAAGGGCTGCAGCCGCATCAGTCCGCCCGCCAGTGTGAACGGCACGGTCACATCGCCCAGCGACCATGCGGCGCGGTCGAGCTGTTCACTGATGCGTCCCTGCAGCCGGGCCGTCTCGCTTTCCGAAGCGTCCTCGCCCGTCGCCGCGATGACCCGGCTGTAGGCGGCAGGATCAAAGCGGCTGAGGCTTGCTCCGGTCAGCGTCACGCTGCCGGCCCCGCCAAGCCCCGCGACCAGTCGCGCCGGGCTCTCGCCGGAACCGCCGGCCTCGACCCGGCCCGAGAGCCGCCCGGTTAGTCCGCCGCCGGTCAACCCCGCGAGATCGACCTGCGCCAGATCGACCTGCCCGGAGAGTTGGGCGAGCCCGCCCTCGCGCCGCAGTCCAAGACGGCCGGCGACCGTGCCGCCGCCATAGGCGCCGCTCAGGCCATCGATTCTGATGCCGTCGGCGTCGGTCGTCAGCGTGAAACGCGCATCGCGCAAAGGCAAACCGTCAGCGGCCAGGAGCGCGGCCGTCTCGATCGCGAGCGACAGCCCCTGAGTGCCGAGCGCGACCGGGGCACCGAAACGCGTCGTCGACCAGACCGTGCCGGCCGGCGCAGGCGTCGCCCCAAGCGCGCCGGCGATCAGGCCGCGCAGATCGAGTTGCGGCAGCGTCAGCCGACCCGAGATCGCCCCTTCGCGCGGCAGCGTCAGCGCGCCGCGCGCCGTCGTGCCGCCGAGATTGGCGACGAGGTCGTCGAGCGAGATCGCCTCGGACGCAAAGCCGATTCGGGCATGGGCGTCGAACAGGCCGTCTGGCAGCAGCCGCGCCGGCCCCTCGGGCAGGAACTGGCCCGGCCCGTCGGCCTGCACGGTCAGTCTCGTCGGCACCGACTGGTCACCCTCGACCACGACCGAGAGGCCGGGACCGGCGAGCGTCGCGCTCAGCCGGTCCCGCTCGCGCGACAGCGTCAGCAGCCCTTGCCCGCCCCGCTGCGGCGTCGGCAATCCAAGCGCCGCGAAGACCTGCCTGCGGTCGGTCAGGTCGAATGTCAGCGCGCCGTTGCGCCATTCCCCTGCGGCATCGAGCCGCCCGTCAAGCACGAGCCGCCCGGCCTGCGCTCCACCGTCGACGACGAGACCCGTCTCGCCGCCGGGCGCGCGCGTCAGCCGGAAGCGCGCATCGAGCCGGGACAGCCCGTCGCTGGTGCGCGCCAGCGCCTGCCGCGCGGTCTCGGGCAGCAGCGGCCCGGCCAGCGCGGCCACCGCCTCGAAGCGCGGCGCGCGGATGCGTCCCGAGATCTCGCCGCCCTCGCTCAGCAGCGCGCCGGTGCCCGACACCGCGACGCCGCCGAAACCGTCGATCGCCAGCCGGTCGAGCCGCCAGTTCGCGCCCTCCCGCACGACGACGAGGCTGGCGCTGCCCGGCGGTGCCCGGCGGAAGCGCGCATTGGTCAAAGCGAGGTCGAGCGACAGGTCGCGCTTGCCGGCGAGCCCGGCGAAGCTCTCGGCTGGCGGCAGCGTATTGAGGTCCAGCCCCTGCAAGGCGAGCTTGGCCGAGAGCCGCTCCGGCAGGATGTCGCCCGAGCCTTCCAGCCTGATGCCGGACGAACCCGTGACCAGCAGGCGCTCGACGCCGAGCCGGCCCCCATCGAAGGCACCGACGGCGTCGGCGTCGATCCGCCCGAGTCCGGCGACAAGATCGGCCAGCGCTGGATCGAGGCCCGCGCGGGCGAGCACCAGCGCGACGCGGCGCGAATCCTCGGCCTTCAGGTTCACCCGGCCGGCTGCGCCGCCTGAATCGAGCGCCCCGCTCGCCCCGATGAGTGCTCCCGCGATCCTGACCGAGGCCGACGCTTCGCTCAGGCCGTTTGAATCGAGCCGGCCGCGCAGGCCTAAGGCGGAAAAATCCTCGCCGCGCCAGACCAGTTGTTCGAGATCGAGCCCGAGGTCGATCGGCCCTGGCAGACCGAGCAGCGCCCGCACGGCGCCGGGACGCTCGGCAAGCGCGGCGACAAGCGCATCGCCATCGAGCCGGCGCGCCCGCAGCGCCAGCGAGCCGGTGTTGGCGCCGGGCAGATACTGGCCCTCGCCTTCGAGACGCGCCGCGCCGCCGGCGATGTCGAGCACGAGGCCAGCAAGGTCGAGCTGGCGCGGCCCGCCGCTGACACGGCCCGATAGCGCGAGCGCCCCGCCGGGCGACATCGAGAATGTGCCTTCCAGGCCAGGCGAGAGCCCCCCTGCCGTCACCGGAAGCAGGACTGCGCCATCGAAGCCGATCTGCGTCTCCTCGCCGGTCAGCGTCGCCTTGGCGCGCAGGCGGCCCTCGGGCTCCAGCGCGCCGGTCGCAATCCGCAGCGAGGCGCCGTCGATCTCGCCCTCGATGCGCCATGGCCCGGTCAGCCCGACGGCTGATATCTCGGCCGAGACGGGCGTGAGCGTCACCGGCTCCTTGCCCGGCTCGCGCCAGATAAGCGCCGAACGGCGCAGGCTGAGACGGTCGAGACTGGTCTGCGCCGGCAGCCCTGCGCCGATGCGCGCCGGCAGGAGGACGCCGCCTGCCTCATTGACTACGAGCGAAAGCGTCGCTCCTTCGGCCTGCACATCGGACAGCCTGACCTCGCCGCGCGCCAGCGGCCCCAGCGCCAATTCCGCTTCTAGCTTTTCCACCGCCACCGAGCTTGCCGCATCGCCTGCGGTCCCGAACCGGACATCGGCCAGCGTGAGCCGGGGCGAAGGCAGCAGTCTGAGCCCGATGCCGCCCGCGACCGAGGTCTCGACGCCGAGCGCCGCGCTCAGCCGCGCCTCGATCTGCGGCCGGTAACCGCGCCAATCGACGAAGCCCGGGCCGATCAGGGCGGCCAGCAGCGTCAGCACCAGCAGGCCTGCAAGGACTGTCAGGGTCTCACGCACCGGCGGGCCACATCCTTCTGTTCCGTCGGGCCGTGCTTATCACGGCATGATCGAGCCGACAGGATTATGTCGGCAAGTCGCGGCGACATCACGACATTTCGAGCCGCGACCGCAGACGCAAAAGCGTCAGGTCGTCACAGGGCGACGATCTTGCCCGGGTTGAGGATGTTCTGCGGGTCGAGCGCACGCTTGAGCGTGGCCATCACCGCCAGCGCCTCCGCGCCATGCTCCTGCTCGAGATACTTCATCTTCTTCTGGCCGACGCCATGCTCGCCCGTGCAGGTGCCGCCCATGGACAGCGCGCGCTTCACCAGCCGATCGACAAAGCCCTGCGCGCGCTCGACCTCGTCGGGATCACTCAGATCGACCAGCGGCTGGGTGTGGAAATTGCCGTCTCCGACATGGCCGGCGATGGGCGCGATCAGTCCGCTCGCCTCGATGTCGCGCTTGGTTTCCTCGACGCATTCGGCCAGCCGCGAGATCGGCACGCAGACATCGGTCGCGACGGATTCGGCGCCGGGCCGGAGCGCACGCGCCGCCCAGTAGACGTCGTGCCGTGCCTGCCACAGCCGTGAGCGGTCCTCGGCCTTGGTCGCCCAGTCGAAATCGCCGCCGCCGCAATCGCGCGCGATCTCGCCGAAGCGCTCGGCCTGCTCCTTCACGCCGGCCTCGGAGCCATGAAATTCGACGAACAGCATCGTCGTCTCGGGCAGGGAGAGCTTGGAATACTGGTTCACGCCCCGGATCATCACATCGTCGAGAAGCTCGATGCGCGCCACCGGCAGCCCGGTCTGGATGGTCAGGATGGTCGCGTCGCAGGCCGCCTGAACCGAGGGAAACGGGCAGACGCCGGCCGAGATCGCCTCGGGGATGCCGTGCAGTTTCAGCGTGATCTCGGTGATGACGCCGAGCGTCCCCTCCGAACCGATCAACAACCGCGTCAGATCGTAGCCGGCCGAGGTCTTGCGCGCCCGCGTCGAGGTTTTCACGATCGAGCCGTCGGCCATCACCGCCGTCAGCGCCAGCACATTGTCCTTCATCGTGCCATAACGGACGGCGTTGGTTCCCGAGGCCCGCGTCGCCGCCATGCCGCCGATCGAGGCGTCGGCGCCGGGGTCGATCGGAAACATCAGGCCCTGGTCGCGCAGATGCTCGTTGAGTTCCTTGCGAGTGACGCCGGCCTGCACGACGCAGTCGAGATCCTCGCCGTGCACGGCGATGACCCGCTTCATCTGGCCCATGTCGATGCAGACGCCGCCATAGGGCGCGTTGACATGACCTTCCAGCGAGGTGCCCGTGCCGAAGGCGATGACCGGCACGCCATGCGCGGCGCAGAGCTTGACGATCTCGGCGACCTCTTCAGTCGAGTCGGGATAGACTACGGCGTCGGGCGGCTGGTTCGGGATCCAGGTCAGAGTGTGGCCATGCTGCTGGCGCACCGCCAGGCTGGTGACGAGCCGGTTGCCGAAGCGCGCCGCGAGCGCCTGCGTCACCGCCGCAATGGCCTCGCTCCCCGGCGGCAGCGATGCGGCCCGCGCGGGGGTCTGATGCGATGCGACGGCGGCCAGGCTCATTGTCATATTCCGATATTGGAGCTTTAATACGCCATGCTTCATAGCAGACGCTTAGCCGTTGACGACACGGGCAAACGCGTTTGTGTGTTTCACGAGACGCTGGTCATGGGCGGCGTTTCGGGAAGCGGCGAGGATGAGTTGTTGCACCGCGACACCATTCAACGCGCCCATGAAGCGGACTGAAACCACGCAGGACGGGCCGGCGCCGATCTGCCAACGGGGAAGAGGAGGTCAGCCATGCAGGACGACAGCCGCACCCCGGTGCTGTTCTTCGCGCCCTTCGTCTCGTCGGTCATGTCGGTCGAGCCGCAATGGATCGACTATAACGGCCATCTCAACATGGCGTTCTACCATGTCCTGTTCGACCGCGCGGTCGATGAGGTCTTCTCGCTGGTCGGGCTCAATCAGGACTATGTCGACGCCAGGCACGCCTCGTTCTTCGCGGCGGAATGCCATGTGCTCTACAAGCGCGAACTGACCGAGAGCGACCAGGTCCGCATCACCGCCCAGCTCATCGCCTTCGACGAAAAGCGCCTGCACTATTATCTCGAAATGCGCCATGCGACCGAGGGCTGGCTCGCCGCGACCAGCGAGAACCTCTCGCTGCATGTGGACATGACGACCCGCAAGGTCTCGCCCTTCCCGCCGGACATTCTCGCAAACATCGCCCTGATGAAGGCCGCCCACCGCATGATGCCGCTGCCGGTCACGATCGGGCGCATCATCGGCATGCCCAGGAAGACCGCAATCACGGTCGAAAGCATGACCGGCGAGCGGGAGGCCGAAACGCGGCATTGAGGCCGACGAGATTCTCGCGGCTGTCCAACTCCGATGCGCTCAATCGTCGTGATCGGGAATGCGCAGACGGTGGCCGCACGCCTTGCAATGCACCGCGTCGGGTTCGTGGCGCTGCAGCGCGCATTCGGGGCAGGCGAAGGTGACCTTGTTGGGACGGAACACGGACTGCGCCAGCCTCACGAATAGCGAAATGCCGACGATCATCACCGCGACCGAGGTCAGCTTTCCGGCGATGCCAGGCAGGGTAATGTCGCCGAAGCCGGTGGTCGTGACGGTCGCAACCGTGAAATAGAACGCATCGACATAGCCCTCGACACCGGACTTTTCCAAGAAAAAGAAGGTGTAGATGAAGCCTGTGACGACAAAGAGAAATGTCGCCAGGTTGATCAGCGCCCGCGAGACATCCTCCCATTCGCGGTAGCGCGTCGTCCTCAGTTGCTGCCAGAGTACGCCGCGCTGCGACAAGGACCACAGCCGCAGGATGCGCAGGAAGCCGAAATTCTCCAGAAATTGCGGGGCCAGCAGCGTCGCCAGGATGAACAGGTCGAGCAGCATCGTCGGCTGGCGCAGCGTTCGCCAGACATGGGTGCAGGCGAGCAGGCGCGCCGCGATCTCGACGATGAGGATCGCAGCGATTGAATAGTCGAGCCAGAGGAAGGCCGGCTTGTCGCGGATCAGCGGCGTCGCGATGAAGAAGGCGATGATCAGGACATCGACGACCGTGGTGGCGAGCTGGAAGCGCAGCGCGGCGGGCGACCGGCCGTGGAAGAGTTGGCGCAGCCGGTCCCTCAGTGCGGCGAGTCCGGTCGGCGTTTCGGTGTCGCCCGATGAGTCTATCATCGTTCAGGCGCTAGCATGCGCCCGCGAGAAGCGTCCAGCCTGACCGGGTTCAGCGTGCCGGGCGCGTCAGCCGGGCCTGCACGGCATAGCCGGCATAGAGCGACCGGCTGGCGACACTGAAACCGCTTGCCAACGCCAGCGCCTCGCTCACGCCCGGCAGATTGTCGCGCGGCGTCACATGGAACAGTCCGAGCCAGCGCCGCAGCACCGCCTTGAACGCGTTTGGCAGCCCGGCCTGATCGCCGAAATCGACGATGTGGAGCGAGCCGCCGGGCGCAAGCCGCCGCAGCGCCTCCTCGACCACGCCCTGCCAGGGCGGGATCATCGACAGCGCGTAGGAGATCACGATCCGGTCGAAGCCCGCCTGTCCGAACAACGCCTGCGGGTCGAAATCAGTCGCGTCGGCCTGCGCCAGCCGGATGCGGCCTTCCAGCCCAGCCCGCGCCACGCTGGCCCGCGCCGTCTCCAGCATTGCCTCCGAGACGTCCAGCCCGAAGCAGGGACAGCCGGGATAGCGCCTGGCGATCGCGATCAGGTTGCGTCCGGTCCCGCAACCGATCTCGAGAACGCTGCTCCCCTTCGGCGGGTCGAGCTCGGCGATCAGCCCGTCGCGGCCGAGCAGGTAGAATTTGCGGCTGGCGTCGTAGATATGGCGCTGGCGGCGATAGATCGCATCCATCAGCGAGGCGGCGTCGCGGCGCGGCACGATCGCGCTCACGCGCCGGCTCCGCCCAGGACATAAAGGTGGAACCCGCCATAGATCGAGGAGCGGTCCTCCGCGCCGAGCTCGCGGCTGCGCGCCTCATCATAACGCCACTGGTCGAGGATCGCGGCCGGCACGCGGCCCGGCAGCAGCCGCTCGTCGGCCGCGGTGCGGAAGATCACGCGCGCGCCGGGTTTTGCGGTGCGGGTGATCTGCGTCCAGAGTCCGGTCAGGTCGGCGTCGTTCATCCAGTCCTGCGCGTCGAGCAGCACATAGGCGTCGCAGCTCTTGGCCGGCTGGCTTTCGAGGAAGGCCGTGACCGCGCTCTGATGGTAGGCGACGCGGCCGGCGCGCGCCTTCACATCCGCGAAATTCGCCTGCTGCAGATAAGGCGGCAGAGACGCATCCGGGCCGGGCGCATAGCCGCGTCCAAAAGCCTGCCGGGCGAAGTAGTTGGTCTTGATGTCGAAGCCGCAGGCAAGCCGCTCGAGGCGATGCCGCAGCACGGCGCGGATGCCGCCTTCGCCGTCGCCGGCCAGCGCCTTGTACTGCGCCGGCGGAATGCCGAGCCCGTAGAGCGAGGCCGGCTGGCGCACCAGCCAGCGCACGATGCGCTTGTCGAAGACAGGCGCGAGATGCCGGTCGAACAGCACGCGCTGCTCGGCGAGATCGCGGGCCTTCAGCATCACGCGCGGATCGCAGCCGAGCAGCCGGCCGAGCACATGGCCGGTGCCGATGAAGCGCCCGAGCAGCCCGTAGCCGTAGACATTGCGGGCGAACATGCCGATCCGGCGCCGGCCGTCGAGGCCCCTGCCCTCCCAGTAGCCACGCGAGGTCGCGTCGAGATGCGGCGCGATCTCGCGGTCGTAGAAGGCCACGTTCGCCGCCGACTGCGCCTGGCCGAAGAAGCGCAGGAAATCGGCATGATCGTCGATGCGCGCCAGCGCCGCGAGCTTGAGCCGGCCGAGCGCGATATGGGCGCCGTTCAGGTCGATGGCGCTGATCCGGGCCGGATCAGCGGTCAGATAGGACAGGATGTTGCAGGAGCCGGACGCGATCGCCACGACATGATCGTCGGCTTTCAGCGCCAGCGCCTGCATGTCGACGACCGGGTCTTCCCAGATCTGCGGATAGACCAGCCCGGAAAAGGCGAAGGTGAACACCCGCTCCAGCAGGCCCGCCTTCGACAGGGCCTTGCTGCGATGCACCGCCGAGCCCAGACCCGCCGTCGTCTCACGCTTGACCGCCCGCGCGCTCTGCATGCCTTAAGCCCTCTGGTCGGCCCGCTGATGGCGAGCCGACTAGAGGAGTCGCGTGACGGTTGGGTGACGCTTCTTGCGGGTGCCTATTGCGCCGTCACGCCCGCCGCCTTGATCACCGGCGTCCATTTATCGACTTCGGCGCGGACATGGGCGCCGAGCGCGGCCGAGGTCTGGCCCGCCGCGTCGGGAATCTCGCAGCCGAGTTCGAGCAGGCGCTTGCGCACGGCCTCGTCGGCGAGCGCGGCGCGGCCGGCGGCGTTGAGCCTGTCAACGATCTCCCTGGGCGTATCCTTGGGCGCGAAGATCGCGTTCCAGCCGACGGCCTGGAAGCCCGGCAGGCCGCCTTCCGTGCTGGTCGGCACCTCCTTGGCGACGTCGAGACGCTTGGGCGTCGCGACGACATAGGTCTTGAGGTTGGTCAGTTGCGGCACGATGCCGACGGTCTGGTCGCAGACATAGTCGAGCTGCTTTGCGAGAAGCGCGTTCATCGCCGGGCCTGAGCCCCTGAAAGGCACATGCTGCACCGGCGCCTTGATCAGGTGGTGGAAGAACACGCAGGTCAGGTGCGAGGTCGAGCCGACGCCGCCATGGCCGTAATTGTACTTGCCCGGGTTGGCCTGCAGCAGCGCCACGAACTCCTGCAGCGTATTGGCCGGGAAATCCTTGTGCGCGGAGATCAGCATCGGCGTGCCGGCGGTGTTGATCACCGGGGCGAAGTCGGTGCGCGGGTCATAGGCGAGGTTCGGATACAGGCCAACCGAGGCGGAATGCGTGCCGAGATTGCCCATCATGATGGTGTAGCCATCGGGCGTCGCGCGTGCGATCCGCAGCGAGCCGGTGGTGCCGCCGGCGCCAGCGACGTTCTCGACCACGATCGTCTGGCCGAGCGTGCGCGCCATGTGGTCGGAGACGATGCGGGCGATGATGTCGGTCGGCCCGCCGGCCGCAAACGGCACGACCATGGTGATCGAGCGGCTCGGATAAGGCTGGGCCGAGGCTGGCGCGGCAGCGATGGCGAGAGCGGCCCCAAGGGCCAGGATCAGACGACGCATTGTTTCTCTCCCATGATGATGCCTGCCGCGTTGGCCGCGATCCGGCGTTGGCTTTGGTCGGCTTCTAGAAGTGGCGCAGGCCGATGCCCTCCAGCAGCGGCAGCAATTCGTCGCGCGCCCGGATGCGGTGGCGGCGCGCCGCCTCGCGGGCAGCCTCGGCATCGCCGGCACGGATGGCGGCGATGGTCTCGCGATGCTCCGCGACCGAAACCGGCAGTTGCGGCCGCAGACGCAAAGTCAGCATGCGCGCCCGGTGCGACTGGTCGTTGACCGTCTGGATGATGCGCAGGAAGCGGCCGTTGCCGCAGCCCTCGACGAGAAGGCGATGATAATCCGCGTCGCCATGGCCCCAGCCGGCGAGATCTCCCGCAGCAAGCGCCCGGTCCATTGTCTCGGTCGCATCGGACAGACCCTCCGCGAGCGCGAGGCGCTCGGCCTCCGGCAGCGACGCCGCCAGTTCGGCCGCGCTCGACTCGATCGCGATCAGCACGCCGTAGATTTCGCGGATGTCGTCGGGCTGAAGCGCGCAGATCAGGATGCCGCGCTTGGGGAGGATGCGGACCAGCCCCTCCTCCTGCAGCCGGAGCGCCGCCTCATGGACCGGCGTGCGGCTGACGCCGAGACGCAGCGCAAGCTCGCCGGCCGACGCCTGGTAGCCCGGCGGAAACACGCTTTCGCGGATCGCCTGCTTCAGCGCCGCATAGGCGCCGTCGACCAGGCTCGTGCCCCGCTCGCCGCCCTGGTCGATTGTGTTCAGTCCAGCCGGCATGTCGCCTCCGTTCATCAGAGCCTAGCATCTTCCATGGAAGCTGCAATGGATGATTGACTTGAAGGCCGATCGCTCGCAAACACTGGCGAAACCGCGCGGCGGGAGGACAGCGCCATGACCAGAACCTACAGCATCGCAGCCATCCCCGGAGACGGCATCGGGGTCGAGGTCATCGCGGCCGGCGTCGAGGTTCTTAAGGCCCTGGCGGCGCGCGACGGCGGTTTCGGCTTCCGCTTCGACCATTTCGACTGGGGCTCGGATTACTACAAGCGCACCGGGCTGATGATGCCGGAAGACGGGCGCGAGCAGATCCGGAACCATGACGCGATCTTCTTTGGGGCGGTCGGCGCGCCCGACGTGCCCGACCATGTCACGCTCTGGGGCCTCAGGCTCGCGATCTGCCAGCCCTTCGACCAATACGCCAATGTCCGGCCGACCCGCGTCCTGCCCGGCATCACCTCGCCCCTTCGCGCCGTCTCCGGCCCGGAGCTCGACTGGGTCATCGTCCGCGAAAACTCCGAAGGCGAGTATGCTGGCGTCGGCGGGCGCGTCCACAAGGGCTTCCCCGAGGAGGTCGCGACCGACGTCTCGATGATGACGCGCTCCGGCGTCGCCAGGATCATCCGCTTCGCCTTCGGCATCGCCCGCTCGCGGCCGCGCAAGCTCCTGACGGTGGTGACCAAGTCCAACGCCCAGCGCCACGCCATGGTGATGTGGGACGAGATCGCGGCCGAAGTTGCCGCAGAATTCCCCGATGTGACCTGGGACAAGATGCTGGTCGACGCCATGACCATGCGGATGGTGATCAAGCCCGGCAGTATCGACACCGTCGTCGCGACCAATCTCCACGCCGACATCCTCTCGGACCTCGCAGCCGCGCTCGCAGGCTCGCTCGGCATCGCACCGACCGCCAACCTAAACCCCGAGCGCGCCTTTCCCTCGATGTTCGAGCCGATCCATGGCTCGGCCTTCGACATCGCCGGCAAGGGCATCGCCAATCTGATCGGCACCTTCTGGACCGCCACGATGATGCTCGACCATCTCGGCGAGCCGGCCGCTTCCGCCCGCCTCATGCGCGCGATCGAGCGGGTGACCGCGGATTCAGCCTTCCACACGCCCGACCTCGGCGGCAAGGCTACCACGCGACAGGTCACCGACGCGGTCATCGCAGCCATCGCCGGCGACAACGCCTGATGCGGCCTCAACAGGATCGTGAAGCGATTTGAGCCTCCAAGGGGCTGAAATCACAGCCGCGATCGCCATATTGCTCTTCAAGCATGAGGATCGGACCGCAACGCGCCCGGTCGTTCCGGCAAGGGAGATGCACCATGGGTCTGATGAGCCTGTTCGGCGGCGAGAAGAAGAGCGACGCGCATTTCGAGGTCGAACTGACCGATGCCGAGTGGCGCGAGAAGCTGACGCCCGAGCAGTATCGCGTGCTGCGCCAGCACGGCACCGAGCGGGCCGGGTCCTGCGCGCTGAACTTCGAGAAGCGCGCCGGTACCTTCTCCTGCGCCGGCTGCGGCAACCCGCTTTTCACCAACCAGACCAAATTCGAGAGCGGCACCGGCTGGCCAAGCTTCGACAAGCCGCTGGAGGGCGCTGTCGGCACCACCGAAGACAACTCCTTCCTGATGTCGCGTACCGAGGTGCATTGCGCCCGCTGCGGCGGCCATCTCGGCCATGTCTTCCCCGACGGCCCGCCGCCTACCGGGCAGCGCTACTGCATGAACGGCGTCGCGATGGATTTCGCACCCTCCGACGGCTCGCAGGTCTGAGATGGGCACGCGCCGCATGGTCCTGGCCGGGTTCGCCATCGCGGCGGGCCTTGGCCTCTCCGCCGCCGGCTTCGCGCAGCAGCCGACAAAACCCGCCACTGCCACCGCCACGGCGATCTTCGCCGGCGGCTGCTTCTGGTGCATGGAGCCGCCCTTCGATGTCCTGCCCGGCGTGATCTCCACGACATCGGGCTACACTTCGGGCCATACGGTCGATCCGACCTATGTCTCGACCTCGACCGGCAAGACCGGCCATACCGAGGCTATGAAGATCGTCTACGATCCCACCACGATCAGCTACGAGAAGCTGCTGCACGTCTTCTGGCGCAACCACGACCCGCTGACCGCCAACGCCCAGTTCTGCGACCGGGGCTCGCAATACCGCGCAGGCATCTATTTCGGTTCGGAGGAAGAGCGGAAACTGGCCGAGGCCTCGAAAGCGGAACTGGAGACGTCAGGCCGGTTCAGGTCGAAGATCACGACCGAGATCGTGCCGCAGACGGCCTTCTACCCAGCCGAGGACTACCACCAGGACTATTACCAGAAGAACCCGATCCGCTACAAAATCTACCGCACCGGCTGCGGCCGCGACCGCCGTCTGAACGAATTATGGGGTGCGGAGGCCGGCGGCGGGCAGTCGTGACGCCCTCGCCTACAGCGCCGGGACAGCCCGCCGCGCCAGCGACGCGGCATCCACCCCCATCGGCAGCGCCCCGAAATGGCCGGACCAGCGCCCCGCTAACCGCGTCGCGATGAAGGCGTCGGCGATGTCCGGCGTTGCATGGCGCAACAGCAGCGAGCCCTGCAGCATCAGCGCCAGCCGCTCGACCAGAAGCCGCGCTTGCCCTTCATGGCGCGTCAGCTCCGGCAGTTCGCCCTCCAGCGCGGCCAGCGCCGCGTCGAAGCGCCTGTCCGCGCCGCGCGCGACGGCGCATTCGTCGACCAGCGCCGCCAGCGAGCCCGGTTCTCGTGCGAGCGAGCGCAGCACGTCGAGGCAGATCACGTTACCCGAGCCTTCCCACACAGAGTTGAGCGGCGCCTCGCGATAGTGCCGCGCCAGCGGGTGCTCCTCGATGAAGCCGTTGCCGCCGATGCATTCGAGGGCTTCGACGACCACGGCAGGCGTCCGCTTCGCCACCCAGTATTTCGCGATCGGCGCGCCGATCCGCGCCAGCAGCCGCTCGCTCTCGCTCGCTTCCTGCCGGTCCACCGCCGCAAACAGCCGAAAGGCCAGCCAGGCGGCGGCCTCGGCTTCGACGGCGAGATCGGCCAGCACCGCCTGCATGATCGGCTGGTCGATCAGCCGGCGCTGGAAGGCCGAGCGATGGGCGGCGTGGTGCGCGGCCTGCGCCACCGCCTGCCGCATCAGCCCGGCTGACGCCGCGGCGATGTCGAGCCGCGTATTGTGGTTCATCGACAGGCCCGCCCTGAGCCCACGCCCCGGCTCGCCGATGAGATGGCCGATCGCGCCGCGAAACTCGACCTCCGAGGAGGCGTTGGAGCGGTTGCCGCATTTCTCCTTGAGCCGCTGGATCGCGACGCCGTTGCGCGCCCCGTCCGGCAGCCAGCCCGGCACCACGAAGCAGGAGACGCCCTCGGGTGTTCGCGCCAGCGTCAGGAACACGTCCGAATGCGGCACGGAGAAGAACCACTTCTGGCCGCTGATCGAGAAGGTTCCGTCGCGGTTGTCCTGCGCCACGGTTTGCGTCTGCCGCAGGTCCGAACCGCCTTGCGTCTCCGTCATCGCCATGCCGACGGTCGCGCCCGTCTTGGTCGATGCCGGTCCCTGCTGCTTGTCATAACGCGGCGAGGAGATCAGCGCGCCCCACTCAGCCCAGCGGGCGGGGTCCTGCCTGAGCACGGGAATGGCGGAATAGGTCATGCTGACCGGGCAGCAGATGCCGCTTTCGCAGCCATACCAGAGATATTGCAGCGCGGCGCGGGCCACCTGCGCGCCGGGGCGCGGCTCGTTCCAGCACAGCGCATGCGTCTCCTGCCCGATGGCGAGCCCCATCAATTCGTGCCAGGCCGGATGGAAGGCGACCTCGTCGATGCGGTGGCCGAAGCGGTCATGCGTCTTCAGCTCGGGCGTGAAGCGGTTGGCGAGCCTGGCCAATTCCTGCACCTCGCCTGACCCTACGGTCCGCCCCGCCTCATGCAGGCGCTCACCGGCCCAGTCCGCGCCGAAGGCGGCCATGACGACGGGCAGTATCGGGTCGGCCGCATAGGCATCGTAGCCGCTGAGCGGCGGAACCTGGTTCGTCACCTCATGGCTGAAGACGGGCTGCGCCATGGCCGTTACCGCCCGATCGGCACTTCGACGAAATAGACCGGCTTCTTGCCGATACCGGCATGGAGGCAGACGAAGGCCGCGTTGCGAGGGCCGACATCGTCGATGAATTGCGCCCGGCCGAGATACTCGGTCGAGACATGGACGCCGCCGATCTTCTTGTCGAAGCGGTTCTCGGTCAGGCTGTCGCCGCGCGCGATCCGGACGGATTTCAGGCTGCCGCCGTCGCGCTTTGTCTCCGCCACCGCGAAAACCTCGCAGTCGCGCAGATAGTCCTGCGGGGCTTGCGCCGCCACCGGAGCGGCCGCAAGCACGACGGCGAGAATGCGCAAGCTGATCATGGTCGGAACATCCGGGCGACCTGAGAGCAGGAATGACGGAGAGCGCCCGACATCGGAGGAATCAGCGCCGCGCGCCGCGAACCATGGGTTCGACGATCCTGGTCAGATTGCGCGCGACGATCGCCGTTCCTTCGGCGTTCTCATGCCCGTCGGCATGGAACCCCGATCCCGGGATGCCATCGGTGAAGTTGCAGCCGGCGATCCGGTATTTCTGAGCGAGGCGGCGATAGACGCCGCGATAGGCTTCAATGTCGTATCCTGGCGGAAACGGGGCGCGGCGACCGCAAAGCACGATCCTGACCTGGCGCGCTTTCAGCCGCTCCAGAACCTGGGACAGGTTCTCCTCGATCTGCGCCGGCGGAACGCCGCGCCTCGCGTCGTTGACGCCGAACTGCACGATGGCGACCCGCGTGCCCGCCGGCACCGCCCAGTCCACGCGGGCCAGAGCGTTGCTGGTGGTGGCCCCCGGCTCGCCCGCATTGGTGACGCGGACATCATGCCCCTTCGCCTTCAGCATCGCTTCGAGCTGCGCGGGATAGGCCTCCTGCCGGGACATGTTCATGCCGTAGGTGTTGCTGTCGCCGAGCGCCACGATGCTGACGCCTTGCGGGGATGCGATCGATGTCGTTGCAAGCAGCGACGCCGCCACGAGGCCCGCCATGCCGTACCCGCAGTTCTGAAATGTTTTGATCATGTGCCCCCCATTTTTGTCTGGCCGACGCTCGGTTAGGCGTCGGGCCCTCATCAGCGGAGTGAGGGGGCGGCCTCGGGGCGCAGCGAGAGCCGGGAGGATGCGCGCATCGTTTCGCGATGGCAAGGCCGCGCCGCGCCGCGACACGCCAGCCCGCCTGCGCGGCGTCTCGCGCAATCTGCCGGCCGACGCCCTATATTAACCGTGAACGAATCACGATCAGGCACAGTCTCTCTTGTCAGACCAGCACACCACGTCGCCCCCCCTGCCCCGCCCCGGCGGCCTCGCCGCCCGCGCCGCGGCCGCGCCGTCAGCCGGCTATCTCTCAGGCCTCAACACCGAGCAGCGTCTCGCCGTCGAGGCGACGGACGGCCCGGTGCTGGTGCTGGCGGGGGCCGGCACCGGCAAGACCCGCGTGCTGACCACCCGCATCGCCCACATCCTGAGCCAGGGCCGAGCACGGCCGCACGAAATCCTGTCGGTGACCTTCACCAACAAGGCCGCGCGCGAGATGAAGGAGCGCGTCGCAAACCTCGTCGGGCCGGTCGCCGAG
>JBKJSB010000194.1:0-10733 GCA_046593015.1 Allobosea sp.
GCACGATCATGTGGTCGTAGGCGCCGCCCCACCGGGTGACGAAATCGGCGATGTTGCCGGCCTTGCGGTGGTGGTTCTTCGGTCGGTGGCGGTAATAGACGCGGGCCTCGGGTCCTAGCCGCTCGCGCAGGGCCAGGAAGGCGCGTTCCTCCGCGATCCAGATGTCTGGATTCGTCGTGTCGGACACGATGAAATAGTCAAAATGCTGGCCGAGTCCCGTCGCCTCGACCGATTCGCGGATCGCCGTCAGCGCAGCGAAGGTCCGCGCCGTCGATTCGTTGTAGATCGGCATGACTACGACGGTTCGGTGCTTCAGACTGTCCACGCGGCCTGTCAGCCCCTTGCCGAAAAGCAGCCCGAAGAAGCCGAGCAGGGCGCTGGTGAAAGCGAGCGCGATCCACGAGAAGTTGACCGTGAACAGCACGAGCAGGGCGTACTGCAGCGAGGTCGTACTGCTGACCGACACGACGTTGTACATTTCCCACGCGCCGTAGCCGGTGAGCAGGAGCGCGCCGCCGAAGACGAAGAGGCGCTTGAGCCAGGGCGTGGTCCATTGCGCCGGCGCGGCCGGCTTGCGTCTTTCAGAACGCTCCCAGCTTCGGAACGACTGCACCGGCATGGTCAGCCGGTTTTCCGGCGGAGTTGCGGGCGCCTTGGCGGCGATGGCTGTATCCGGGATCGTCCTTGCGGCGGCCTCCGGGCGCGCTGCGGTCACCACGTCCATCGGTCCAGCCAAGTTTCGGAGACCGGCTGGCCGCCGGCCTGCAGCACGAGCCTGAGCTCGCTGAGATTGTCGGTTCCCGGATCGACCTCGAAGCCGACGCGCATCAGCCTGCGTTCCGGATAAGGCCAGAGCCGGACATTGTGAACGACGCCCGGCGTCGCCGAGATGGTCGCGCGCGTCGCGGCGACGGTGGCGGCGTCGGCCAGCCTGTCGCCGGTGAACTCGACCAGGAAGCGCCGCCGGCGGCCCTGCGAGCCGCGCCCCTGCCGCATCCGTCCGGCGACGGCCAGCGCCGGACGCTCCGGCGGCTGCCAGCACCAGGCCTGGCGATAGGCGATCGTCGTCTCGCTGCCGGGCGCCAGCGGCGCGCGCGGCCGCCAATAGGCGATGATGTTGTCGTTGAGATCCGAATCGCTCGGGATCTCGATCAGTTGCACCGAGCCCTGACCCCATTCGCCGAGCGGCTCGGTCCAGACGCTTGGACGGAGTTCGTAGCGCTGGTCGTCGTCCTGGAACGCGGCCGGGTCGCGCTCGCGCTGGACGAGGCCAAAGCCGCGCGGATTGCCGTCCATGAAGGAGGACACCTGCAGATTGGCCGGGTTGTTGACGGGCCGGTAGATCCACTCGCCGCCGCCAGACAGCATCTGGACGCCGGAAATCTCATGCACCGCCGGCCGCAGATCGTCGAAGCTGCGCCGGCTCTGCGGCCCCGAGAGGAAGGTGCCCATGGTGCAGCCGAAGCCGATATGGTCGAGCGCCTGGCGGGCGAACAAGGTCATCTCGACATCGATCAGCGTGACGTCGCCCGGCCGCAGCGTCATCCGGAACGCGCCGGTGAGGCTCTCGGAATCGAGCAGCGCATGGATGACGAGCAGGCCCGAAGCCGGGCTCGGGCGCTCGATCCAGAAGGCGCGGAAGAACGGGATCTCCTCGCCGCGCGTCTCGCCCGGCCGCAGGATCAGGGCGCGGGCCATCGAGCCGTAGTTCTGCCCGCGCGCCAGCGAGCGGAAGAAGGTCGCGCCCTGGAAGATCGCGACCTCGTAGGGCCGCTCCAGACCGGTGGCGATCCGCATGCCGGAAAACTGCAGATCCTGACCGGGCGGCGGCGGCGCGACACGGCCATAATCGAACTTGCCGCGGTCGAAGGCGACGCGCCGGACAAGGTCGTCCTCGATCGTGAACAGGCTCACCGGCCGCGTGAAGACGTAGCCGCGATGCAGCGGCTCCACCGTGAAGCCGCGATTCTCTCCGGCCCAGATCAATCCGCCCGGCTGCGCCCTGATGCCGGCGAACTGATCGAACGGCAGCGCGGCGTAACCGTCGGGCAGGTCGGTCGCGACCAGCGGCACGAGCGGCTTCTGCGCCAGAAGGCGCGCCAGTTCCACGATCGACGCCGGGTCGAATCGCTGCCCGTCGCCCTGCGTCGGCTGGGCCGGCGCGGGCGGCAGCCCTTGCGCCTGCGCGACCCCTGTGCCGAGCAGCGAAGCGGCTGCGAGCCCACCTGTCGAGCTTTCGAGAAACTGCCGCCGATTCAACGATTTCGCCATCATATCCAACTTGGGTGGGCGACGCCCTCGCCCCCATGCGCTTCTAGATCATTTTGCCGCCGGCTGAAAAGCCGCCACGGCCTCGAATTCGCCGAAGGCGAGCATTGTTCCGCGTCATCCTCTGCGCGCATCGCCCTTGCCGATGCTGCATGCAAGACCATGGCCGAATGAGACGCTGCGCGCGACGATTTTGGCAAACGCCGGCAAGATCGGCTATCGACTGTCGCCGCAGGGCGACCATGCGTGCGATCGGCCGCCAGCCGCCAGAGCAGGCTGCAAGGGAAACGACAATCATGACGGAAATGCAGTCCGGCCGGTCCTGCCTGGCCATCATCCTGGCCGCCGGCGAAGGCACGCGCATGACGTCGCGCCAACCCAAGGTGCTGCATGAGGTCGCCGGCCGCTCGATGCTCGGCCATGCGCTCGCGGCCGTTGCGCAGGCCGGAGCCGACGAGGTCGTGGTCGTGATCGGTCCCGATCGCGCCGATGTTGCAGCCGAGGTCGCAGCCTTGCTGCCTGCCGCCGGCGTCGTGGTGCAGGTCGAGCGCAAGGGCACGGCCCATGCCGTGCTCGCCGCCCGCGAGGCGATCGCGCGGGGGCATGACCACATCCTCGTCGCCTTTGCCGACACGCCGCTGGTCAGGCCCGAGACTTTCGCGGCTTTGCGTCGCGCGATCGGCGATGGCGCGAGCGTCGCCGCGCTCGGGTTCGAGGCGCGCGATCCTGCCGGCTATGGCCGTTTCGTCGTCCGCGACGGGGCGCTGGAGGCGATCGTCGAGCACAAGGACGCCAGCGAAGCGCAGCGTAAGATCACACTCTGCAATGCCGGGCTGATGGCGCTGGACGGCCGCCACGCACTGGCGGTTCTCGACGGCATTGGCAGCGCCAATGCGCAGAACGAGTTCTACCTGACCGACGCCGTCGCCGTGGCGCGGGCCCGCGGCCTGAAGGCCGTGGCGCTGACCGCACCGGAATCGGAGGTCCAGGGCGTCAACGACCGCGTCCAGCTCGCCGCCGTCGAAGCCGAGTTCCAGCGCGGCAAGCGCCGCGAGGTCATGCTGGCCGGTGCGACGCTGATCGCGCCCGAGACGGTGTTCTTCAGCGTCGACACGGTCATCGGGCGCGATGTCTTGATCGAGCCCCATGTCGTGTTCGGGCCGGGCGTCGCGGTGGCGGACGGCGCGATCATCCACGCTTTCTCGCACCTTGAGGGCGCCGTGGTCGGCGAGGCTGCGACGGTGGGCCCCTATGGCCGGCTGCGGCCGGGCGCGAGGCTCGGCCCCAGCGCCAAGGTCGGCAATTTCGTCGAGGTCAAGGCGGCCGAGATCGGCGAGGGCGCCAAGGTCAGCCACCTGACCTATATCGGCGACGCGAGCGTCGGCGCGGGCGCGAACATCGGCGCCGGCACGATCACCTGCAACTATGACGGCTTCTTCAAATACAGGACGGTCATCGGCGCGGGAGCCTTCGTCGGCTCGAATTCATCGCTGGTCGCACCGGTCACGATCGGCGAGGGGGCCTATGTCGGTTCGGGATCCGTGGTGACGAAGGACGTGCCGGCTGACGCGCTGGCGGTGTCGCGCGCGCGCCAGATCGAGCGCGAAGGCTGGGCCAGGTCCTTTCGCGAGAAAGCTTCGACCAGGAAGGCCGCCGCCAAGGCCAAGACGCTGGAATGAGGCCTAAACCCCGGCTTTCGCGCAAGCCGACGTTCATAGTTCGACATCTAGAGTGATTTTTCACGATGGCTTTTCGCGGCTAAGCGAAAGCCGACGGCAATGGCTGATGAGGTTCCAAGCATGTGCGGCATCGTGGGAATTCTGGGCAAGGAAGCGGTCGCGACGCAAGTCGTCGAGGCGCTGCGGCGGCTCGAATATCGCGGCTATGATTCGGCTGGCGTCGCCACGCTCGAGCATGGCCAGCTCACCCGCCGACGCGCCGAGGGCAAGCTCAGGAACCTCGAGATCCGCCTCTCCAACGAGCCGCTCGACGGGCTGATCGGCATCGGCCACACCCGCTGGGCGACGCATGGCAAGCCCAACGAGACTAACGCTCATCCGCACGCGACCGAGAAGCTCGCCGTCGTCCATAACGGCATCATCGAGAATTTCCGCGACTTGCGCGCCGAACTGCAAGCCGACGGCTATGTCTTCGCGACGCAGACCGACACCGAAATCGTCGCTCATCTGGTCACCCGCGAACTCGACCGCGGCAGGAGCCCGGCCGAGGCGGTGGGCCTGAGCCTGCCGCTGCTGCGCGGCGCGTTTGCGCTCGCCTTCCTGTTCCAGGGCGAGGAAGACCTGTTGATCGGCGCGCGCAAGGGCTCGCCGCTCGCCGTTGGGGTCGGCGACGGCGAGATGTATCTGGGCTCGGACGCGCTGGCGCTCGCGCCCTTCACCAACCTGATCGCCTATCTGGAAGAGGGCGACTGGGTCGTGCTCAACCGCAAGGGCGCGAGTTTCTTCGACAAGGACAACAAGCCGGTGCAGCGCCGGGCCCAGCGGGTCGCCGCCGGCGCGTTGTTGGTCGAGAAAGGCAACCACCGCCATTTCATGGCGAAGGAAATCTATGAGCAGCCCGAGGTCGTCGGCCACACGCTGACGCAGTATCTCGACATGGTCGAGGGCAAGGTCCGGCTGCCGTTTGCAGACAAGATCGATTGGGCAAACCTCTCGCGTTTGTCGGTCTCGGCCTGCGGTACCGCCTATTACGCCGGGCTGACCGCGAAATACTGGTTCGAGAAGCTCGCCCGCCTGCCGGTCGAGATCGATGTCGCCTCGGAGTTCCGCTATCGCGAAGCGCCCTTGCCAAAGGATGGGCTCGCTCTCTTCGTCTCGCAATCGGGCGAGACGGCCGATACACTCGCCTGCCTGCGCTATGCGCGGCAGGAAGGTCAGACGATCCTCTCGATCGTCAACGTGCCGACCTCGACGATCGCCCGCGAGAGCGACGCGGTCGCCCCGACTCTGGCCGGCCCCGAAATCGGCGTCGCCTCGACGAAGGCCTTCACCTGCCAGCTCACCGCGTTGGCTTGCCTGGCGCTGGCGGCCGCACGGGCGCGCGGCACTCTGACGGCAGAGGACGAGGCTCGGCACGTCCAGAGCCTGATCGCGTTGCCGGGGCTGATGGCCAAGGCGCTTGAACTGGAGCCGGAGATCGAGAAGCTTGCCAGAGAGCTCTCCAAAGCCAAGGACGTGCTCTATCTCGGCCGGGGGACGTCGTTCCCTCTGGCGCTGGAAGGCGCGCTGAAGCTCAAGGAAATCAGCTACATCCACGCCGAAGGTTATCCGGCTGGAGAGCTCAAGCATGGTCCGATCGCGCTGATCGACGAGGCGATGCCGGTCATCGTCGTCGCGCCGCATGACGCGCTGTTCGAGAAGACGGCGTCGAACATGCAGGAGGTCGCGGCGCGCGGCGGGCGGATCATCCTGATCACCGACGCGAAGGGCGCGGCCGAATGCGGCATCGAACCCGAGACGACCATCATCCTGCCTGAAATGGACCCGGTCTTCGCAGCGATCGTCTACGCCCTGCCGATCCAGATGATCGCCTATCAGACGGCCGTCTTCATGGGCAAGGACGTCGACCAGCCGCGCAACCTGGCAAAATCCGTCACGGTCGAATGATCAATCGTTGCGTGCCGGTTCCGGCCGGCTCGCGACGAAGGTGCCCGCCGCCAGAAGGCCCGCGCCGCTGATCCAGAGCGCGATCGGCGGTGCGTCGGTGACCGCCAGCAAGGCGAAACTCGCCAGCATCGAGCCGCAGGCGAGGTACTTGGCCTTGCGGCCGATCGCGCCCGTGTCGCGCCAGCGCCGGACATGCGGACCCAGCTTTGGATGGTCGAGCAGCCAGAACTCGAACCGCGGCGAGGATTGCGAGAAGCACCAGGCGGCGAGAATCAGGAACACGGTGCCGGGCATGAGCGGCAGGACGAGCCCGACGACGCCGAGCGCGGTGAAAAGCCAGCCGGCTGCGAGCAGGAGAGGGCGGCGCAGCCGAAATGGTCGCTTGCTGTCCAAAACGGCCGGGTCCCGAATCGCGAAAGGCGAGGGTGGCATAAGCCACCAACTCGCCTATCTTGCGCATATTGCGGCGCAGCGTCGCCCGCAAAAGAATGCCCAGTGGTGATCGCCACGCGTCCGGATCACAGATGAACCCAAGCCCCATCGACCCCCGCCTCGTCATCCAGACCGACCTGCTGCGTCCCTCTCTCGGAACCCGCTTCCGGCGCTATTTCTTCACCGGGCTCGTGCTCGCGGCCCCGCTCGCGATCACGGCGTCCGTAACCTGGTGGTTCGTCAACCTGATCGACGGCTGGGTGAAGCCGCTGATCCCCGCCGCCTATCTCCCGGACTCCTACCTGCCGTTCCCGATACCTGGCCTCGGCATCGTCATCGGGCTGATCGGGCTGACCCTGCTCGGCTTCCTCACCGCCAATCTGGTCGGGCGCACTTTGGTCGATGCGGGCGAGGCCATCC
This sequence comes from Allobosea sp., assembly GCA_046593015.1. GTDB lineage: Bacteria > Pseudomonadota > Alphaproteobacteria > Rhizobiales > Beijerinckiaceae > Allobosea. The sequence continues at coordinate 6,747 of JBKJSB010000194.1, forward strand.
TCAACCGGATGCCGGTGGTGCGCAGCCTCTACAAGGGCATCAAGCAGGTTTTCGAGACGATCTTCTCGCAGTCGGGAACCTCGTTCCGCAAGGTCGGCATGGTGCAGTTCCCGCAGCCGGGCATGTGGTCGATCGTCTTCATCGCGCAGGAGGCCGCGCCCGACATCGCCGGAAAACTGCCGGATGGCGAAGAGCTGATCGGGGTCTTCCTGCCTTGCACGCCGAACCCGACGACGGGCTTCTTCTTCTACCTGCCGCGCAAGGAGGTGGTCGAACTGACCATCTCGGTCGAGGACGGGGCCAAACTGATCATGTCAGCGGGGCTGATCCAGCCCGGCGAAGCCGCGCCCAAGCTGATGACCGGGACTATCCCGCCCGCAGCAGCCTGATCGCGACGTCGCGCTCGAACAAATAGAGCAGCGTCCGCACCGCGTCGCCGCGCGGCCCTTCCAGATGCGGATCGCGCTCGATCAGCAGGCGCGCGTCGTCACGCGCCGCAGCCAGCAGGTCGCCGTCCGTCTCGGGCCGCGCGATGCGCCAGTCGGGCGAGCCTGACTGCTTCGTGCCGAGCACCTCGCCTTCGCCGCGCAGGCGCAGATCCTCCTCGGCGATGCGGAATCCGTCCTCGGTCTCGCGCATGATCGAAAGCCTGGCCTCAGCGACCGGGCCGAGCGGCCCCTTGTAGAGCAGCAGGCAGGTCGAGGCGGCCGATCCGCGTCCGATCCGCCCGCGCAACTGGTGGAGTTGGGCGAGGCCAAAACGCTCGGCATGCTCGATCACCATCACGCTGGCGTTGGGCACGTCGACGCCGACCTCGATCACCGTAGTCGAGATCAGGATGCGCGTTTGCCCTGAGACGAAGGCCGCCATGGCCGCGTCCTTGTCGCGGCCGGGCATCTGGCCGTGCAGCAGCCCGACCTGCGGCCCGAAAAGTTCGCGCAGCGATTCGTAACGCTCCTGAGCGGCGGCGACGTCGAGCAGGTCTGATTCCTGCACCAGCGGGCAGACCCAGTAGACCTGCGCGCCGGCTTCGACCGCGCGGCTGATCCCGGCGACGACCTCCTCGTAGCGCTCTAATGGCAAAGCCTTGGTGGCGATCGGCTTGCGGCCGGCCGGCTTCTCGGCCAGCACGGAAATATCCATATCGCCGAACCAGGTCAGCGACAGCGTGCGCGGGATCGGCGTCGCCGTCATCACCAGCACATCGACGGCCTCGCCCTTGGAGCCGAGCAGCAGGCGCTGATGCACGCCGAAGCGATGCTGCTCGTCGACGATGGCGAGCGCCATGTCGCGGAAGGCGACGCCCTCCTGGAACAGTGCATGCGTGCCGACCGCGATCGCGATCTCGCCGCTGGCCAGGCCTTCGAGCACGCGGGCGCGGCCCGGACCCTTCTCGCGGCCGGTCAACAGAGCGAGCTTCAAACCGGCAGCCTGGGCCAGTGGAGCCAGTCGCTCGGCATGCTGGCGCGCCAGGATCTCGGTCGGGGCCATCAGCACCGATTGCCGCCCGGCCTCGGCGGCCGCCGCCATCGCCAGCAGCGCGACGACCGTCTTGCCCGAGCCGACATCGCCCTGCAGCAGCCGCAGCATGCGCTCGGGTTTTTCCATGTCGTCATGGATGTCGGCGAGCGCCTGCTTCTGGCCGTCGGTCAGCGTGAAGGGCAGGGCGGCTTCGACCTTGCGCCGCAGCGCTCCATCGCCTGCCGTGGCGCGGCCGACCGCTTTCTTCTGCTGGCGGCGCACCAGCGCCAGCGCGATCTGGCTCGCCAGCAACTCGTCATAGGCGACGCGCCTGCGCGCATTCGTATCGCCCTCGATCGCCTTCAGATCCATCGGATGATGCAGCGCCTGCATCGCCTGCGCGAAGGAAGGGAACCCGGCTTTGGCGACGAACGCCGGATCCTGCCATTCCGCCAGCACCGGGCATTTTTCCGCCGCTGCCGCCACGATCCGCGTCATGACGCGCGGGCCGACGCCCTCGGTCAGGCCGTAGACCGGCTCGATCGACGGCATGGTCGCCGCGAGCTTCGGATCGAGGATGCGGTCGGGATGCACCATCTGGCGCATGCCCTCCCAGAGCTCGAGCTTGCCCGAGATCAGGCGGTAGGCCCCGATCGGCATGGTCTGGAGCAGATGCCGGACATCGGCGTGGAAGAAGACCAGCGTCACATCGCCGGTCTCGTCCTCGACGAGGATGCGATAAGGGGCCTTCGCCTTTGTCGCCGGCGGCGGGCGGTGCTCGGTCACCCGCGCGTTGAAGGTCGCGACGTCGCCGATCGGCGCGTCCGCGATGGTCGGGCTCGGCCGCCGGTCGATCGCGCCTGTCGGGAGATGGAACAGCAGATCGACGACGCGGGCAGGCTGCGTCTCGTCGCCCAGAAGCTTGTCGAGCGCCTTGGCCGTCTTGGGGCCGACGCCCGACAGCGTCGTCACGGCGGCAAACAGCGGATCGAGCAGGGTCGGGCGCAAGCGGGCTCTCGTGGCTTTGTCAGGAGCGCGAAGTTTGCCGCCATCGGGCCGCTGACTTCGCGAGGTTCCGACGCTATATAGCCGGCGACGGCAGGCTCCGCGACGGGGCCGGCCCCATTCTCATGCCTTGGTCCAGAGGTTTGTCCATGTCCGGCTCGACCCGCTCCAGCGCCGATCTCGACCCGCGCCGGCGAAAGATCCTGTTCCGCTCCTGGCATCGCGGCATGCGCGAGAACGACCTGATCATGGGCCGCTTCGCCGACGCCGAGATCGGCAATCTCTCTGAGGCCGAGCTCGACGAGTTCGAGCGCCTGATCGAGGTGCTCGACCGCGACCTGATCTCCTGGATCACCGGCGAGGCGCAGGTGCCGGAGAATTACGACACCGACGTGTTCCGGCGGCTCAAGGCGTTCCATCACCACGGCAAGCCGATCCATGTTTGAGTTCGTTGATACAAATGTCCAACGTTGATGCCGTCCGCAACGCGTCTTTCCTTCTCCCGGATGGGAGAAGGTGGCCCGGAGGGCCGGATGAGGGCCTGCCGTTTCAAAATTTGGCGCAACGGCTCCGTCTCGTTTCGATAACGGGCGGCGGTCCCTCATCCCTGCCCCTCTCCCAATCGGGAGAGGGGTTCCCCGCGCCAGTCTCTTTTGACGATTGCCTAGAATGATCGCGCCTCCCGCCCAACTCGCCAAACTCCAGCTCGACCGTATCCTCGATGCGCTGAATCGCGGCGACAAGCCGACGCTGGCCAGCGTGCCGGACGGGTTCGACGCCGTCCTGCTCGCCGACCTGACGCGCGCCCGGGCGAAGAAGGCTGAAGGGCCGGCGCTGCTCGTCTTCGTCGCGCGCGACGGCCAGCGCCTGCAGGTGCTTGAGAACGCGCTCCAGTTCGTCGCGCCCGACCTCGAAGTGATGTCGTTCCCGGCCTGGGACTGCCAGCCCTATGACCGCGTCTCGCCTGCGCCGAGCATCGTCGCGCACCGGATGACGACCCTTTCGCGGCTGGCCAAGACGAAATCCGGCGACAAGCCGCGCCTGCTGCTGACCACCGTCAACGCCGCGCTGCAGCGCGTGCCGGCCTTCTCCAAGGTGGCGTCTGAGAGCTTCTCGGCCGCGCCGGGCAACATGGTCGACACCGATCAGCTCGCGCGCTGGCCCGACATGAACGGCTATCTGCGGACCTCGACCGTGCGCGAGACCGGCGAGTTCGCGATGCGGGGCGGGCTCATTGATCTCTACCCGCCGGGCATGCCGGCACCGATCCGGCTCGATTTCTTCGGCGACACGCTGGAATCGATCCGCACCTTCGATCCGGAGACGCAGCGCACCACCGGGCAGATGCGGGGCCTCGACCTCGTGCCGATGTCCGAGGCGCAGATGACCAGCGAAAGCATCAAGCGCTTTCGCCAGAGTTACATCGCGAGCTTCGGCACGCCGGGCCGCGACGACACGCTCTACAAGGCGGTCAGCGAGGGCCGCCGCCCGGCCGGGCTCGAACACTGGCTGCCGCTGCTG
>JBKJSB010000270.1:0-3194 GCA_046593015.1 Allobosea sp.
CCTGATGATGCGCGACGGGCGCATCCATGTCCGCACCATCGCCGGACCCAAGCGCGCCGACGTGATCTGGCGGCGCATCGACGGCGATTTTTCCGACCCGCTCGAATTGAACGCGCATTCGCAGCTCGGCGTGGCGGGGCTGGTGCAGGCCGTGCGGCAGGGCAATGTCCATGTCGCCAACGGGCTCGGCTCCGGCGTGGTCGAAGCCCGCGCGCTGATGGGCTTCCTGCCCGCGATCGGCAGGAAGCTGCTCGGCGAGGAGATGATCCTGCCCGCGATCGCGACGTGGTGGTGCGGCCAGCCCAAGGAGCGCGCCGCCGTGCTCGATCGGCTCGACGAGATGAGCGTCGCGCCGGCCTTCCGCTCGGCCGGCGGCGGGCTCGACACCGGCCCGGTCCTCGCCGGAGAACTGCCGGCGGCCGAGCGCGCGGCGCTTCGCGCCCGCATCGAGGCGCGCGGCATGGACTATGTCGGGCAGGAGATCGTGCGGCTCTCGACCATGCCGGTGTTCCAGAACGGCCGGCTGCAGCCGCGCCCCGTGACCTTGCGCGTCTTCGCGGCCGCCACGCCCGATGGCTGGAAGGTGATGCCCGGCGGCTTCTGCCGCATCTCCGACGAACCCGACGCACGCGCCGTCAGCATGCGCAGCGGCGTGCGCTCGTCGGATGTCTGGGTGACGTCGGACGCGCCGGTCGAGCCTGTGACGCTGCTGGCGACGCCCGAGCGCACCGCGATCCGCCGGCTCGTCGGCACATTGCCGAGCCGGGCCGCCGACAACCTGTTCTGGCTCGGGCGCTATCTGGAGCGGACCGAGGCGGTGCTGCGCCTCGTGCGCGCCTTGATCGGCCGGCTGATCGACGCCGACACAGCGACGCCGGGCCGCGCCGACACGCTGAAGCGGCTGGCCAATCTGTTGGTGGCCTGGGGCGCCGCGCCCGGAGGCAAGGCGCAGCTTGCGACCCTCCAGGCCTCGGCTGCGCTGCACGACCCCGAGCATTACGGTTCGGCGGCGGCCAATGTGATGGAGGCCAGGCGCACGGCGTCGGTCATCCGCGAGCGGCTTTCGATCGACGCCTGGCGGCTGTTCAGCGACCTGCAGCATCAACTCACCCGCACCAGCAGCAAGCCGCCCAGCGCAGGCGAAGCCTATGAGATCGCAGACAGGGCTTTGAAATCGCTTGCCGCGTTCTCGGGCCTCAGCCAGGAGAACATGGTGCGCGGGCCGGGCTGGCGCTTCCTCGACATCGGCAGGCGCATCGAGCGCGGCATCGCGACCTGCCGCTTCGCACGCCATTTCGCCGAATCGACCGCGCCGGCCGACGCGCTCGACGCGCTGCTCGACCTGACCGATTCGCAGATCACCTATCGCTCGCGCTATCTGCTCGGAGCGAGCCTCCAGCCCGTGCTCGATCTCGTCATGCTCGACCCCTACAACCCGCGCTCGGCCGCCTTCCAGATCGACCGGCTCGATGCCGAGATCGCGACCCTGCCCTCGCTCAACGAGGACGGCATGCTGGAAGCGCCGCGCCGGCTCGCGCTGAAGCTCGCCGCCGAATGCAGGATCGCGGAAGCCGCGCGGCTCGACCGCAGCGGCATCCTGCTGTTCGAGCAGTTGTTGATGGGGCTCTCCAGCGCGGTGGCCGAGCGCTACTTCCTGCAGAACAGCGCGCCCGAAGGCTCGAGGCTGACGGGCATCGCGTGATCTACGATCTGCGTCACATCACGACCTATGGCTACAGCCGGCCGGTCCCGCTCGCCCGCTGCATCCTGCGGTTGCTGCCGCGCAACGATGGCGGACAGCGCGTCGAGCGCAGCGAGCTCACGATCTCGCCGCGCCCGGCCGAGCGGATCGATGGTGTGTGCTTCTTCGGCAACCGCATGACCACGATCACGATTTCCAAGCCGCATCGCGAGCTCAAGGTCGAGATGCGGGCGCGCATCGCGGTCAACCGGCCGCCCGCGCCCCATCCCGGCCTGACGCGGCATTGGGAGGAGGTCGCAAGCCTGGCGCTGGCTTCGGGCAGCCTCGACCCGGGTTCGCCGGCGCATCAGCTTTTCCCGAGCCGGCTCGCGCCGCAGGTCGACGAGGTCGTCGCCTACGCCCGCAAGAGCTTTGCGCCGCTGCGGCCGGTGCTGGAGGCCGCCTGCGAGCTGATGGCGCGCATCCGCGCCGAATTCGAGTACGACCCCGACGCGACCGAGGTCTCTACGCCACTGGCCGAGGCCTTCGCCGAGCGCCACGGCGTCTGCCAGGATTTCGCCCATATCATGATTGCCGGCCTGCGCGGGCTTGGCTTGCCTGCGGCCTATGTCAGCGGCTATATCCGCACCATCCCGCCGCCGGGCCAGAAGCGGCTGGAGGGCGCGGACGCCAGCCATGCCTGGGTGATGCTCTGGTGCGGGCCCGAGACCGGCTGGATCGGCCTCGACCCGACGAACGACCTGATCGTCGCCGACGATCACATCGTCACCGCTTTCGGGCGCGACTATGCCGATGTCTCGCCGCTCGACGGCGTGCTGGTCGGCCCCGGCTCGCAGAAGGTCGGCGTCGCGGTCGATGTCATTCCGGTCGGATGAGCGTTCCCGGGATCGCGGGCCTTCCTCCGATCGAGGGGCTGCTCTTCGACAAGGACGGGACGCTGCTCGACTACGGAGCGAGCTGGCCGCCGATCAATCTAGAGGCCGGGTTGCTCGCGGCCGATGGCGATCCGGCCTTGGCTGCGATGCTGCTGCGTGCCGCAGGGGCCGATCCGGACCACGGCGACGCAAAGGCCGACTCGCTGCTGGCGGCAGGCAATACGACCGAGTTGGCGCAGGCCTGGCGCGCGGCCGGGAGTCCGCTTCCGGAGGCGGAGCTGGCGCAAGCGCTCGACCGGCTGTTCCAGAGCGCGGTTTCGCGCATGGTCCCGGTCTGCGACCTCGCGGCTTTGTTCGCGCGGCTGCGCGGACGCGGGCTGAAGCTCGGCATCGCCTCCAGCGACAGCGCCGCAGCCGTCGCGGCAACCGCCGCTCATTTCGGATTCGGCGAAACGCTTGCTTTTTCCTGCGGCTACGATTCCGGCCATGGCGCAAAACCCGGACCAGGCATGGCACTGGCTTTCTGCGCGGCGACCGAGCTTGCGCCCAGACGCATCGCCGTGATCGGCGACAACCGGCACGACATGGAGATGGGACGTTCGGCAGGCGTCGGCCTG
>JBKJSB010000037.1:0-6963 GCA_046593015.1 Allobosea sp.
ACTCTCCCCCCCACCCCGACCCTCCCCACCGCAAGCGGGGGGAGGGAGAAGAGCGTGGCTCGCCTTGCCGGTCACGCCAGCACCTCCGCGAGCGCCGCCACGAAGGCCGCCCGGTCCTCGTCCGTGTTGACTTCGGTGTTGGCCACTATCAGCAGATCGTCGAGCCCGGCGTCCGGCAGCAGCCGCGAGACCGGGACGCCGCCGAGCACGCCCTTCTCGGCCAGCGCCTCGACCACCCCGGCGGCAGGCTTGGAAAGCTTCACCGTGAACTCGTTGAAGAAGGTCTCGTTGAGCACCTGCGCGCCCTTCACGCCCGCCAGCATGTCGGCGAGCTTGACGGCGTTGGCGTGGTTGACCTCCGCCACCCGCTCCAGCCCGGCCTGGCCCAGAAGCGTCATGTGGATGGTGAAGGCGAGGCAGCAGAGGCCGGAATTGGTGCAGATGTTGGAGGTCGCCTTGTCGCGGCGGATATGCTGCTCGCGTGTCGAGAGCGTCAGCACGAAGCCGCGCTGGCCGTCAGCGTCGACCGTCTCGCCGCAGAGCCGGCCCGGCATCTGGCGCAGATATTTGGTCTTGGCGGCGAAGAGCCCGACATAGGGCCCGCCGAAATTCAGCGCATTGCCGATCGACTGGCCCTCGCCGACGACGATGTCGGCCCCCTGCTCGCCGGGCGAGGTGACCGCGCCGAGCGACATCACCTCTGTGAAGACCGCGATCAGCAGCGCGCCATGGGCATGGGCCTTCTCGGCGATCGGCCGCAGATCGCGGAGATTGCCGAAGACGTCGGGCGACTGCACGACGACACAGGAGGTCTCGTCGTCGATCTGCGCCAGGATGTCCTCGCTGGCGGTGACGTCCGCCGGCAGCGCCACGACCATGTCGCTCGCCATTGCGGAGATCGTCGCGACCACGGCGGCATAATGCGGGTGCAGGCCGCCCGACAGCACCGCCTTGCGGCGCTTGGTGACGCGGTGGGCCATCAGCACGGCCTCGCCGGTCCCGGTCGAGCCGTCATACATCGAGGCGTTGGCGACATCCATGCCGGTCAGCGCCGCGACCTGGGTCTGGAACTCGAAGAGATATTGCAGCGTGCCCTGCGCGATCTCGGGCTGGTAGGGCGTGTAGCTGGTCAGGAATTCCGAGCGCTGGATCAGGTGGTCGACCGTCGCCGGGACATGGTGCTTGTAGGCGCCCGCGCCGACGAAGAACGGCACCGACGAGGCCGAGACGTTGCGGCCCGCCATCCTGCCCATGATGCGCTCGACCTCGAGCTCGCCTTTGGCGCGCGGCAGATCGAGCGGGGCCTTGAGCAGCCGATCCGCCGGCACGTCGGAGAACAGCGCGTCGATATCGGGCACGCCGATGCGGGCGAGCATGTCGAGGCGGTCGGTGTCGGTCAGGGGCAGATAGCGCATGGGGAGTTCCTCGGCTGTCATCCCGTGCGCGCTGCGGCATGCAAGGCCGCTGCGCAGACACGGGATCGCGTGGTGAAAAGGCGTCTCGTCCTGAGAACGGTCCCGCATCTGCGCAGCAGCACTTCGTGCCGCAGCGCGTGCGGGATGACACCGCTCAGAGGCTCTTCACGTAGTCCTGATACTCGGCCTCGCTCATCAGGCCTTCCAGCTCGGCTGCATCCTTGAGCTTCAGTTTGACGAACCAGCCCTTGCCGGCAGGGTCCTCGTTGACCGTCCCGGGCGCGGCCTCCAGATCGCTGTTCACCGCGACGACCTCGCCCGAGACCGGGGCGTAGACCTCGGACGCGGCCTTGACGCTCTCGACCACGGCAGCCTCGCCGCCCTTGGCGACGGCCTTGCCGAGGCTCGGCAGCTCGACGAAGACGACGTCGCCGAGCTGGCCCTGCGCGTAGTCGGTGATGCCGACCGTGCCGGTATCGCCTTCGATGCGGATGTATTCGTGGTCCTTGGTGTAGCGGGTCTCGGCCATGGTCTGTCTCCGGAGCGGAAGAGGATGATGGGTCAGCGCTTGTAGCGGTTGGGCACGAAGGGCATGGGGGCGACGACCGCCGGCAGCGGCCTGCCGCGCACGATCAGATGAAGCTGCGTGCCCGGAGCGGAATGAGCCTTGGCGACATAACCCATGGCGCAGGGCGCATTCAGCGTCGGGCCGAAGCCGCCCGAGGTGACCTTGCCGACGATCTCGCCGTCCGGCGTGGCGATCTCCGCGCCCTCGCGGGCCGGCGCCTTGCCTTCGGGCAGCAGGCCGACCCGGACGCGGGTCACGCCATCCGCGAACTCCTTCTGGATGCGGCCTGAGCCCGGAAAGCCGCCCTCCTCGCGCCGGCGCTTCTGGATCGACCAGGTGAGCGCGCCCTCGACCGGCGAGGTGGTCGTGTCGATGTCATGGCCATAGAGGCACAGGCCCGCCTCCAGCCTGAGCGAATCGCGCGCGCCGAGCCCGATCGGCTTGACGGTCGCGTCGAGCAGCAGCGTGTCCCAGATCTCGCCGATACGCTTCGCGTCGGCGGATATCTCGTAGCCGTCCTCGCCGGTGTAGCCGGAGCGGCTGATATTGGCCTTGATCCCGGCGACCTTCATGGTCCGCGAGGACATGAAGCCCATCTCGGCGGCCTCGGGCGCGATGGCTGAGAGCGCTGCTTCCGCAGCCGGCCCCTGCAGAGCGATCAGGCCGCGATGCTCGGCCTTGATCAGCTTAACATTTGGCGGCAGGCGGGCCTCGATATGGGCGTAGTCTTCGCTCTTGCAGGCGGCGTTGACGACGAGATAGAGCGCGCCGTCCTCGTCGGGGTCGATCGAGCGGGTCACCATCAGGTCGTCGAGGATGCCGCCCTCCTCGTTGAGGAGCTGCGAATAGCGCTGCCTGCCGGGCGCGAGGTTGAGGATGTCGGCGGGGATCAGCGCTTCGAGCGCGCGAGCCGTCGTCTCGTGGTCGGGGCCGACGAGAAAGGCCTGACCCATATGCGAGACGTCGAACAGCCCGGCCTTGTCCCGCGTCCAGTTGTGCTCGGTCAGGATGCCGGACGGATACTGCACCGGCATGTCGTAGCCGGCGAAGGGCACCATCCGTGCGCCCAGCGCGACATGGCGCGAATGGAGCGGGGTCTTCAGCGGCGCGGGCGCGCTCGCGGCGGGGATAACGGCTTCTTGGGTCTCGGCTTCGGCAGCCATTCAGGGCCCCTTCCAGAGTCAAGCGCAAGCCCCGGACGGAACTGTCCGGAGCGCGCCCCCTCTGTCTTGGAACCTGAGAGATTTCCCCGCCCCGGCCCGACAGGCCAAAGGCAAGTTACACCCGTCGGTGGGCGGAATCGCTTCCGCCACTTTCCAGAGCGCCAGTTCCCACGCGGTCCGTTTGCCTGAGCGTTTCCGGGGCGGTTGCGCCTTCGGCGCCGGTTCCGGACTAATCCGGACCCGGTCTCTCCCGCGGGGATGTTGCGGCTGCCGGCACAGATACAAGACAGGCCGGCTTAGTCAATCGGGACGCTGCACCGATTGGCGGCAGTCCCGTGACTTTTCTGCGCAGCGGCTATCGGCGGCGGGCGCGGGCAGGCGTCGCGCCGCCCGATCCGAGACTGACGATGATCTCGACATCGCCGCCGCCTGCCGGCACGACGATGCCATCCTCGACATGGACGAAATCGGCCCCGCCCTGCCCCGACGGGATCGTCGCCCCGATGCGCGCGCTGCGGCGGGCGACCACGGTCGTCCCGCGCAGCACCTGCGTGGTCAGCGTCGCGCCGTAATTGCCGGAGCCGCCGGCGGGCCCGAGCAGCACGCGTCCCTCGACGCCGACCTTGAGCGTGAAGGCGCCGCGCCCCGTGGCCTTGCATTCGCGGGCGACGTTGAGGATCGAGATCTGGTGGCGCAGGCTGCCGCTGTCCTGGCCGGATTGGGCGCGAATAGCCGCCCCGCCTTCGGCGATGATGACCTGCGGGCAGAACAGCGTCTCTTCCTCATCCTCCGGACCGGGATCGACCCAGTTGGGATCGCGCTCGCGCGGACGCCCGGTCGGCTGGGGCACCGTGGTCGACTGGAAGACGAAGAGATTGGTCAGCTTCTGCGTCGTGCTCTGCTCGCCCGGCGCAGACGGCGCCGACGAGCCGCAGCCGGCGAGACCGAGGCAGAGCAGGGGAACGGCGAGGCCCAGCGGCCGGGAGAGGGAAAACGCAGTCACGGCAAGCTCTCCACGCCGGGCCCGAATCCGGTCAACGAGACGGGAATTCCGACACCCTCCTCGGGTGTCTGAAACACGATGAAGGTCGCGCTCTTGCCGCTCTTCAGTTGCGTCGTCAGCGCATCGTCCATCACGACCTCGGCGACGCAGCCCGTGGTCAGGCAGCGAACGAAGCCGGCGCGGCCGATATCCTTGTCGTCGATCTTGAGGCCGAGGCCGGACGGCAGCAGCACGCCGAGCGGGGCGACGACGCGCAGCAGGCGGCTCTTCTGGTCGGCGGTCTTGAGGACGATCACCAGCAGGGTCAGGTTCGGCCGATCCTCGGCCGCGACGTTCTGGACCAGCGCGCATTGCTCGACCTTGGCGCCCGGCGGCACCTCGCAGCGCATCTGCCAGTCGCCATGCGTGGCCTTGACGGCGCCCTGGCCAAAGGCCGGGCCGGCAAGTCCGCCAAAGGCAAGCCCGAAAGCGGCCAGTCCGGACACGGCGATCCCGCAGGCGAGAGCCGCACGCGTCAAGGCGGGTGCGATGCTGATGCCCATCCCTAGCCAAACCTCCCAAATCGACGCCCGCCCTCCGCATTCCCGATCAGGACGGCGGAATTCAGGCGAAAAGCCGGTCCATGCCCGGACGAGCCCGGAACCTGCGTCAAATCATGTCAGCGTTGGGACCATGCAGGCCGTGCCCTGTCAAGGAGAGAGCCGTTTCCCCGCCGTTTCCGGAGGCGCGGCCGCGCGACTCAGAGGTCTCCGGCTCGCGCGATTATGCCGCACGGCCCGCATGAGAGCCTCGCATTGCCCCACTGGCGCAAGCGTGATCTTTGATTTATCGCAATGCCGAAGAGCAGGGCTCAGCCGGATGGTTGTCGCCCTCTCGCGCTTGGGCCAGGCCGGGAGATGCGGGCCGCAAGCGTCACGATGAGGAGCGATGTCGGACCCATGCCATTTCTGAGCAGGCAGCTTGCAGCCCTGAAGGGCGCAGCCCTCGCATTCGCTGCGATGGCGATCGTCCCCGCCGGGGTATCGGCCGGAACCGGCATGCCGACGCCCTGGCAGCTCAACCTGCAGAATCCGGTGACCGAGGTCGCGGCCTACATCAACTGGTTCCACGACTGGCTGAACGTCATCATCTTCATCATCTCGATCTTCGTGCTCGGGCTGTTGATCTACGTCGCCTGGCGCTTCAACGAGAAGGCCAACCCGGTCCCCACGAAGACGACGCATAACGCGCTGCTCGAAGTGGCCTGGACGGTGATCCCGGTCCTGATCCTGGTCGTGATCGCGATCCCGTCCTTCCGCCTGCTCAAGCTGCAGCTCGAGATCCCGCAGGCCGACGTCACCGTGAAGGTGACGGGCAAGCAATGGTACTGGTCCTACGAATATCCGCAGGACGCCGGCGCCTTCACCTTCGACTCGATCATGCTCGACGAGACGCAGCGCGCCGAGGCGATCAGGACCAACAAGATCGCCGCCGCCGAGGCGCCCAAGCTGCTCGCCGTCGACAACGAGGCTGTCGTGCCGGTCGGCAAGGTGGTGCGCGTGCAGGTCACCGCCGCCGACGTCATCCACAAATTCACCGTGCCCTCCTTCGGCGTGAAGATCGACGCCATTCCGGGCCGGCTCAACGAGACCTGGTTCAAGGCCGACCGCGAAGGCATCTATTACGGCCAGTGCTCGTTCATCTGCGGGCAGAACCACGCCTATATGCCGATCGCCTTCCGTGTCGTCAGCGCCGAGCGCTACGCCGCCTGGCTGGCCGAATCGAAGCAGAAATACGCCAACGCCACGGACGCCAGCGGCAAGGTCGCGGCCTCCCGAGACTAATCCATCCGGCGGGCCGGCGCGGCCCGCATCGACACTGACTGACGCGAAGCGCATTCGCACGAGGAGAGCACGCCATGGCAACCGAGGCTGCGCACGCCCACGGCTACGGACATGACGACGGCCACGGCCACCCGACCGGGTGGCGTCGCTGGACGATGTCGACCAACCACAAGGACATCGGCACGCTGTACCTGATCTTCGCGATCATGGCGGGCCTGGTCGGCGGCTTCCTGTCGATCATGATGCGCATCGAATTGCAGCAGCCGGGTCTGCAGATCTTCGCCAACGGCCAGAGCTACAACGTCTTCGTCACCGGCCACGGCCTGATCATGATCTTCTTCATGGTCATGCCCGCCGTGATCGGCGGCTTCGGCAACTGGTTCGTGCCGCTGATGATCGGCGCGCCCGACATGGCCTTCCCGCGCATGAACAACATCTCGTTCTGGCTCACGGTCGCCGGTTTCATCATGCTGGTGATCTCGATGTTCGTCGAGGGCGCGCCGGGCGCGCAGGGCGTCGGCACCGGCTGGACGATCTATCCGCCGTTCTCATCCTCGGGCCATCCGGGACCTGCGGTCGATTTCGGCATCCTGTCGCTGCACCTTGCGGGCGCCGCCTCGATCCTGGGTGCGATCAACTTCATCACCACGATCCTCAACATGCGCGCTCCGGGCATGACGCTGCACAAGATGCCGCTCTTCGCCTGGTCCGTGCTGGTCACCGCCTTCCTGCTGCTGCTGGCTCTGCCGGTGCTGGCGGGCGCGATCACCATGCTGCTGACAGACCGCAATTTCGGCACGACCTTCTACGACCCGGCCGGCGGCGGCGACCCGATCCTGTACCAGCACCTGTTCTGGTTCTTCGGCCACCCCGAAGTCTACATCATGATCCTGCCGGCCTTCGGCATCGTCAGCCACATCATCTCGACCTTCTCGAAGAAGCCGATCTTCGGCTATCTCGGCATGGCCTACGCCATGGTCGCGATCGGCGT
>JBKJSB010000267.1:0-7886 GCA_046593015.1 Allobosea sp.
TTTCTCGCCCGCCATGTCGCGGGCTTCGAGGAGGCGCTGGAGAACGCCCGCGTGATCGCCCCCGACCTCGGCACGATCGCGCGTCGCACCGGGCTGACGACGGCCGAGATCGCGGCCTTCTATGTACTCTGGTCGGGGGCGATCACGCGGGCGTTCTCCAGCGCCTCCTCGAAGCCCGCGACATGGCGGGCGAGAAAGGTCTGGTCGGTGAGGCCGGCGTCGCTCAGATGCACCAGCAACCCGGCGAAGAGGACGCTGTCGGAGCCGGGCTTCAGCGGCAGGACCATGTCGGCGTCGTCGGCCGTGGCGGTGACGCGCGGATCGATGACGACGAGTTTCGCGCCGCGCCCGGTCCTGTTCTGCTGCATGCGGCGAAACAGCACCGGATGGCACCAGGCGGTGTTGGAGCCGACCAGAACGATCAAGTCGGCGGAATCGAGATCCTCGTAATTGCCGGGCACCGTGTCGGAGCCGAGCACGCGCTTGTGGCCGGCCACCGTCGAGGACATGCACAGCCGCGAATTGGTGTCGACATGGGGCGAGCCGATGAAACCCTTCATCAGCTTGTTGGCGACGTAGTAGTCCTCGGTCAGCAACTGGCCGGAGAGATAGAAGGCGACCGCCTCGGGGCCGTCCTTTGCGATGATCGCCCTGAGGCCGTCAGCGACGACATCGAGCGCCACCTCCCAATTGACGCGATCATAGCCGCCGGCAGCATTGCGCATGAGCGGGTGCAGGACCCGCGAGCCCAGACCCAGCGTCTCAGCCAACGCCGAGCCTTTGGAGCAGAGCCGGCCGAGATTGGCCGGATGGGCCGGATCGCCGGCTATGGACGCGCCGCCCTTGCCGTCGGGCGTCGCCAGCACGCCGCAGCCGACCCCGCAATAGGGGCAGGTCGTGCGCACGGCCGCATCGGGAATGCCGGGGCCGGGAAGCGCGCCGTCGATGCGCATGTCAGGCGGCCTCCCTGATGCAGTAGGGCTCGCCGAAGGGCAGGTCGGTGCGGATTGCCGAAATGTCCTGCCCGGAGCGGATCAGGCCGAGATAGAACAGCGCGCCGCGGGTATCGCCGACCAGCACGCAGCCGGCGAGCCGGCCCTCGCGGAGCACGAATTTGCGGTAGATGCCGCCGGCGGGATCGCGCAGCACGACCGTCTCGTCGTCGCCAACCGCTTCGAACTCGCCGGCCGAGAAGACGCCGACGCCGCTGACCTTGAGATTGGTGGACAGATGCGAGCCGGGATAGGAAGCGGGCTTGCCGGCAAGGTTCGTCGCCAGCACGCGGGCCTGCTCATAGGCCGGTTCGACCAGCCCGTAGACGCTGCCGCGATGCTCGGCGCACTCGCCGATCGCGAAGATGTCGGGCTCATTACTGGCCATCCCGTCATCGACGACGATGCCGCGATTGACATTGAGCCCGGCGGCCTTCGCCAGTTCGATATTGGGGCGGACGCCGATGGCGATGACGACGAGATCGGCGGGGATGACCGCGCCATCCTGCAGTTCGACGCCTTCGACCTGGTCGGTTCCGACGAAGCCCCTGGTGGCGCTGTTGAGCCGCACGGTGATGCCGCGCTCGGCCATTGCCAAGGCGAGCAGGGCCGCGCCTTCGGCGTCGAGCTGGCGCTCCATCAGGCGATCGACGAGGTGCAGCAGCGTGACCTGTCCGCCGGCCTTGGAGAGCCCGTAGGCGGCCTCAAGCCCGAGCAGGCCGCCGCCGATGACGACGATGCGCGCGCCACGCCCGGCGTAAGACCGCATCGTCTCCACATCGCGCGTGTCGCGGAAGGTCGCGACGCCGCTCAGGCCGCCGCCTGGAAAGGGCGGCCTGAGCGGCTTCGAGCCGGTGGCGAGCACGAGCTTGCCGTAAGGCAGTGTGAGCCCGTCGCTGAGGGTCACCGTCTTCGCGCCACGGTCGATCGCTTCGACCGCGCGGCCGTAGAGCGTCGAGACACCGCGCGCCTTCCACCATGCGGCGGGCTTCAGCTCGATGTCAGGGGCGGCGATCTCGCCGGCCAGAAGCGGCGAGAGCAGCACCCGGTTGTAGGCAAGCCGGCCCTCCTCGCCGATCACCGCGATGGAATAGCGGCCGAGCGCGCGCTGGCTGAGTTCGTCAACCAGCCGCGTCGCGGCCATGCCCTTCCCCACAATGACCAGCGGCTCGGCCACTACTCCCTCCCCCCGCTTGCGGTGGGGAGGGCCGGGGTGGTGGGAAGAGTCCAGGCCGGTTCTCGATGATTGGACGGTGAGCCTCGTCCTGCACGCCCCCCCGTCCCTAACCCTTCCCCACCGCAAGCGGGGGGAAGGGGATTGCGGCGGCCCTGCCTGAGATCGCTGGAGAGAGCGGCCATGGCGTCAGGCGACCCGCTTGATCTTGAGGGCCTTGAGGTAGTCCATCGGGGCCGCCGGATCGAACTTCACGCCGTCGAAGAAGGTCTCGACACCGCGCGAGTCACCGGTCGGCGCGCCGGCCACGCCGAGCGTCTTGGCGGCTTCCCGCCAGAGGTCGGCGCGGTTGGTCTTGTCGACCAGCGCCTTGATGTCGGTGTTGGTGTCGAACTTGCCCCAGCGGATGTTCTCGGTCACGAACCAGCTGTCGAGCGACTTCCACGGATAGGAGGTCGAGCCGCCCTCGCCCCAGAATTTCATCTGGAGATTGGTGCCCTTCACCTCGCGGCCGTTGCCGTAGTTGATGTCGCCGAGGAGCCGCTTGTTGATGTCGTTGGTGGGAACGTTGAACCACTGCCGCTTGCCGACGATCTCGGCCAGTTCCTGCCGGTTCTCGCGCCTGTCGGCCCATTGCTGGGCTTCCATCACGGCCATCAGGATGGCCTGGGTCGCCTTGGGGTTGGCGTCGACGAAGTCGGCCCGCATGCCGAGGATTTTTTCGGGATGGCGCGACCAGAGCTCGCCGGTGGTCAAAGCGGTGTAACCGATGTTCTGGTTGACGAGCTGCTCGTGCCAGGGGTCTCCGACGCAGAAGCAGTCCATCGCGCCGACCTTCATGTTCGCCACCATCTGTGGCGGCGGCACTGTGATGACCTTGATATCGGTGTCGGGGTCGATGCCGCCGGCGGCGAGCCAATAGCGGATCCAGAGATCGTGCGTGCCGCCCGGGAACGTCATCGCGGCGGTCAGTTCCTTGCCCGCGGCCTTTTTGCGCTCGAAGGCGAGCTTCAGCGGCGAGGCGTCCTTCTGGACGTTGAGGTCCTTGTATTCGTTGGAGACCGAGATCGCCTGCCCGTCCTCGTTCAGGCTGAGCAGCGTGTACATCGGCAACGGCTGGCTGTTCTGCATCACCTTGCCGGTCGAATACAGATGCGCCTTGGGGCGCAGGATGTGGCCGCCGTCGATGCCGTTGGCCTTGAAGCCGAGCGCCATGTTGTCGCGCGTCGCGCCCCATGACGCCTGTTTGGCGATGTCCATGTCGGGCAGGCCATACTTTGTGAAAAGACCCTTCTCCTTGGCGATCACCAGCGGAGCGGCGTCGGTCAGGGCGATGTAGCCTAGACGCGTGCCCTTCACCTCCGGACCGGCGGCTTGCGCGAACGCGCCGGCCGGCAACGCCATCTTGGCGGCCTGGAGCAAAGCAGCCGCACCCGATAGCTGCAGCAAGCGGCGGCGGCTCGCGCCGGATTTCGTGGGCCTGGTCTCGATCGTCTGCGTCATCGATGCCTCGCTTCGTTGATTCCACTTGCCCGCCACCCGCCGACACGAAAAACGCCGCGCGAAACGCACCCGGAGGGCACCTTTCGACAGCGGCGTTGCTGTGCAGTTCGTTCGGATGGGCGCGGGCAGCATTGGCCGCGTTGCAACAATCCTTACAAGGATCGTGCCAACTCGCTCCGCTCAGCAGCTTCGTTGAATTACAATAACTTGGGTAAAGACCGGTAACGGCGAGCCGTCATCGGTGCGCAATGTTGCGCCGCACAAAACGACCGCATTCGCTCAAAAAACGCGCAGCCCGTAGCGGTCAGTCTTCGCTGCCCGGAAACAGGGCAGGTCGAAAAACCGCCCGCGCCTGCTCCGTCATGTCGGCGGTGCGGACGATCTGCCCCGCCTGCTCCATGCCTGCCAGAATCCAGTCAGCGTGCTGTGGATCAGGCCGCAAGGCCGCGCGGTCGAAGCGAATGAAGCGGTCCACCTGCCGGGCCGGGCGGCCTGCGCCCTGCCTCAGCTCGAAGCGCAGGACGGGTTCGAGGATCTCGACCGGGAGGGCAAGCCGGTCGGGCGCGGAGAGATGGCGGGCGAAGCGCTCCGTGTTCCCGGGATCGCAGGCCCAGTCGCTGGCGCGCAGGATGGCGGCGCTGAGCTTGCCGACGGCCGCCGCGCGGCGTTCCGCGTCATCGGCCCGCCAGGCCAGCACCTTGTCGGGGCAGTCGCGGCGCAGATCGACGCTGGCATGGACCATCGCGCCGACGCCGGCCGCGACCGCGGCCGCATTCCACGGCGCGCCGGCGCAGAAGCCATCGACCCGGCCGCTGCTCAGCGCCTCGACCGTCTGCGGCGGCGGCACCACCTCGAAGCGGACATCCTCGCCGAGCCTGACGCCGCCCTTGGCCATCCATTCGCAGAGAAGATAGGTGTGGCTGGAAAAGCCGAACACGGCCGCGAAGCTCAGAGGCGGCAGGCCCGCCGCCTTGCGCCGCGCCACCATCGTCGCCAGCGCCTGCGCGGAGACTGACGGATCGGCCATGTCGCCATCGGCCAGGCGCGCCATCTCCTCGAAGCGCCGCAGCGAGACGGTGATCGCCGCGCCATCGAGATTGAGGGCTATCGGCGCGGCCATCGGGGCCTTGACCCCGCCAAGGCCGAGGGTGGCTGCGACCGCGGCCGGACCCAGCATATGGGCTGCGTCGAGCAGGCGGACGTTCAGCTTGTCGCGCAGGTTCGACCAGGAGACCTCGCGCACCAGTTCGAGATCGAGCCCCTCGGCCTCGGCGAAGCCCTCGTCCTTCGCCAGCACGACCAGCGCGCAATCGACCAGCGGCATGAAGCCGACCCTGAGGTGGAGCGTCATTTGAGCACCTCGGCGGCCGTGATGATCGAACGGGCGATGTCGCCGATCTTGCGTTTCTCGTTCATCGCGGTCTTGCGCATCAGGGCGTAGGCCTCGTCCTCGGAGAGGCCTTTCAGCCTCATGACTATGCCCTTGGCGCGGTCGATCGTCTTGCGGTCCTCGAGCTGGGAGCGGGCGTCGTCGAGTTCGTCGCGCAGCTTGCGGAAGGCGTTGAAGCGGCTGATGCAGGTCTGCAGGATCGGCTGCATGCGCTCCTTCTTCAGCCCATCGACGATATAGGCCGAGACGCCGGCCTCGACTGCGGCCTCGATCGAGGCCGAATCCGACTGGTCGACGAACATGGTGATCGGCCGTTTCACATGGCTAGAGACGAGGAACATGTCGGCCAGCGCGTCGCGGCTGGGGTCCTCGAGGTCGATCACCACCACGTCCGGGTCATGCCGCTCGATCGCGGCGACGAGGACGTTGGTCGCGCCGATCCGCACGAGATCGGTGAAGCCGGCCTCGCGCAGGCCCTCATCGATGATGGCCGCGCGCACCGGACTTGCATCGACGATCAGGATTTTCAGGTCCGACCTCATGATCCGCGCTGAGCGAACGCCTCCCCTCTCCGAGGGAAACGCGACGCCGACGCAACTAGCCCGCCAGGATGGCGACGCCGGCCAGAACGAGCCCGCCGCCAAGCGCGCGGGCGACCATCGGCGCATAGCGCGCAAGCTGCGCCGCCAGCACCAGCCCGGCGCCATGGAGCCCGGCCGTGGCGATGACGAAGCCCGCCGCATAGCCGGGCCCGCTCGCGCCTTCCGGCAACTCCGCGCCGTGGGCATGCCCATGGAAGATCGCAAAGATGGCGCAGGCGGCAGCGCCCGCGGCCAGCGGCGGCGTGGCCCGGACGACGATGGCCAGCCCGAGGATGACGATCGACACCGCGATGCCGGCCTCGACGCCGGGAAGGCTCGCGCCCGACATGCCCCACCAGCCGGCCGCCAGCATCATCGCGACGAAGGCCAGCGGATAGGCCAGCCGCGCCCGGCCGCCGGTCAGTCCGGCCCAGAGGCCGACAGCGACCATGGCGAGCAGGTGATCCACGCCTGTCAGGGGATGGAGCAAGCCCGCGCCAAAGCCATGAACCGCGCCCGCGCCGGTGTGAGCCAAGGCCGGCCCGGCGAGCGATGCGCTCGCCAGAATTATGCCTGCCAGCGTCAAACCCGTCAGCATCGCCTTCGTCGTCATCGCCATCTCCTAGGCCGCCGGGCGGGCGGCCTTCAGCCCGCCCGCTGTCTCGATGAAATCCACCACCACATCGACGCCCTCGCCCTCACGCGTATTGGTGAAGACGAAGGGCCGCTTGCCGCGCATGAGCTTCGAATCCCGGTCCATCACTGCAAGATCCGCGCCGACATGGGGGGCGAGATCGGTCTTGTTGATGACCAGAAGATCGGAGCGGGTGATGCCCGGACCGCCCTTGCGCGGGATCTTTTCGCCCGCCGCGACGTCGATGACGTAGATCGTCAGATCGGCGAGTTCGGGCGAGAAGGTCGCGGCCAGATTGTCGCCGCCCGATTCGATCAGGATCATGTCGAGGTTCGGGAACTTAGCCCGCATCTCCTCGACGGCGGCCAGATTGATCGAGCAGTCCTCGCGGATCGCGGTGTGCGGGCAGCCGCCGGTCTCGACACCCATGATCCGTTCCTGCGGCAGCGCGCCGGCGACGGTCAGCAGGCGTGCATCCTCCTTGGTATAGATGTCGTTGGTGATGGCGCAGATATCGTAGGCGTCGCGCATGCGCTTGCAGAGCGCCTCCATCAGCGCCGTCTTGCCGGAGCCGACCGGCCCCCCGATGCCGACGCGCAGCGGGCCGTGGGGTGAGCGTGTCATGCGTCAGCGTCCTTGCAGCAACAGAATGGCGTAACCCGCAGCGACCTGCAGGCAGAGCGGGGCGTAGAATCGCCGGTCATAGCTGGCGAAGGGCTCCTGCGGATGGAGCCTGCGCCAGACAGGCAAATAGCCGGCCAGCCCGCGCAGGAGAAAAACCAGCAGGATCGCAACGCCGACCGCAACGATCAGCGGCCGCGCAGGCGCGGCCGACTCGACGCCGACCAGCAGCATGGGCCAGACCGCCGTCACGCCGATCGCGACCGCAACGAGCATGCAGAGCCAGGGCGGCGGCATGCGCCGCGCCCGCGCATTGCCAATCACGGTTGCGACCAGTTCCTCCTCGCTCGCAGCCGGCCAGAGCCCACCGCCACCCCAATAGGCGTGAAGGGCCGCCACCACGAGCAGCAGCAGACAGAGCAGGACAGCGATGAAGAGGGTCATGAGCGAAACAGCCGCGAATACTGGGTTTCGTGTTTGAGAGCGGCGAGGTCGGAGCGGAAACAGCAGCCGCCGATATCATCGAGCGTCGCGGTCTCCGCTCCCTGTGCCGCCTCATGCAAGGCCGGCACCAGCGCCGCCGTGATGCGCTGGCCGTCGGTCTGTCCGACGATGCCGAGCCTGACCGAGGCGGAGACCAGATTGGCGGCGAAGGCCAGCCCATAGGCTTCCAGCGAGGGCCGCAGCGGCAGGCCATGGCCGGCGCTGGCGACGCCGACCGCGAGCGGATAGGCGATGTCGCCGGGCCAGAGCGCGCGCAGCCGTTCGATCGCGGCGCAAGGCCAGGCGGCGCGCAGGGCGGCGATGAAGGCGTTGCCCTGCGTCACTGTCTCCAGCCGTCGCTCGGCGGAGTTGGCGAGCGCCAGCGCCAGTTCGGCGATTTCGGGAAGGTCTCCGCCGTCCGCCAGCGCCGCGCGATAGGCGCAGGCGAACAGGATCAGATCATTGCGCAGCGAGCCGTGCGAGACGAGCGCGTCGAGCCAGTCGCGCA
>JBKJSB010000242.1:0-3299 GCA_046593015.1 Allobosea sp.
CAGCGGGACCCGGTCGCGAAGCGGAATTCGCTGAGCGGCTTGACGCTGGCCATGAACGCCTTCTGGTCCTCGTAGACCTTCTTGAACCAGGGGTTCGCGGCGGCCTGCTTCTCGGCCCACTCGCCGGAGACCTTGACGACGGCGGCGGTCAGGCTCGGATCGACCTGGATCACCTCGATGTTCGAGGCCTTGATCTGCTTGTAGGCGTCGAGGTCGCTCTTGGCGTAGCCGAGATAGGTGTCGAGCACGGTCAGGCGGCCGGCCAGTTCGAGCAGCGCCTTGTCCTTGTCGCCGATCTTGGCCCAGGTGGCGTTGTTGAAGACGCAGTCATGCGCGCCCGAGGGCGCATGCAGGCCCGGCATGATGATGTATTTGGCGACCTTGTGGAAACCTTCCGACAGGTTGCTGCCCGGGCCGCCCCATTCGATCGCGTCGACGACCTTGCGCTCCAGCGCGCTGAAGACTTCCGAGCCCGGCAGCACGACGGTGGAGGCGCCAAGCATCGGCGCGATCTCGGCCCAGGAGGACGAGGTGCGCAGCTTGAGTCCCTTCATGTCGTCGGCGGTGCGGATCGGCTTGTGCGAGTGCATGAAGAACTCGGTCTCCAGCACGCCGCAGGGGAAGGCGACGACGTCGAACTTTTCCTTGCGCCACTGCTTCCACAAATCGGCACCGCCGCCATTGTAGAGCCACATCATCATCTCTTCCGGGTTAGGACCCGCCGACCAGCCGGAGAAGATCGCGCCCGTGCGGTCGATCGCCCAGTCATAGCCCGGCCAGGAGTGGCCCATATCCGCGACGCCCTTCTGGACCGTTTCCGTCACCTTCAGCGCCGGGCCGAGCGCGCCGGCCGGGAAGACGTTGATCTTGATGCGCCCCTCGGTCATCTTCTCGACGTTCTCGGCGTATTTTTTGGCGCCGATGTCGAGCCAGTGGCCGCCCGCCCAGGGCGTCGCCATGTTGAGTTCCAGCTTGTTCTGGGCCAGCGCGCCCTGCGCCGACAGGGACAGGCCGCCGATGACGGCGGCCGTCGTGATCAGGCTCTTGAACATGGACATCGTCGGTTCCTCTTCTGTGTGTCTTGCGCGGGGATCTCGGTCTTCCGGTTGCGGCTTTGCCGAACCTTGCATCGCGGGTCGCCCGGCCTTGCGGCCGCAAGCGCCCGTCCTGCCAGGCCCAGACGGATCATCACTCATATATCGAGGCTCGTCACGCGACAGCGCGGGGCCGAGATTACAGAACGCAAGGATCACGCCAAGCGAAAAATCAGCGAATTTTGGGCTTTCGGTCAAAGAATGCGTAAGGCCGTGGCAGCCAGGCTCAATGCTGCATCATATATCAGCCGCGATCTGATCGGATTTGCCGGGCCGCACGTCAGGGTTTAGGCCGCTGATGACGCGGGCCTCAGAAGCGCTGTTATCGACATGGAGGTCCGCACTGGCGTGACGCCCGACTGTCAGAGACGAGCCGCGTTCAGCACAGGGATTACAGGTCTTGACGGTATGCGGGGTTTGACGACAGCCAATATGCCAGGCGTCACGCCGCGAATGGTTCGCGATGCGATTGCGGTCGAGGGGTCGAAAAGGCCTTGGTGGAGCTGAGGGGAATCGAACCCCTGACCTCTGCAGTGCGATTGCAGCGCTCTCCCATCTGAGCTACAGCCCCAAGGCGCTGGCCTTCTAGGCTGTGCGTCGCGTGAATGTCAATCGCTCGCGGCACTTTGGCGGAGCGCGGCCGGGGCGTCGTCCGGGCCGGAAAATCCATGAAATGAGGGATATCGATGCGGTCCGTTCTCGATGTGGTGATGCTCGCCTTGCAGCTCTATGTCTGGATCCTGATCGCATCCGCCATCCTGAGCTGGCTGATCGCCTTCAACGTGGTCAATACGCGCAACCAGTTCGTCTCGACCGTGTGGGACATGCTCTATCGCATCACCGAGCCCGCGCTGAGGCCGATCCGCAACATGCTGCCCAATCTCGGGGGCATCGACATCTCGCCGATCATCCTGCTGCTGCTGATCTTCTTCGTGCAGAGCGTGATCACGCGCTACATCTATCCGAACGTGTTCTGAACGCGCGCTGCAGGCTCGCGCGCCGGCGTCTCCGATGATGGCGGCGGCGCGACAGGCCGTCCGCTTGACGAAACCGCGCCACTCCTGTTCGAGATAAGCACATGGACACCATAGCCGCCCCGTTCCCCGCGCGCCTGACCGAGGGCTACCGCGCCTTCCTCGATGACCGTTTCGACCGCGAGAAGAGCCGCTACGAGGAGCTCGCGGACGGGCAGACGCCCAAGATCATGCTGATCGGCTGCTGCGACTCGCGCGTCTCGCCCGAGATCATCTTCGATGCGCGGCCGGGGGAGATGTTCGTCGCCCGCAACGTCGCCAATCTGGTGCCGCCCTTCTCGCCAGATGACGGCCTGCACGGCACCTCGGCCGCGCTGGAATACGCCGTGCAGGCGCTCCGGGTCGAGCATATCGTCGTGCTCGGCCATGGCCGCTGCGGCGGCATCCGCGCCTTCGCCGACGATGCGCAGGGGCCGCTCTCCTCGGGCGACTTCATCGGACAGTGGATCACGCTGATCGGTCCGGCCGCCCAGCGCACCGGCGGGCGCGGCCGCAACGAGGATCTCGACACTTATGTCGAGCGCCTGGCCTTCGCCTCGATCCAGCAGTCGCTCGCCAATCTGCGCACCTTCCCTTGCGTCCAGATCCTCGAAGGCAAGGGCCGGCTGCAACTGCACGGCGCCTATTTCGCGGTCGCGACCGGGGTGCTGATGCTGCTCGATCCGGTCAGCGGGCAGTTCCTGCCGGCCGTCGGCGAGATGCCGCGCAAGGTCCAGATGATCCGCTGCGACGAGCCGGCCGGCGAGGTCTGACACGGGCGGCCGCACCGCCATGGCCGACGGATAATTTCCTGCCGCGCCCCCGATGACGGAACGGCGGGCTTGCGCTAGATTGCGTGCTTCCGATCACCGCACTCCTGAAGCTCCATGTACGATCGTCGCCCGCCATCTTCCGCCCAGCCCTTCGTCACGCACGAAAACATCGAAGCCAAGGTCAAATGGTTCGACCCCGAGAAGGGGTTCGGTTTCGCCTCGCCCGCCGACGGCTCGGGCGACGTCTTCCTGCATATCTCCGCGCTCGGCCCGCTCGACCAGCAGGCTCTCCAGCCCGGCGCGACCATCATCGCCGATCTCGGCGAGGGCCGCCGCGGCCTGCAGGTCGTCACCGTGCACGAGATCGACGCCTCGACTGCGCAGGCCGCGGCGGCCCTCGCCGAGATCGGCGATGATTG
>JBKJSB010000032.1:0-18921 GCA_046593015.1 Allobosea sp.
CGGATGACGCGGGCGGCGATGCTGGCCTCGCTCGGCAGCGATTTCGTCCGCACCGCGAAGTCGCTCGGCCTGCCGCGTCGGAAGATCATCGTCACCTACGCCCTGCGCAACGCCATCCTGCCGGTGCTGACCATCGCCGGCATCGTGTTCTCGACCATGCTGGGCGCGAACGTGCTGGTCGAAAAAGTGTTCTCCTGGCCGGGCGTGGCGTCCTATGCGCTCGATGCGCTGCTCTCGTCGGACTACGCGCCGGTGCAGGGCTTCGTGCTGCTGATGGCGTCGATCTTCGTGATCGTGAACCTGACGGTGGACGTGCTGTATGGCATCGCCGATCCCAGGGTTTCGGTCGAATGAGCTCCGCCACTCTTCGCCACACCGTCTGGATCCTGCGCGGCAACCCGGTCACCGCCGTGGCGGCCGCAGGCGCGCTGATCCTGTGCATCCTCGCCATCATCGGCCCGTCGATCGTGCCCTATGACCCGATCGCGTCGGATGTGCCCAATGCGCTGCAGCCGCCGAGCGCAAAATACTGGGCCGGCACCGACCAGCTTGGCCGGGACGTCTTCAGCCGGCTCATCGTGGCCGCGCGGCTCGACCTCGCCATTGCCGCATCCGCCGTGACGCTCTCCTTCGCGCTCGGCGCGGTGATCGGCGCGCTCTGCGGCTATATCGGCGGCCGGCTCGACCGCTATGTCGGCCGCTTCGTCGATGTGCTGATGGCGTTTCCGCTGTTCGTGCTCGCCATGGCGATGGTGGCTGCGCTCGGCAACCGGGTCGAGAACATTGTCATCGCTACGGCAATCATCAACCTGCCCTTCTATATCCGCTTCGCCCGGGCCGAGGTGAATGTCAGGCGCAATGCCGGCTGGGTCGAGGCGGCGCGTGCCTGTGGCGACAGCCATCTTTCCGTCGTGCTGCGCTTCCTGTTGCCCAATGTGCTGCCGGCCATGGCGGTGCAGGTCTCGCTCAACCTGGGCTGGGCGATCCTGAATGCGGCCGGGCTCTCCTTCATCGGGCTCGGCGTGTCGGCGCCGACGCCGGAATGGGGCATCATGGTCGCCGAGGGCGCGCGCTTCATCTCGACCGGTAAATGGTGGCTCGTGGCTTTTCCGGGGCTGGCGCTGATGCTGACCGTGCTCTGCTTCAACCTGCTCGGCGACGGGTTGCGCGACATCCTCGATCCGCGCATGCGCACATGAACGCTTTCACGAATCCGCAAGACGCACCCCTGCTCTCGATCGAGGATCTGCATGTCTCGTTCTCGACGCGGCGCGGGCTGGTCGAGGCGGTGCGCGGCGTCTCGCTGCATGTCGCGGCCGGCGAGACCCTCGGCGTCGTCGGCGAGAGCGGCTCGGGCAAGTCCGTCACGGCGTTTGCGGTGACGCGCCTGCTCGACGCCTCGGGGCGGATCGCGCAGGGCAGGGTCCGCTTCAAGGGGCAGGATATCACCTCGGCCTCGTCGAAGCAGTTGCGCTCTCTGCATGGCGCGGCGATCTCGATGATCTTCCAGAACCCGCGCGGCGCGCTGAATCCGATCCGGACGGTGGCGCTGCAGATCGCCGACGCCGTCGGCGCGCATGAGCGCATCTCGGCATCGGAAGGTCGCGAACGCGCGCTCGACCTCCTCAAGGCCGTGCTGATCCGCGACCCGGAAAAGCGTCTCGACGCCTATCCCCACGAGCTTTCGGGCGGCATGTGCCAGCGCATCATGATCGCGATGGCGATCGCCAGCCGGCCGGCCCTCCTGATCGCCGACGAGCCGACGACGGGGCTCGACGTCACCACCCAGAAGACGGTGATGGACCTGCTGGCGACAATCACCGCCGATCGCGGCATGGCGATGATCCTGATCACCCATGATCTCGGGTTGGCGGCGCGCTATTGCGACCGCGTCGCTGTGATGCAGCATGGCAAGGTCGTCGAGGAGGCGCAGCCGCGCGGCCTGTTCCGCGCGCCGCGGCACGACTACACCAAGCGCCTCGTCGCCGCCTCGCCGACGGCGACCTCGACGATCGCAGACCTTGCGCCCTCCATAAGCCCTGATCCTGAGGAGGCCGCGTCGGCGGCCGTCTCGAAGGATGCTCCAGTGCGCGCTGGAGGCTCCTTCGAGACGCGGCCTTCGGCCGCTCCTCAGGATGAGGGCGATGGAAAAACTCACGAAAAACCAGCCCCCGGCACGCCGCTCCTGCTCGAAGTCCAGAACCTCGTAAAGCGCTATGATGGCGGGGTCGTCGCGGTGAACGACGTCTCCTTCGCGATCAGGCAGGGCGAAAGCCTCGGCCTCGTCGGGGAATCGGGCTCGGGCAAGAGCACGATCTCGCGGCTGGTCTGCCGGTTGATCGACGCCAGCGAAGGCGAAATCCTGTTCGACGGCCAGCCGATCGGCCAGCAGGCGGCGCGCGACTTTCACAGGTCCCCGCTGCGCAAGGAGATCCAGATCGTCTTCCAGGATCCGACCGACTCACTCAACCCGCGCTTCGACGCCTTCGCCTGCATTGCCCACCCGCTGCGCCGCCTGCTGGCGATGAAGGACGGCCCGGCCTTGAGCGGGCGCGTGCGCGAATGCGCGGAACGGGCCGGGCTGCCGGCGGATTTGCTGGAGCGTTTCCCGCACCAGCTTTCGGGCGGGCAGAAGGCGCGTGTCGGCATTGCGCGCGCCATCGCCTGCCGACCCCGGCTGCTGGTGCTGGACGAGCCGACGGCGGCGCTCGACGTCTCGGTGCAGGCGGTGATCCTGCAACTGCTCGATTCGCTTCGCCGCGAGGACGGCATGGCGCTGCTCTTCGTCAGCCATGATCTCAACGTCGTCCGGATGATGTGCGACCGCACCGTGGTGCTGCAGAACGGGGCGATCGTCGAACAGGGCGAGAGCCTTGCGCTGTTTCGCGCGCCGCAGGCTGCCTATACGCAGCAATTGCTCGATGCGGTGCTGCATCTCGACGGTCCCGGCCAGCGCGACGCGGCACTGGCGGGCGACTGACCCCGCCAAGAGGCCTTGATCTCGCAACCCGGACCTTGATCTGGCAACATTCTGCGCGATCATGCGTTGACGAACCGGCCGCCATTCGGCCGCGAGGAGTCTTCGATGCCGCGTGTCCTGTTCGCTTTGCCGCTGCTGGCGCTCGCCGCTTGCGCCATCCCGTCCTCACGCTCCAACATCGTCGTCGTCACTGACAACAAGGCGGTTGTGGAGCCGTGCAAGAAGGTCGGCGATGTCGATGGCGGCTCGGGCTTGGGCGGGGTGCTGCTGCTTGATCAGGCGCGCGATTCGGCGGTGGCGCGGCTCAAGATCAGGACCGCCGAGATCGGCGGCACGCATGTGCTGAGCCCCGTCGCAGCGCTGAACTGGAAAGGCGCGAGCACGGCAGGAATCGCCTATTCCTGCCCCAACTGAGCGCCTGAGACCCTCTCGCCCTCGATCAGCGGCTTCATCCGTCCGAGTTCGGCGGCGACGAAATCGAGGAACAGGCGCACGCGCGGCGAATGCCTGAGATCGGGATGCGTCAGCAGCCAGAGGTCGGCTGAAAATCCCGGATCGGGCGCGGAAAGCCTGACGAGGCCCGGCCGTCTGTCGGCGATGAAGCAGGGCGCAAAGCCGATGCCGATGCCGGCCTCGATCGCCTCGGCCAGTCCGAGCACCGTGTTGACCCTGTAGACGATGCGCTCGGGCGCGACATGGCTGGCGAGATAGCGCACCGCCTTCAACCCGGTGAACTGGTCGCCGAGCGAAACCCAGTTGCGCGCCCACAGGGTCTCGATCGCGATGTCGCCGGCTTGCGGAAAATCGCTCGCCCGGCCGTAAAGCGCCCAGGCGATGCGCGCGGCGCGCCGGCCGACCAGCGTCTCGGGCGGATTGTCGGTGGCGCGGATGGCGACGTCGGCGTCGCGCTTCGACAGGTTCAGCGCCTGGTTGCTCAACAGCACATCGAGCCGGATGTCGGGGCACTGCGCCAGAAAGCCGGCGAAGACAGGCGTCAGGAGATCGACCAGCAACGTGTCGTTGGTGGTGACGCGCAATTCGCCGGCGGGCTTGATCTCCTGGCCTGCGAGGCGGATCGCAAAGGCGCTGATGTCGTCGTCGAGACGGGCGGCGAGCTGCGCCATCTCCTCGCCGGCCGGGCTCGCGACATAGCCGCTGCGATGGCGCTCGAACAGCTTAAGTCCGAGCGCCGCCTCGATCTGCCCGAGCCTGCGGAACACGGTGGAGTGGTTGAGGCCCAGCGCGGTCGCGGCCGCCGGCAGCGTCCTCGTCTCGGCGATCGCCTTGATCAGGCGGAAATCGTCCCAGGCCAGCAGCTTGCTCGCATCGCTCATCGGGGCACTCTCAGGCATGGGCGCGCCGCCAGCAAGGCTCAGGGCCTCGCTGGCGGCGCGGGATCGTCGCGGCGCGGTCGTTCAGGCGGCGACGGGGGTCCCGGCGAGGGCGGGACGGTCGGACTTCAGCGCCAGCGCGCCGTCGCCGATCAGGCCATGGGCGAGCGCGGCCAGCGCCAGGAAGGCGGGGTATTCCCAGCCGCCATTGGCCGCCGTGAAGAGCCAGCCATTGGGGGCATGGACCACCAGCGCGCCGAGCAGGACCGGCAAGAGCGCCAGCGAGACATAGCGGCCGTAGAAGCCAGCCAGGATGGCCAGCCCGCCAAGCAGTTCGGCCAGAATGATCGGCCAGGCGAGGAACGCCGGCAGGCCCACCTGCCCAAGGAAACCGGCAAAGCCGGCCGGGGTGAAGACGACGAGCTTCAGCCAGGCATGGGCGATGAACATCAGGCCGAGCGCGACGCGCAGGCCAAGGGCGCCATAGGGGGCGAGGCGGGTATCGATCATGGGAGCATCTCCTGACAAGGGACCGGTTCGGTCTCGGGTCAAAAGATTGGCTGGAGTCGTTCGCAATACAAATTGGGATTTGCCAACTTTGACATTGCATCTGCGCAATCAGTTGGCTCTGGCGCGATCGCTCTCTAATGCCGATCTTCGACGGCAACGGGGCCTCGCCCTCTCACGCTCTTTCAGGAGACGTCGCCATGCAGATCAGCGGCATCCACCATGTCACCGCCATTTCCGGCCCGGCCGCCCGCAATCTCGATTTCTACGATCGCGTGCTCGGGCTGCGGCTGGTCAAGAAGACCGTCAATTTCGACGATCCCGGCACATACCACCTCTATTATGGCGATGCCGCCGGCACGCCGGGCTCGATCCTGACCTTCTTCCCCTGGGAGCATGCCGCGCCCGGCCGGCTCGGCGTCGGCGAGACGCAGGAGACGGTGTTCCGGGTTCCCCAAGTCGCGATCGGCTACTGGGCGCACAGGCTCGTAGAACTCGGCGTGCCGCACGACCAGCCGGTGCGGCGCTTCGGCGAAACCGTGCTCGCCTTCCGCGATCCCGATGGGATGCGGCTCGCGCTGGTCGGCGTCGCCGGCATCGAAGGCGAGCCTGCTTGGGTGAGCGGTGGCGTTCCCGCCGAGCATGCGATCCGTGGCATCCACGGGGTCAGCCTGCTCGTGGCCGACGCCGCGCCGACCGGTGCGATCCTGAGCGACGTCTTCGGCTTCCGCGAGATCGGCCGCGAGGAGACGCTGATCCGCTATCGGGCGGAGGGCGAGGGCCTCGGGAAGGTCGTCGATCTGCGCGTCGCGGGCGGCTTCCTGCCGGCGCGGCAGGGCGCGGGCTCGGTGCATCACATCGCCTTCCGCGCGGCGGATGACGCAGCGCAGGCAAGGATGGTCCGCCGGCTCGCGGAGCACCATGGCATCCGCACGACGGAACAGCGCGACCGGAACTATTTCCGCTCGGTCTATTTCCGCGAGCCGGGCCATGTCCTGTTCGAGATCGCGACCGACGCACCGGGCTTTTCCGTCGACGAGCCGGTCGAGAGCCTGGGCCAGGCGCTGAAGCTGCCGGCCGGGCTGGAGAGCCAGCGCGCCAGGATCGAGGCGCTTTTGCCCGCGCTTGCCTGAGATGAAGACCCCCTCCCGCCCGCCGGCCCGGCGGGAGGGGCCGACTTCCGCCATAAGGAGATTTCCGATGGACGCCGTCACGACCGACTTCATCCATGTCTTCGAGCCTGGAACCGATCCGTCCCGCCCGCCGCTCCTGCTGCTTCACGGCACGGGCGGCGACGAGCGCGACCTGCTGCCCTTCGGCCGCATGGTAGCGCCCGGCGCGGGCCTGCTGTCGCCGCGCGGGCGCGTGCTGGAGGGCGCAATGCCGCGCTTCTTCCGCAGGTTGGCCGATGGCGTCTTCGACGAGGCGGACCTGACCGCGCGCACGCACGAACTGGCCGATTTCATCGAGGTGGCGCGGCGGCGCTACGGCCTGCCCGCGCCGGTCGCGCTCGGCCTCTCGAACGGCGCCAATATCGCGGCCAGCCTGTTGCTGCTGCGTCCCGAGACGCTGGCGGGCGCTGTCCTGCTGCGGGCGATGTCGCCTTTCGCGACGCCGCCGGCGGTCGACCTCGACGGCAAGCCGGTGCTGATCCTGTCGGGCGCGCTCGATCCGATCATCCCGGCCGACAACGCCGCCCGTCTTGCGCGGACGCTGGAGGAGGCCGGCGCGACGGTTGAGCAGACGATCCTGCCCACCGGCCATGGCCTGTCTCAGGCTGACCTCAGTCTGGCGAAGGACTGGCTTGCGCGGCGCTGAACGGCGGATCTCGGGACCTGCGGACGCCTTGTCGCTATATATCGCCGGGAATTGTCGGCTCCGTGCGGAGAGCCGCCATTCCGAACCTGCGAGCGAAGGACTCGATTTCCGCGGCGGTATCGTTATATTCAATGGTGAATAACGCCTGCGGCCGGAGACAACGTCATGATCGAGCGTCGGCATCTGACGGGATTTGTCGCGGCGCTCTGCATCGGTCTCGGCTCACTGACCGCGCCGGCGCAGGCGCAGCCGCGGCAACTTGTGATCTTCGCCGCCGCCAGCCTGAAAACGGCGCTCGACGACGTGGCGGCATCCTGGTCGATGGCAAGCAACAGGCCGACCCCAAAGATCTCCTACGCCGCCAGCAGCGCGCTGGCCAAACAGCTCGAACAGGGCGCGCCGGCTGACCTCTTCCTCCCGGCCGATCTCGACTGGATGGACTATGTCGCGGGCAAGAACCTGATCAGGGCCGACAGTCGCGTCACCCTGCTGGCGAACCGGATCGCCCTGATCGCGCCCTCCGATTCCACCGCCGCCGT
The DNA here is from genome assembly GCA_046593015.1 of Allobosea sp. Taxonomy (GTDB): domain Bacteria; phylum Pseudomonadota; class Alphaproteobacteria; order Rhizobiales; family Beijerinckiaceae; genus Allobosea. The sequence goes on from JBKJSB010000032.1 coordinate 7,176, forward strand.
GACGCTTGCACCCGGCGTCGATCTGACGGCCGCGCTCGGTCAGGGCCGCCTCGCCATGGCCAATGTCGAGTCCGTGCCGGCCGGCAAATACGGCAAGGCGGCGCTGGAAACCTTAAGCGGCTGGGACAAGGTCAAGCACAAGGTGGCGCAGGCCGACAATGTGCGGGCGGCGCTGCTGCTGGTCTCGCGGGCTGAGGCCCCGCTCGGCATCGTCTACACCACCGATGCCGCCGCCGATCCCAAGGTCAGGGTGCTGGCGACCTTCCCGGAGGATTCGCATCCGCCGATCCTCTATCCCGTCGCCGTGACGAAGGATTCGACGCATCCCGATTCGCAGGGCTTCCTGGGTTATCTGCGCGGGGCCGGCTCCCGGGCGGCCTTCGAGAAGCAGGGCTTCACGGTGCTAAACAAGCCTGCCAACGCGACATGAGACCCTGACGCGGTGGGCGACTGGCTTTCTCCCGAGGAATGGATCGCGGTTCGCCTCAGCCTCCTCGTCGCGACGACGGCGATGCTGGCGAGTCTGCCTTTCGGCGTCGCCGTGGCCTGGCTGCTGGCGCGGCGCGACTTCTGGGGCAAGGCGATCCTCGATGCGCTCGTCCATCTGCCGCTGATCCTGCCGCCGGTCGTCACCGGCTATCTGCTGCTGATCTGGTTCGGTCGGCGCGGCCCGGCCGGGCAGTTCCTGTATGACTGGTTCGGTATCGTGCTCTCCTTCCGCTGGACCGGCGCGGTGCTGGCCTGCGCCGTGATGGGCTTTCCGCTGATGGTCCGGGCGATCAGGCTCTCGATCGAGGCCGTCGATCGCAAGCTCGAGGATGCGGCGGGCACGCTGGGCGCCAATCCGGCCTGGGTGTTCGCCACGGTGACGCTGCCGCTGTGCCTGCCCGGCATCCTGGCGGGCATGATCCTGTGTTTCGCCAAGGCGATGGGCGAATTCGGCGCGACGATCACCTTCGTCTCCAACATCCCCGGCGAGACGCAGACCCTGCCCTCGGCGATCTACACCTTCACGCAGGTGCCCGGCGGCGATGCGGGTGCGATGCGTCTGACGCTGATCTCGATCGCGCTCTCGGTCGCGGCGCTGTTCGCCTCCGAGGCGCTGGCGCGCGCCGTCAACCGGCGGATCGCGGCGGCATGAGCCCGGTCGTCGAGGTCTGCGTCGAGCACCGGCTCGGCCGGTTCGATCTCAACGCCAGCTTCGCCTCGGAAGGCCGGCTGACGGCGCTGTTCGGGCGCTCCGGTTCCGGCAAGACATCACTGGTCAACGTCGTCAGCGGGCTGATCGCGCCCCGGCGCGGCCGCGTCGTCGTCGATGGGCAGATTCTGCTCGATACCGACCGCAATATCTTCGTGCCGGTCCACAAGCGCCGCATCGGCTATGTCTTCCAGGAGGCGCGCCTTTTCCCGCATCTGACCGTGCGCCAGAACCTGCTCTTCGGGCGCTGGTTCTCAGGCCAACAACCGGCAGGAGCCGCGGCCTTCGGCGGCGATCTCGACGGCGTGCTCGACCTGCTCGGCATCAGCCATCTGCTGGAGCGCGGCCCGGCGGCCCTGTCGGGTGGCGAGAAGCAGCGCGTCGCGATCGGCCGTGCGCTGCTGGCCCGGCCGCGATTGCTGCTGATGGACGAGCCGCTGGCCTCGCTCGACGAGGCGCGCAAGGCCGAGATCCTGCCCTATATCGAGCGGCTGCGAGACGAGGCCGGCGTGCCGATCATCTATGTCTCGCATGCCATGGCCGAGGTCGCGCGGCTCGCCACCACGCTGGTGACGCTCGACCGTGGCGTCGTCACCGCCTGCGGGCCGACGGCGGAGGTGATGTCGCGGCTCGGCATCGTCGGATTGTCGGGAGCCAGCGAGGCCGGCTCGATCATCGAGGGAGAGGTCGCAGGCCATGACGCCGAGTTCGGCCTGACGCGGCTGGCGACGCGGGCCGGCACGCTTCAGGTCGCGCGCAGCCGCGCCGCCATCGGTGCGCGCCTGCGCGTCCGCATCCTGGCCAGCGACGTGCTGGTCAGCCTGCGCGAGCCGGTCGATGTCAGCGCGCTGAACATCCTGCCGGGAACGATCGTCGAGATCGGCCCGCGCGGCGAAGGTTCGGCCGTCGAATTGCGGCTCGATTGCCGGGGTGAGACGCTGCTCGCGCGGGTTACCGCGAAGTCGGCGGCGCAGCTTGGCCTGCGGCCGGGCAAAGCGGTGTTCGCCGTGATCAAGAGCGTCTCGATCGACGGGCCTTGAAGCATGCGGATGAAGGAGACCGCCGCCATGGCGCAGCCGGGACACGACAGACGGGCCGTCGGCTTCAGCCTGAGGCTGCAACTCTCGCCCGAGAGCCGGCTCGGGCCGGGCAAGGTCGCCCTGCTGGAGGCGATCGAGGCGACGGGCTCGATCTCGGCCGCCGGGCGCGCCATGACGATGTCCTATCGCCGGGCCTGGCTGCTGGTGGACGATCTCAACCGGATGTTCCGCGAGCCGCTGGTCGCGGCCGCGCCGGGCGGCGCGAAGGGCGGCGGCGCGCATCTGACGCCGCTGGGCCGGGCTGTCGTCGGCCATTATCGCGCGCTGGAGAGCAAGGCGATGAAGGCCGCGATGCTGCATGTCCACGCGCTGCAGGAGGCGATGGCGGAGCCGGCCGCTCAATAGGGCCGGCCGCGTCCGCGTTCAGAGCGTCGGCGAAATGTTCGGTCGGGGCGCGCTTTGCTGCGGGGCCGGCGCGCCCTGATTGCGGCGGTTCAGCATCTCGCCGCGCGAGCGCACGACATGGGCCACGACCAGCTCCTGCACGCGGCTCTCGGCTGCCTGCTTCACCGCCTGCCGGTTGGCCGGGCGGCCGCTTTCCAGCTCGACCAGCTCGATCGTGGCCTGGACCAGCGCTTCGACGTCGGTGCGGCAGAAGATCATCGCCGATTTGGCGACGACCTCGGCTTTCTCGTCGGTCAGCAGCATCGGCGTGCCCTCCTTGCCGATGCAGCCGAGCATCTTCGTTCGGATCAGGTCGCGGGATTTCTCCAGCACCGCCTTTTTCTCGGCGGCGGCCGCCGCGTCCGCCGGCGAGGGCGCGGGCGGCGTCGCGGGCGCCGAGGCGATCGGCCCGCGGATGTTGCCGCTCTGCTTCACGCAGTCGATCAGCGCCGGCAGCATCTCCGAGGTCGAGGTCAGGGCGAAGGTCAGCCGCCGGTCGCTGGCGATCAGTTCGAGATACTCCCCGCGCCGGAACGCTGCGATCAGCGCCGATTCGGCGGGCATCGCAATGGTGAGCAGGACGGGCGTGCGCACCTCGGCGGTGACGTTGAGCCGCGTGGCCCGGTCGAAGACGAGTTCGAGCGGGACCTTGTTGCCCGGGGTCAGCTTCCAGTCCGGATGGGAGAAGCCGAGCAGCCATTTGAAATCCGAGGTCACCGAGGTCAGCATCCGCGTGCCGTTGCGATAGCCGGCATTGACGGCACAATGCGAGAACGCGCCGGTCCGGTCGCTGGTATAGGCCCCGCCCGACCAGTTGCCGACGACGATCCGGCCATAGGGACCGGCGGAATAGGCTGGTATCGCAAGCAACGACGCCAATGCAGCGATGACGAGACGCATCGGCTTGTCCTCAGATCGGTTTACGACCCTGACAATGCCGGCTTGCGTCCATCGCGGCAAGACGAAGCCGGAGGGGGACATCCTCGCGCACGCCCTCGTTGAGTCATCAAGACGTCGCGCCATGAGGCGCGACCATCGACAGGAGCCTGCCATGCAGACCAAGCAGTATATCGCTTTCTCTCTGATCGCGGTCATGATGCTGTCGCCGCTGGCGGCGGCCGTCTTCACTGCCGACAGTCCCGAACTCCAGCACGAGGCGCGGGCCGATCTGATCCAGTCCGACCCGGCCAAGCCGCCGGCCGGTGCACCTGGCACGCCGGGCGGTCCGACCCGCTGAGCGCTCGACTTTGCGTCAGCCAAGCGGACCGGCTTGAGAGTCAGGGAGAGTGGCTGAGGTAAGCGCAGCCACTTCGAACCCGCAGGGTTCGCAAGCCCGCCCGGGCGCCGCGCGGCCAGCGAACCCCATCGGAGCCGTGAGCGAAGCGAGCTGGCGTGAGATCCGAGATTGGACAGGTCCAAAAGCTGGTGTCGCCGAATGGCATTTAATCGCCATCGGCGGCCGCTGCGCCGCCGCCTTCACAGTGACAGCCTGGCCATGGGATTTTCGCGCGGCTGCGGTTCATGGCCGGGCTCCACGATGAATCTACGGGCAGCTAAAGCCGCCTCGATCGGGCAAGCAGCGGGTGCCGTTGGGCAGCAGCAGAGCTCCCCTGGCATCTCGCGAAACGCGGTCCCCGTTGGGCAGATCAAATCCGCCAGTCGCATCCATCATGACCAGTGATCCATCAGGCAACGTGACCGTGTTGCCGGAGACCGCAATGCGTTTGGACGAAGCCGGTAGCGGCGTTTCGTAAACGACAGGCTGAGGCTGAGGGGCACAGGCTGCGAGGGAGAGGGCGATGGTCAAGGCCGGGATAACTTTTTTCATGAGCGGTCAACTTCGGCTGGAGCGGCAAGTTCCCACTGAGCGAGAAAAGCTTACAGTTTTGGCGGGCCGGCGCTACGCATGCCCGCATTGTGTCGGCCGGGATCGACCACTCAGTGGCGGTCCACCCCGGCCAAGTCATTGTTCGAAGCGTCTAACTCGTCTTCGAACATTCCGACCCGCTTGCCGCCGTCAGTCGAGAACCTGCACAATACGACCCGTCGCAGGATCGACCAGCACTGCCCGGTTGTTGACGACCGTGTAGCGATAGTCCGTCGCGCCGTACTCACGAGGCACCTCGTAGTAGGTCACGCCCTGGCGCGGCAGGGTGGCTCCGACCACGACCGGCTCGGCATAGGTGTATGACGGACGCCTCTGGGTGACGACGTATTCACGGAACTTCGGCGTGTTATCGCCGATGATGCCGCCGACAATCGCGCCACCAACACCGCCGACCACCGCGCCCACAGGGCCGCCGACGACTGCACCACCGACTGCGCCGGTCAGAGCACCACTCGCTGCACCGCCTTGGGCACCCTGCGGGTTTTGTGCGAAAGCGGTAGCAGGAAGAACGACAAGAGCCGTTACGACAGCAAACGTTTTAAACATGATCTGTCTCCAACAGCCAACCTCGCCCGAACAATCCGGGACAAGCAGAAGCTGAGTCATTAATCTAAAGACAAACCTAGATGAACAATACCAGAACTATTTATTCATTTACCATTAATTTGATAAATGACTTACATACTACAGACATAATCCAGAAATGTAATATGAACAAATATCAATATTTCTGTCGTCGTCTTTCCCGGTCAAATCGTATTGTGGCAGCAATTTTAGCTTGCTAGATAAATCTGACGAGCTGCAATTTATCCAGGCAAAATCGTCCGGTATTATCGCCGCATCGTGGGCGTAGTTTATGTCTGTCCTGTTGTTGTTTTCACATCGTTCTTGGCTCTGATTCAAATCTTGCCGGCGGCCAAGCCATTGGGTAATCTGCTTCGTAAGGCGGATGCGGACCGGTCGCATGTGACAGAGAACTGGCTCCGCCTCGGCGCTCACCCTGCTCCACTATCCTGGCCGCTGTGGCGTCGGTGCTGGGCAGGCGGATCATTCGATTCTTTGTCATGACTGGTCCTCTCAGAAGCAGCGGCTGGCGGGGCCAGCAGACCCCGCCAGCGCTCACGTCAACGACGTCCGAACAGGTCTCTGAAATCCATTTCGTCGTCCCGATGCTTGCCGCCCATCTGCGCGGCAATCCAGGCAACGACGAGACCGAGCAGGAGGACGGCCGCCGTCAAAAAGGCGGCAACGACTGCCGTCTTGCGAGCGCGCTCCGCTGCCTGCTTGGCAGTCTCCTTGGCCTGGGTCAGCTTGGCGAAGGCGTCATCCACCCGATTCTGCGCTTCGGGCTGCGGGATGTTCATACGAGCCGCGACCCTCGAAGCGATGTAGTCGCGATCTGCCTGCTCTAGTTTTCCGGACGTTAGACCGGACACAAAGATGCGTGTCGCTTCCTCGCGCTCGGCTGTGGTCGGCTGAGCCTGACCCGTCGAGCGCATCACGGAATCCAGAGCCGAGCCCATCGGGTCCGCTTGCTGGCTGACAAGTGCCGCGGCACCTCCGGAAGCAGCCGCCGCCCCGGTTACCGCCGTCTTGACAGCGCTGGTGATCGACGATGTTGCGAGCATCGTAACGATCAATGCGCCCACCGCCCATACGACAAGCCCGTGCGCTCCGTCCCTGACGTGGCGCTCATGCTCGCTCGCATCGCCGGCCGGGCGGCGCATGCGACCTGCAAGATAGCCGCCTGCGAAGTTCGCGGAGACAGTAATCCAGATCGCCCACAGCCCGGCAGCGATAGCGAAGGCAACCATGCTAGCGGAGCGCGAAGGTTCAGCGGAGGCCATCGAGAGCCCGATCGCGGAGCCGAACGCGGCGAGTAGTGTCGAGATGGCTGCCGCCAGGACCGCACCGCCGAGAATAGCGCTCCATTCGAGATAGGAGCCGTTCGGGCTGGCTGTGGCTGCGGGAGGTGAAACGACAACGAGGTCAGGTGTGCTCATGGACATGACGGGGCCCCTATCGCAAACCGAGGAACGAAAGGATGGCCAGAACGACCACGATGAGGCCGATGATGTAGATGATACTGCTCATGATGAGCCTCCCAATCCAAAGCCACACATGTGGCAGGGTGGGAAACGAGGGGGTGGCGACGATAGTTCCGATCGAGGCGCAATCTCTCGCCGCAGCGAAAGGGCCGACCAATGCGCGCGTCAGGGCAAAAGTTCGGGTGTCGCCGCGAAATCCCGGATAATCCCGGATAGTTACGATGAGAGAATGGCGGACAGGGAGTCCGTGTAACCAGCGTCCAGATTGGTTCGAACCGAGCCACAGACCGGGAACGCTCAGTGCACAAAATGCGAATGGGTGGTTGTATCTGGTTGCAGTCGTCCAATATGATCCACGTCGCCCGTTGGGGTAGATGTTGGGGTAGCCATGGCCCGCGCGGTCAACCGTCTTTCAGCCCGATCCGTCACCACGCTATCGAAACCCGGTCGGCATGGTGACGGCAACGGGCTCTATTTGGCCATCGATCCGAGCGGTGCTCGACGTTGGTTGTTTCTCTTCCGTTGGGGCGGCAAGCTGAAAGAGATGGGCTTGGGCGGCGTCGCGGCCGTTTCCCTTTCTGATGCGCGCGCCAAGGCCGGAGAGGCCAGGCGCCTACTTGACGCGGGAACCAATCCGATTGAGGCGAAGCGCGCGGCAGAGGCGGCCAAGGGGGCAGCACAGACCTTCGGAGGGTTTGCCGATTTGCTGCTTCCCGAGATCACCAAGGGTTTTCGCAACGAGAAGCACAAGGCGCAGTGGAAAACCACACTCGACCTTCACGCCGCGTCGCTTCGAAAAAAGCGCCTTGAGGACATTGGCACGGCTGACGTGTTGGCCGTGCTCCAACCGATCTGGCAATCAAAGGCTGAGACTGCGTCTCGCGTTCGCGGGCGGATCGAGCACGTTCTTGCCGCAGCGGCGGCGAAAGGATTGCGCTCGGGTGAGAACCCGGCCCGCTGGCGACATCATCTCGACAAGCTGCTCGCGAAGCGGGGCAAGCTGACGCGCGGTCATCATCCGGCGATGCCCTATGTCGAGGTGCCAGCCTTTGTAGCATCAGCGAAAGAGCGCGAGGCCGTTGCCGCAAGAGCGCTTGAGTTCTTGATCCTTACCGCGAGCCGAACCGGGGAGGTCAGGGGCGCAGAATGGGACGAGATCGACCTTGCGGCAAAGGTCTGGACCGTGCCGGCGGTCCGCATGAAGGGAGGCAGGGCGCATCGCGTGCCGCTGTCTAATCGTGCCGTAGCTCTCATCGAAAAGCAGCGAGACGAAGGACAGCAGGGCGAATTCGTCTTTGCCGGAGCAAAGCCCGGCCGGCCCCTCTCGTCGCACGCCATCCTCATGCTGATGCGCAGGATGAAGGTCGAGCAGTTCACGCCTCACGGTTTCCGCAGCTCGTTTCGAGATTGGGCCGGAGAGTGCACGGCTTTCCCGCGAGAGCTGGCAGAGGCTGCTTTGGCTCATTCTGTCGGAGACGAGACCGAGCGCGCCTATCGTCGAGGCGACGCACTCGCGAAGCGCCGGAAGCTCATGGAGGCCTGGGAAGGTTTCGTGGGCAACCCGAAAACGGATGCCAAGATTGTCCCGCTCAAGCCGGTGAAGGCCAGCTAGCGGATATCGAGACGCGTGGGGACAGGCCGGCCAGCCGACAAGCCGAGAAGCACCCCCATGCTCACTTTCGGTGTTTCGCATGGTGCTTGGATGATCGAGGAAGAAGAAGCCGCTCGCAAGGACGAGCGCCAACGGAATTATGAAATATGGCAAAAACGACTTGGGCGTTCCCCTCATGACAGCCTCGTCGCCAGAGTAGCTTTGACGGGTCCCGACATTGAAAAAGATGTCGCGCAAATGCGAGATGAGTCTGTAGAGCCGCCGGTCTCGGTCTTACCTGAAGAAGTCCAGCCGCCAACTATGACTGCAGCCGAGGCGCTCGGATGGATTATGACGCGTGACCGAGCTTTCGCCCAAGTTTGCCGGAATGCGGACGGCACAGGTTTGTGCGTGAGGCTAGCCTACCCCGGCACGAAGCCACCTTTGCTATCAATGGATGCTGCGAGCGAATCCTTGCGCGCAAAGTGCGAGAGTGGGGCGATCAAGGCCAGCGGTCAGCGTTCGCATCGCCCAGGTCACCTCGATGAGCGGGAGTTGATTGAGGCAGTCAAATGGTGCGATATCGCGCTCAGCCACAACGACCTTCGCGCTATGCCTATCGATGGCCGCGACAGCCCCGTAGCCTCCCCCGACGATCCACGAGCGCGAACATGGCGAAATCTCCTCTTTGCGCGGAGCGAAGTGATTTACCTTTGGCCAGCCCCGGAATTGGTTGTGTCCGAGAATTTCGCATCGCAGGAGCATAGTGAGATAGTCGGCCGGAGTGGTGGCGGCGGGAATCGCACCGTTCCAGATCAGAACGCTGCGACAGGCGCTGATGAGAGCCTGACACGCGAGAACTCCCGCCAAGCTCACCAAGCCCCCGACACGCCGCCCCCGGATAGGTCGCCGGCTGCTGCGCGTCGAGAATGGTTGGAAACCCAGAAGCGCCGCTCCAGCGGCCTTGAAGCCCCGCTCGGATACGATGACACGGTGAGTCACTTCACGACTAACTTTGCGATCGACCGCCCCGCCGCGAGAGCCATGATAAAGGGCTACAAATTAAGAGGCCGCCCCCCAGCCGCACGATAATTCCGCAGGAAAATGCTCCTGCGGATCTTCTTGCGTAATTTGCGGTATTTCAGGCCCCTCGACAGCGGTTTTTTCGCTGATGCACCCTGCCTGCGTTGAAACAGCCCGCTTCCGTTTGAAGCGGTGCGCAGGAGGAGCTGATGGCTCACGAACCCAACAACACCCCGCCGCTGGCCTACGACATCCGGGGGCTGATGAAGGCCTCTGGCAAAGGCCGCTCGACCATCTTCGAGGATATTGCCGCTGGTCGGCTCACCGCCCGCAAGGGCCGGCGGCAAACTGATTGTCTTGTACGACGACGCCAAAGCCTGGCTTCAGGCTCTGCCCGTGCGCGAGCCTTCCAAGCGGGAGGGCGCGACCAATGCGGGCTGAAATCGAAAACCCCGGAGCGCCGGTTTCGGCGCTCACGGGGCTCTCTATCGCTTACCTAGCGGGCAGCGAGCGGGAGATTACCACACAAGCGCTCGCGCTCAAGGCCGTTCTTGGCCGCGTCGCCGTCTCCCCTCAGGTCGCGCTTCTGATGGCGGCGCATGCCGGCCTCGGTCTGCGGGAGCGCCGGTGATGGAAACCGCAACCCAGCATCAGCCGGCCTGTACGCCGGCAATCGACACGGACCTGTTCATCTCCGAGAACCTGTCCTTGCTCGCCCTGAACGCCACCATGGCGAGGGATTTTCTGGAGGTCGGCGACAGCGCCGGCTTCCGCTACTCGCTAGCCTGCATGATCGCCCGCGCCAAGGCCGTCGCGGGCCTCGTCAACGACCTCGGCACCCTCGCCGATCGCAAGGGAGCGTAAGCCGGTGGCATTCGAGAAAATTGACCTGTCCGACCTCACCCTCAAGCCGGCGCCCTTCGCACCGGCCCTCCTCCTCAACCACAAAGGACCCACCAAGAGCCAATCCACGGACCGGCCGTTGCCGCTGTTCCCACCGCTGGCGCCGGCAGCGCCCTATCCCGTCGTCAGCCTTGGTCCCTGCCTTCGGCAGGCGGCGGAGGCGATCTCGGCCAAGGTCCAAGCCCCGATCGAGCTTGCCGCTCAGTCGGTGCTCGGAACGGCGGCGCTGGCGGCACAGGCGCATTACGACGTGCGCCTGCCCTACGGCCAGATTCGCCCGTGCAGCCTTTTCCTCGTCACCATCGCGGCATCGGGCGACCGGAAATCCAGCGCGGACAACGAATCGAATTGGCCCGTCCACGCGCACGAGAAACGCCTTCGCGAAGATCACGAGATCCTTTTCCGCGACTGGAAAATCGAGTTCGCAGCGTGGGCGGCGACAAAGCGCAAGATTGAGAATGACGGCAAGATCGATCATGCCGAGCGGCGTGATCGCCTTGCCGAACTCGGCGACGAACCGCGCCGGCCGTTATTTCCGGTCCTTACCTCAGGCGATATCACCCCGGACGGCTTGACGAAAAACTGGAGTCACATGCACGGGGGCTTGGGCGTGTTCAGCGCCGAGGGCGGTCAGTTCACGGCCGGCCACGGGATAGATGACGCCAACCGCCTGCGCACGGCCGCGATGATCTCTGGGCTGTGGGACGGCAAGGGTGCAGTTCGCATTCGGGCAGGCGACGGCGTCACGCTTCTGGCCGGGCGCAGGCTTTCGGCGCATTTGATGGTGCAGCCCGACGCGGCGGCAGGCTTCCTCTCCGACCGGACCATGCGCGATCAAGGCATGTTGTCCCGCGTGCTGCTAGCTGCCCCGCCGTCGATCGCTGGTCAACGGCTCTACAAGACGGCGAGCCTCGATCAGGAGATTGCCATTTCGGATTATGGCAAGCGCATCCTGGCGCTGCTGGAGAGGCCTGCCCGGTCGTTGCCCGGCGGGCCGAACGAACTGGACCCGGTGGCGCTCGTGATGTCTGCCGAGGCCGAGGTGGAGTGGATCGCGTTCTTCAATCACGTCGAGGCCGAGTGCGGGCCAGACGGCGACCTGAAGGCGATCCGCGATGTCGCGGCCAAGGCGGCGGAGAATGCAGCTCGCATCGCGGCTGTCATTGCTGCGGTCGAAAAGGGCGAGCCTGCCGATATCGGGTTGGCCTCTATGCGCTGCGGCATCGCACTCGCTGACTGGTATCTGCGCGAGGCGCTTCGCTTGGCTCACGCCTCCCGACTCGATACCAAGCTGCTGCGCGCTCAGACCTTGCTCGACTGGATGAAGTCTTACGGACAATCGGAGATCGTGTTCCGCGACATCCTCCGGCTCGGGCCGGGGCCTATCAGGACCAAGGCCGCCGCCGACGATGCGGTCGCCATTTTGATCGCCCATGGGTGGCTTTCCGAACTCGCCAGCAGGCCTAGGCGCCTGCTCCTTCGCGGGGAGGAAGGATGATGGCCTATCGACCATTTTACGCGTCCGTTTCGGAAACCACCCCTGCGACAGTTGCGCCAGTTGCGACGGTTGGGGGCCAAAACGGCCGAAGAGTCGCAAACGTCGCAACTGTC
>JBKJSB010000090.1:0-5632 GCA_046593015.1 Allobosea sp.
ATGCGGTCCATCACGCTCTGGCCGGCCTCGACCTGGGCTGCGAGATCGGCCGCGTAGCGCTCGGCGGTCAGAAGGCGCGCGGCGAGCGTCCGGTCGCAATCGCCGAGAGTCAGCTTGAGGCCGGCGATGGCGCGCTCGGCGGTGTCGGTGGCCGAGATCAGCGCGCCGATGGTCTGACGCATGCCGGCCTCGTCGGCCTTCATGCGCTCGATGCGCTTGGCCAGCACGTAGCAGGTGATGATCGTCGCCACGAGCAGGCAGGCGACGAGCGCATCGGCGATGAGAGTGATCGTCATGGCGGCTTGAGCCCTGCTAGAGTGGTGAACCGAGATGGCTGGTGGCGCTGTCGAAGGCGGCGATGGTGGTCTTGGAGCGGCGCAAGGGGCTGACGACCTGGACCGCGATCTTGTCGTCGACGCGCCCGATCCGGCCCTCGCTGATGATGAACTCGCCGCAGCGCAGCGCGACGACCGAGTCCGGCCTTGCATCGAACATCAACGTGTCGCCGATCTCCAGCTTCATCACGCGCTTGAGCGGCATCTGGGTCTCGTGCAGGACGCAGGTGACGTCGACATCGGTCTGCCAGACTTCGGTGGCGAGGTGATTTTCCCAGATCGGATCGCGTCCGAGCTTCTCACCCATGAAGCTTTCGAGCAGGAGCTCGCGGATGGGCTCGATCGTGGCGTAGGGCAGCAACAGGTGCAGCGAGCCGCCGCGCCCTTCCATGTCAAAGCGCAGTTCGACGCGGATCGCGGCGTTGGCGGGCCGCGAGATCGAGACGAAGCGGGGGTTGGACTCGATGCGGTCGACCGAAAATGTGACCGGCGAGAGCGGCCGGAACGCCGACTCGGCGTCGCTCAGCACCAGTGCGATGACGCGCTTGATCAGGCCGATCTCGATCGAGGTGAAGGGCCTGCCGTCGATGCGGGGAGCCGGCTGGCCGCGCTTGCCGCCGAACATCGTGTCCAGCACCGAATAGATCAGCGAGGATTCGATCGTGATCAGGCCGAAATTGTCCCATTCCTCCGCCTTGAAGACCGAGAGCATGGCGGGCAGCGAGATCGAGTTGATATAGTCGCCGAAGCGCACCGAGCGGATGCTCTCCAGCGTGACCTCGACATTGTCGGTGAAGAAATTGCGCAGGCTGGTCGAGAGCAGGCGCACCATGCGCTCGAAGATGATTTCGAGCATCGGCAGCCGCTCATAGGCGACCGAGCCCGAATCGACGATGGCCTGGATGCCGTTGCGGGCGTCCTTCTCCTCTGTGGAGAAGCCCAGCATCGTGTCGATTTCGTCCTGCGACATCAGGCGGTCTGTGCCGCCTTCCTGTTCGCCTTCGTCCTCGATCATGTCGGGCATGGCCGCCCATTCGGCCGCCATCCCTTCCGGGGTCAGCGGCTCGTCCTTGGGCTTGCCCTGCGCGTCGCGGTCGTCGGTGGTCATCGTATCTCGATCATCATGGCTGGGGCTCGGCCGCGAAGCAGCTCACTGGACCAGCAGTTCCTTGAACAGCACGGCGTCGATCTTGGCCGGATAGACCGTGACGTTGACGCGGCGCAGGAGTTCCTCCTTCAGCCGGTACATGCCGGCCGAACCCTCCAGATCGGCGGGCCTAAGTTCGCGCATGAAGACCTGAAAGGCGTCCTCGACGCGCGGCAGCAGCGGCTTGATCTCTTCGGAGACCTTGGCGTCGGCGATTTCGAGCACGACCTTGATCTTGATGATGGGCTGGCGGTTGGCCTCGCCGCCGCTCGATATGCCGATCATCATGTCCTTCATCTCGACGAAGGCGGCCGGCTTCTTGGCGGCCTTGGCCATCTCGGCTGCCGCTATCTGCTCGGCCGAGGGCTTCTTCAGGAAGAAGAACCAGCCGCCGCCGCCGAGCGCGGCGAGCACGACGGCGCCGCCGACCATCATGACCAGCTTCTTCTTCCCGCCGCCGGCGACTGGGATCGCCTCGCTGGCAGCGCCCTCTTCCTCGGTGTTCTTCGGCTGTTTCGACATCGATTGACCGCCCGCGACCGGGGTTCGCGGCAGATCCGCATCGCCCCCATCCCGTACCCTGATCAATCACGGTTAACGCACTGTTAAGGGCGGCAATTTCTGCCGGGTCGATTTTGCCGTCAGACCGGGTTCTGCCGGGCGGCACGGGCAGAAGAATCTCCTATATAGTACAACAAAATCAATATCTTGAATGACTTTAACCATGCTGGCACGCCGCTTGCGGACCAGACGATGTGGCCGCTGCGCTGGGGAGCGTCGAGGCGGTCGCGGGAAATTCGGGAGATCATGCCGTGGAGAACGCGCTTCTCGTCGGCCTGTCGCGTCAGATGGCTCTGGCGCGCGAGCTGGATGTCATCGCCAACAACGTCGCCAATACCGGCACGAACGGCTTCAAGGCGCGCTCTGCGCGCTTCAACGAATTCATCATGCCGATCGCGAGCGCCGAGGCCTTCCAGCCGCGCGATCGCCAGCTCTCCTTCGTCATCGATAAGGGCACGCCGATCGACCTGACTCAGGGGGCGGTCGAGCGCACCGGCAACCCGCTCGATGTGGCGCTGCGCGGCGACAACTACCTCGTGGTGCAGACGCCGGGTGGCGAGCGCTATACCCGCGCCGGCTCGCTTGCCGTCAACGCGCAGGGCCAGCTCGTCACGCAGACCGGGCTTCCGGTGCTGGGCGAGGGCGGGCCGATCGTGTTCGGCCCCGGCGAGACCGATGCGAAGATCGCCGCCGACGGTTCGGTCTCCAGCGACCAGGGCGTGCGCGGCAAGCTGCGTCAGGTCCGCTTCGACAATCCGCGCGCACTCGTCAGCGACGGCAACAACCTGTTCTCGTCGACCGTCGCCGCGCAGCCATCGGGTCCGCAGGCGCGGGTCGAGGCCGGCGCGCTCGAAGGCTCGAACGTCAAGGCCGTGCTGGAAATGACCCGGCTGATGGAGGTCCAGCGCTCCTATCAGAGCATGGTCAACATGATGACGAAGGCCGACGAACTCCGGTCCAAGGCGATCACCCGCCTGGCCGACCAGCAAGCCTGATCGCGAAAGGGAGCAAAGCCATGCGCGCTCTGCAGACAGCCGCCACCGGCATGATGGCCCAGGAACTCAACGTCCAGGTCATCTCCAACAACATCGCCAACGTGCGCACCACCGGCTACAAGCGCCAGCGCGTGCATTTCCAGGATCTTCTCTACGAGAACTTCCGGCGCGCGGGCTCGGCGACCTCGGACCAGAACACGCAGGTTCCGGCCGGCGTTTTCATAGGCTCCGGCGTCAAGACGGTCTCGACCGGCCGCGTGATGACGCAGGGCAATCTGACGCCGACCGAGAAGCAGTTCGACCTGGCGATCCGCGGCGAGGGCCTGTTCAAGATCAGGATGCCCGACGGCCGCACCGCCTATTCGCGCGACGGCTCCTTCGATCTCGATTCGCAGGGCCAGCTCGTCTCCCGCGACGGCTATCAGCTCGAGCCGGGCATCACGATCCCCAACAACGCCTCCAGCGTCTCGATCAACGCGCAGGGCACGGTCGAGGTCACGATCCCCGGCCAGACCGCCCCGCAGCAGCTCGGCCAGATCCAGCTTGCGCGCTTCATCAACAAGGTCGGGCTGGAATCGATCGGCGACAACCTCTTCGTCGAGACGGCGGCCTCGGGCCAGGCGATCGACGGCTTCGGCGGCGGCGAAGGTTTCGGCACGCTGCAGCAGAACTATCTCGAAGAGGGCAACGTCCAGGCCGTCACCGAGCTGTCCTCGCTGATCGCGGCGCAGCGCGCCTATGAGATGAACTCCAAGGTCATCACCGCCGCCGACCAGATGATGTCGGCGACGACCCAGATGTTCCGTGGCTGATCGAAAAGGATGACCCTCATGATCCGCCCCCTGATCGCCCTCTCCGCCATGCTGCTGGCCGGCGCTGCCATCGCCGCCCCGGCCAAGGTCGAGCGTGTCTCCGTTCCGGTCGCGGCTCTGCCTTCCGGGCCGATCTCCACGGCGCCCGTCACGCCGCGCCGCCTGCAACTGCGCCCCGAACTGACGCTGACACGCGATTTCGTGACCTATGGCGACCTGTTCCCCGGAGCTCCGGCCGATCTCGCGAATGCGCCCGCCTTCCGCGCTCCGGGGCTGGGGGAGACCGGGACGATCCAGGTTGCCCGCATCGTCGAGGCCGCGCGCGGCGCAGGCCTCGTGCGCGAGGCGGGCGATCTCGATACGCAGGGCCTGGCCCAGGTCGTCGTCACCCGGGCTGCGCGCCGGCTGATGGCGTCAGACCTCGACGCCGCGATCAAGACCGGGCTGCAGGAGCGCTTCGGCGTCGATGCGCGCGCTCTGGCGCTGTCGGTCGATGGCGGCGCGCCGATCATCGTGGTGGAGCCGGAGCTGACCGGCGACGCCGTCGTGATGGATCTCAGCTACGACGCGCGCTCGCGCCGCGTTCAGGCCAGGCTGATGGTGCCGGGCAGCACCGCAATGCGGCTGAAGCCGCTGCGCATCTCGGGCCAGCTCGTCGAAACCGTCGAAGTCGTGGTGCCGCGACGCGCCATTGCGCGCGGCGAGACGCTCGGCAAGGCGGATGTCATGGTCGAGCGCCGTCCGCGCGACGCGCAGACCGGCGAATTCGTCGGCGACCTGCGCTCGGCGATCGACAAGGTCGCGCGCCGGGCGCTGTTCGCCGGCATGCCGCTTCGCAGCGGCGACGTGCAGCGCGAGGAGATCGTCGCCAAGGGCGACCTCGTCACCATCGTCTACGAGGCGCCGGGCCTGATGATCACCATGCGCGGCCGCGCCAGCGACGCCGGCGCGATGGGCGATGTCGTCTCCGTCTCCAATCCCCAGTCGAAGCGCGTGCTGCAGGGCACGGTCAGCGGTCCCGGGCGGATCTCCGTCCAGGCCTCGTCGGCCGGCCGTGTCGCCAGCGCCAACTAGCTCCAGTCAATGCGGAAGCCAGCCATGACCACGCATCCCCTCGTCAAACTGTCCGGCGTCCTGCTGATCGGTGTCTCGCTTTCCGCCTGCGGGGCGATGGACCGCCTCGCCAATGTCGGCCAGGCGCCGGCCCTGTCCGCCATCGAGGATCCGACGGCCGCGAAGGGCTACAAGCCGGTCCAGATGCCGATGCCGACGATGGAGCATGCCTCCTTCGCGCCGAATTCGCTCTGGCGCACCGGCTCGCGCGCCTTCTTCAAGGACCAGCGCGCAAGGCTCGTCGGCGATCTCGTCACCGTCAAGGTCAAGGTCACCGACCGAGCCCAGCTCGACAACACCACCAAGCGCAGCCGCAAGAGCGGCGAGGATGTCGGCGCCGACAACGTCTTCGGTTTCGAGAACAAGCTCGAAAAGTTCCTGCCCAACGGCGCCAGCGCCGGTTCGCTGCTGAAGCTCGATTCGGAAGGCTCGCATGAGGGCGCGGGCTCGGTGCGCCGGGCCGAGCAGCTCACCACCAGCGTGGCGGCCGTCGTGACGCAGACCCTGCCCAACGGCAATCTCGTGATCGAGGGCAAGCAGGAGATCAGGGTCAATTTCGAGGTGCGCGAGCTGATCGTCGCCGGCGTGATCCGCCCCGAGGACATCGAATCCGACAACACGGTCGATTCCAGCAAGATCGCCCAGGCCCGGATCGCCTATGGCGGCCGC
>JBKJSB010000159.1:0-5325 GCA_046593015.1 Allobosea sp.
CTGGAGGAGACCGCCGCGACGACGGAAGAACTCGCCGCGAGCGTGAAGGCCTCGGCGCAGGGGTCGCGCCAGGCGGCGGCGATCGCCGACGAGGCGATGCAGGCAGCCCAGAGCGGCGGCGCGATCGCGACCGAGGCGGTGGCCGCGATGGCCCGCATCGAGACCGCGTCGCAGAAGATCTCCGACATCATCCGGGTGATCGACGACATCGCCTTCCAGACCAACCTGCTGGCGCTCAACGCGGCGGTGGAAGCGGCAAGGGCTGGTGACGCCGGCAAGGGTTTCGCGGTCGTGGCGAGCGAGGTGCGGACCTTGGCGCAGCGCTCGTCCTCGGCGGCCAAGGACATCTCCGGCCTGATCTCGTCGAGCAATGCCGAGGTCACCGGCGGCGTCAAGCTCGTCCGTCAGGCGGGCGAGCAGCTCGCGCAGATTCTCGCCGCCTCGCAGAAGGTCGCGGGCACGATCGCGGAGATTTCGGCGGCGGCGGGCGAACAGGCCGGCGGCATCGACGAGATGAGCCAGGCCGTCGCCCATCTCGACGAGATGACGCAGCAGAACGCGGCGCTGGCCGAGGAAAGCGCGGCCTCGGCGGCCTCCCTCACCGGCAAGATCGGCCAGCTCAACGACCTCGTCGCCGCGTTCAGGACGGGCCATGACGGCGCGGGGCATGCGGCCAGCGCGCCGGCCCGCCCGGCGGCACCCTACGCTCCGCCCAAACTCCGCGCGACCGACCATGCGGCCGCGGCCTCCGGCAACGCCGCCGAACCGGCCCGCCTGCAAAAGCTCGCCGAGGCCGCCTTCGCCCAGAGCCGGGCCGCGCCTGCGCCTATCCGCGCGCCGGCCAAGAAGGTCGCCAACTCCCGCGCCGGCGACGCCGGCTGGGAAGAGTTCTGAGCCCAGGCTCAGGTTCCGGCCGGAACCTGAGACCGGCCGAGCCGCTAGCCCTGCCGCCTAATTCCGCTTCGGCCAGCTCGCATCGTCGAGTCGGCCGGCGCGGGGCTCCGGAACGACGCCTTCGCCGAAGATGCGTTCGAGCTGGGCCGCCGTCTCGCCGCGTCCGCGCGCGTCCGTGATCGAGGCGAGCAGCGCCTGCTCGCCCACCGGCGGCTGGCCGGTCAGCGGCAGAATCGGTCCCGCCAGCGGCTTGACCTGCAGCACGCTCGGCAGCCCGAGCGTCAGGGGCGTGCTGCTGACCATCAGGTCGATCAGCCGCTCGATGCCGCCGGCCTGCAATTCAGGATTGAGCGGCGCGCCGGTGTCGGGAGAGACCGGCAGCGCGATAACCCCTTGCGCCGGTTGGCTCTCGACGAGGCGGCGGATCAGCACATCGACGAAATGCGCGGCCTTGCGTGCGCCCGCCGAGGTGAAATGGATGCCGTCGCCGAGCCGCAACCGCATGGTCTGCCCTGAAACATCGGGGCCCATCGCGGTGTAGCGGTTCTCGGCGTCGACGAAGGCGTTCCAGAGATCGACATATTGCCCGCCCGCGCGCTCGACCCGCTGGCGATAGAGCTCGTTGAAGGTGGCGAGATCGACCGAGAGCCGGCCGTTCTGCACCGGCGGCGCACCGACCCAGATCAACGGAATGCGCTTGGCTGCGAAGGCGGCCGCGACCGCGTCGATGCGGTCGCGATAGAGTTCGAGCCAGCGCGGGCTCGCCGGCTCATGCACGATCTCGCCCTCGCGCAGCGCCTGGCGGTCGTTGAGGCCGAGCAGGATCACGCCGACGGTGATCTTCTGGTCGCTCGCCAGCAGTTCGGCCGCAACTTTGGGCCAGTCATGGAAATCGCTGCGGACAAGCCCTGAATCGGGCTTCGCCTTCGCGATCACCGCGACGTCGGGCCGGTCGTTGAGCGCGTCCTCCAGCCCGTCGGCCAGCAGGCTACCCAGCGAATCGCCCATCACGACGACATGATGGCTGACATCGACCTTCGGGATGACCGGATCGTCCCGGACCACCACGGCGGGCGCGCGCCGCGGTTGCGCCGGCGCGACGCGCTGGCGGCGCGGCTCGGCGACGGGTCGCTGCTGCTGGCCGAAGAACCAGCCGCCGCGGCCGGGATTGACCGGGCGCGTCAGGAAGGCGTCGCCCTCCGCGAGCGAAGACGGCCCGCCCGTGACCAGCACGAGACAGGCGGCGCTCAGCACCATCAAGACGGAACGCGACCGCATCGGGCTCCATATCCTGCGCCGGAAGCGGCGCTCGAGCCCGGACGATAGCGCGGGATTATGGCGAAGTCAGCGCTGCCCGCGCAGCTTCGCCAGCAGGGCCGGCGTCGGCCAGCCATCGGGAATCTCTCCGGCGCTGAGCTGGTACTGTCGCACCGCCTCGCGCGTGCCGGTGCCGATCCGCCCGTCGGCATCGTGATTGTAGAGCCCACGCGCCTTCAGCCGGCGCTGCAGATCCTGCGTGCCTGCCTTGTCGAGGCGCGGCGCCTGCACCGGCCAGTCCGCCTGGATCGCGGGCCGCCCCATGATCCGGTCGCCGAGATGGCCGACTGCGAGCGCGTAGGCGTCCGACGAGTTGTATTTCTTGATGACGTCGAAATTCTCGGTCAGCAGCAGCACCGGCCCGCGATGGCCGGCCGGGTAGAACAGCCGCCCCTCGCCGGACGAGGGCAGCGCCCGTCCATCGGAGCGCCTGACGCCGGCCGAAGCGAAGGCCGAGAAGCTCGCCTTGTTGCGCTTGTGGTCGAACCCTTCCGGCAGCGTCACCTCCAACCCCCAGGGCAAGCCTGAGACCCAGCCATAGCCCTTGAGGTAATTCGCGGTGGAGGCGAGCGCGTCCGAGGTCGAGGACCAGATGTCGGCACGGCCGACGCCGGTCCAGTCGACGGCGTATGTCTTGTAGCTCGACGGCATGAACTGGGTGTGGCCCATCGCTCCGGCCCAGGAACCGCGCAGCTCGCGCCGCTCGACATGGCCCTTTTCCATCAGCTCCAGCGCGGTGAGCAACTCGTCGCGGAAGAAGTCGCCGCGATAGCGGACCTGCGCCAGCGTCGCGAGCGAGCGGATGACGTCCTTGTCGCCCTTGAACGAGCCGTAATTGGTCTCCATGCCCCAGACGCCGAGCACGACCTCCTTGGGCACGCCGAATTTCGCCTCGATCTGGCTCAGCACCCCGGCGTTGTCGGCCGCGGCATCCCGTCCGCGCGGAATCCGCGTGCCGCCGACCGCGCTGTTGAGATAGCCCCAGATCGGCGCGGTGAACTCCGACTGCTTCTTCGTCAGCGCCACGATCGACGGGTCGGGCGCCACACCGCGAAAGGCGAGATCGAAGGTCGCGCGCGAAATGCCGCGCTGCTGCGCCAGCGGCCAGAGGCCTTTCAGAAAGGCGTCGAAGGACGGGGTCGCGGCAACAGGCTTGGCGGCTGCGGCAGTAATCGAGCCGGTGGTCTGGGCCAGCGCCGGGGTCAGGCTGATGATGGCTGCGGCGACGACAACGGACAGGCGCATGGCAAATCTCGCAAGGGCGTCAGGAACGCGGTACGCTACTGCGCCGCAACAAGATGAAGCGGGCGTTAACGCCGCGCAACTCTCGTCGGATGTAGCCACGGCCTGTCATATGTCGTGAAGCCCTGACGCCTGCGCTACATCCGCACCACCTGGACGCGCCGGTTGGAGGCGCGGCCGTACTCCGATCCGTTGTCTGCGATTGGCTCGGACTGCCCCAGGCCGTCGATCGCGAGCCGGTCAGGACGCACGCCCTGCTGGATGAGCCAGTTCCGCACTGACTGGGCGCGACGGTAGGACAGCGTCTGGTTGTATTGCGGCGCGCCGACCGAATCGGTGTGACCGATCAGCATGAGCCGCAGTGAGGGCTCGGCGACCAGCACGCCGAGCAAGGTCCGCATCGTATCGGCGGCGGAAATTTCCAGATCCGCCGAATTCGTGCGGAACTGGATGTAAAGATCGACCTCCCCGCGCTCGCGCAGGCTCGACTGGATGTTCTGCTGAACCGGCGCGGCGGTCGCGATGGCAGGCGGCGGCGCGCTCGCGCGCGGGCCCGGCGCGAAGCGGAAGCTCGATGCGAAGACGCCGTAATTGCTCGACTGGACGCCATTGCGTGTCAGGCCGGGATAGGCCTGCCGGCCGGGCTCGGGGATGACCGAGACCGGCCCGCCTTGGCGCGTCAGCACGCCGGCATGCACTGCCGCCAGGCAAATGGACGAATCGCCCGTATAGACGTCCATGCCCCAGAGCGAACCCCTCCGCGCCGCGCCCGCATCGCAAAGACAGGTCAAGGTCTCGGTCGTCTCGGCAAAGGCGAGGAAATTGTCGGGGCAGGCCGAGACGGGCTGGACCGGCGCTGCCGTTGCGCTCCGAGGCAGCGCAAACCGGAAGCTCGATGCATAGGAACCGTAATTGCTCGACTGGACGCCGTTGCGTGTCAAGCCGGGATAGGCCTGCCGGCCCGGCTCCGGGATCACGGAGACCGGGCCGCCCTGGCGCGGCGTCGCGCCGGCATGGACGGCGGCCTGGCAGATTGAGGAATCGGCCGTGTAGACATCCATGCCCCAGATCGAGCCCCGGCCTTCAGGGCCGGGGCCACAGATGCACGACAACGGCTCGGTCGTGTCGGCAAAGGCAGAAAAATTATCGGGGCAAACGGATACGGTCTGCGCAGGCGGCGGCGACGCGCCAACCGGGTCTTGCGCCGGCGTCGCGGACTCGGAGCCGCGCGCGAAGCGGAAGCTCGAACCATAGGCCCCGTAATTGCTCGACGCGATGCCGTTGCGCGTCAGCCCGGGATAGGCGGGGCGTGCCTTTTCAGGGATCACGCTCACCGTTCCGCCGCGTCGCGGAATCGCGCCCGCATGGACGGCTGCCCGGCATATCGCCGAGTCGCCGGTATAGACATCCATCCCCCAGACCGAGCCGCGCGCCGTCGCTGCCCCATCGCATGAACAGGTGAGCGGCTCTGCCGTGCCGGCGAAGGCCAGAAAATTATCGGGACATTCGGAAACGCTTTGCGCCGTAGCGTCATGCGTGCTGAAAGCGACCAGCGCCAAAAGGACCATCACCATCCGCTTCATGCGTGTTTGTCCCTGTTAACGCGTTCATCTTGTCGCTTCATGCCCGATCCTGCACGGGGCGTTTGAGCCGTCAACAAGACGTGCACGCTGAGCGACGCAGGCCCCGATCGTGACTTGCGATTTTGTCGCCAGCTTGTGACGGCGTCCCGAACACGCCATGCAGAACCAGGCCCTGCGCTCCTGGCCCCAGGGCAATCGCTTGAAAGGTCTTGAGGCGCTCCGCTCTCCGCTCCCTCCTCCCGCTTGCGGTGGGGAAGGGAATCTGTCGGTGCATCAAACGATTGCCCTG
>JBKJSB010000210.1:0-4896 GCA_046593015.1 Allobosea sp.
GCGCGGCGGCGACCTGCTGATCGGCGCCTACAACTTCCTCGACATGATGCCGAAGGGGCGAAACGAGGGGACGACAATGGACTGGATGCGCCACCACGACCGCTACGAGGAGAAGCCTGCAGCCGCGTCTGCGGCCTTGCCTTTGACGGCCGTTGCGTCCTGCTGCGGTTAGCGGCGTCCGACCAGACCCGAGCGCAAAGGCAGGCCCCGGAGCCAGGCTCCGGGCCTGCCTCGTTTAGCCCGGCCCCGCGCCCTGCGTGCCCAGATAGACCGCATAGAGCGACTGGCTCGCCGCCATGAACAGGCGGTTTCGCTTGGGCCCGCCGAAGCAGATGTTGCCGCAGACCTCCGGCAGCCTGATCCGGCCGATCAGCTTGCCGGCCGGGTTGAAGCAGAGCACGCCGCTATAGCCGACCGAGCGGCCGGCATTGCTCGACGCCCAGAGATTGCCCTCGACATCGCAGCGCAGGCCATCGGGTCCGCATTTGACGCCGTCGAGCATGCAGTCGGAGAACAGCTTCTGGTTGGAGAGCTTGTTGTCCGTGCCGACATCGAAGACATGGATGTCGCCCTTGCCGCCGGGCCCGGTGTCGCCCGGTCCCTTGCCGGTGGAGGCGACGTAGAGCTTCTTGAAATCGGGCGAGAAGCAAAGCCCGTTCGGATCGGGCACCTGCGCCTCCGTCACGACGAGGTCGATGCGGCCGCCGGGGTCGATCCGGTAGCAGTTCGTCGGCAGTTCGCGCCGCCAGAAGCCGATGCCGGGCGGCTGACCGAGCCGGGGATTGATCTTGCCGCCGGCGTTGCTCGGCCCTCCCGCCACATCCGGCGCGCCCTCATAGAGCTGGCCGCCATAGGGTGGGTCGGTGAACCAGTAGCTGCCGTCGGGATGGGCGACGATATCGTTGGGCGAATTCAGCTTCTTGCCCTCGAAGGAATCCGCCAGCACCGTCGCCGAGCCGTCGAGTTCGTAGCGCACGACTCGGCGGTTCAGATGCTCGCAGGAGAGCTGCCGGCCCTGGAAATCGAAGCTGTTGCCGTTGCTGTTGCCCGACGGGCTGCGGAACACCGTGACGCGGCCGTCATCCTCGAGCCAGCGCATCTGCCGGTTGCGTGGAATATCGCTCCAGACGAGATACTGGCCCTGCGCGTTCCAGGCCGGCCCCTCGCACCAGAGCCCGCCGGTCCAGAGCCGCTCGATCGACGCATTGGGCTGCGCGAGTCCGCCGAAGGCGGGATCGATCGTCAGAATGTCGGGGTCCCAGAAGTATGTCGTAGGCTGACCGCGCCGGCTGAAATCGCGCGGCGGATTGGTGATCGTGCTCGGCGGGCCTGCCGGCGCCGCAGTCTGGGCCAGCACCGGCCCTGCGGCAACTGCCAGCGCACCAAGCCCGGTCGCGCTGATCAGGGTCCGGCGCGACATCGCGCCTCTTTCGTCTGGTCTGCTTGTCTGTTCTGCCATGGTGACCTCCCTCGATTTTCTTGTTGAAACGATTTAAATTCGATGGAAACGGGTCTAGGCGGCGTCCATGTCTCCTTGCCTTTTGGTGGGGTGCCGCGTCTTCCGGACGCCGGGAGAGAGATC
The DNA here is from genome assembly GCA_046593015.1 of Allobosea sp. GTDB lineage: Bacteria > Pseudomonadota > Alphaproteobacteria > Rhizobiales > Beijerinckiaceae > Allobosea. Next base: position 1,583 of record JBKJSB010000210.1, read on the forward strand.
ATCAGCGACGCGAGCGCCGGTCGAGCCTCCGCAGTAGACGGTCTGCATTGCAATCAGAGCATGCATGGATGCGCCTGGCGGTCCAGCTTTTGCTTCTCGGCAAAGGAGTTTTGCAGCATGGCCGATCTGCCTCCTGCGGCTTGCCGCAGGCGCTGAATTCGCCCACAGCGGGCGCTCACCACCGCGACCGGACCCAAAACCTCCATGCTTGCTGCAATCCCCGTGGGCGATCTCGCCTTTCTGGCCGTTTCGCTCGTGGTCGCGGGCGCGTTCACGGGCATTCTCGCCGGGCTCTTCGGCGTCGGCGGCGGCGCGGTCATCGTGCCGGTCCTCTACGAGATCTTCCGCATCATCGGTGTGCCGGAGGATGTGCGGATGCCGCTTTGCGTCGGCACATCGCTCGCCATCATCATCCCGACCTCGATTCGCTCCTTCAATGCGCATCGCGCCAAGGGCCTGGTCGATCTCGATATCCTGAAAATCTGGGCGGTTCCGGTCGTGCTCGGCGTCGTCGCCGGCAGCTACATCGCGCGCTTCGCCCCGCCCGACCTGTTCAAGATCGTCTTCGTCGTCGTCGCGGTCGCAAGCGCCATGCGACTGCTCTTCGCCTCCGACCGTTGGCAGTTCGGCACGGAGATGCCGGGCAAGGTGCTGATGAGCGTCTATGGCGCGGTCATCGGTGTGCTGTCGGCGCTGATGGGCATCGGCGGCGGCCAGCTCTCCAGCCTGTTCATGACCTTCTACGGCCGGCCGATCCACCAGGCCGTGGCGACCTCCTCGGGCCTGGGCGTGCTGATCTCCATCCCCGGCGCGCTCGGCTTCATTTATGCCGGCTGGCCGAAGATGGCGGTGCTGCCGCCGCTTTCGCTCGGCTATGTCTCGCTGATCGGGTTCATCCTGTTCATCCCGACCTCGATCTGGACCGCGCCGATCGGCGCGCGGCTGGCCCATCGTCTGTCAAAGCGCCGGCTGGAGGTCACATTTGGCATCTTCCTGCTGGTCGTGGCGGGGCGCTTCATCTGGTCGCTGCTGGGCTAATCTCGTGCCTTAAGTCGAGCCGGCAATTGGGCCATCACCGCCAGTCGCTCCGGCTCGCTCATCGCCGCCCATTGCGCGATCTCGGCCAGCGTTCGGCCGCAGCCCTCGCAGAGCCTGCTCACCGGGTTGATCACGCAAATCTTCACGCAGGGGCTGGAGGTCGCGCTCATACCCGACCTCCGCCTAGCGCCAGCGCAAAGCCGAGATAGACCGCGATCTCGGCGATCTGCTGCGCCGCGCCGACGATGTCGCCGGTCTGGCCGCCGATCAGGCGGCGCGCCAGACGCGCAAGGCCGAGCGTCGCGAGGGCGGCCAGCGCGAGCGCCAGCGGCAGGCCCCTCGGCGGCAGGCTCACAAGCAAGGTGAGCCCGAGGCCTACTGCAGTCGACAGCCCGATCGCGATCGCCGCCGTCGTGGAGTTCGGCTGGCCGACGGCCGCCGACGCCCCGCCGGTCCGCGCGGGAGCCTCGTTGAAGAGCAGCCAGACGCCGCTTGCCCGCGACGCCATGGCGGCGGCGAGCACGACGGCTGACGCAGCAAGGCCCCCCGCCACCGCGACGATCGACCCCAGCGCCGTCACCCGCAGCAGGAGCGCCAGCGCGATCGCGACTGCGCCGAACGAGCCGACGCGGCTGTCCTTCATGATCTCCAGCCGCCGCTCGGGGGTTTGCCCGCCGAAGAGCCCATCGGCGCTGTCGCCGAGCCCGTCCTCATGGAATGCGCCGGTGACGAGCACGAGCGCGGTCATGCCGAGCGCCGCATTCAGCATCGGGTGCAGGCCGGCCACGCCGGCCCCGAGCACGACCAGCGCCGCCGGAAGAGCGATCAACAGCGCGGCCAGCGGCACGGCGCGGGGCACGAGCCTGAAATCCGGCCGGGCGTGGATGTCGCCTTCGCCCGGCAGGGGCGGCACGGGCAGTCGCGAATAGAAGCGCACGCAGATCGCGGTTGCGACGAGCCAGCCCGGCCAGTGTGGGTGGTCGGGCATGATGCCGCGCGTGTCTGTCTGCTCTCCAGCCATGCCGCCCCGTCTTGTCCTCGATTGTCTTCGTCGATCCGAGCCTATAGCAGCAGCGACGAACCGGCCGCCATGGCGAAGCGCCGGGCCAATGCGTCACGCCGCTGCCGAGATGAACATGCCCGCCTCCGGACTGCCTTTCGACGACATTCGCGGCCTGATCGCGAGCATGCCCGGCCCCGACATGGCCGCCGCCAATGCGGTCCGCGCCCGTGACGCGCACCTCACCAAGCCCGCCGGGAGTCTGGGCCGCATGGAGGAGATCGCCGAATGGCTCGCCGCCTGGCAGGGCAAGACGCAGCCGCGCGTCGATCGGCCGCTGGTCTGCGTCTTCGCCGGCAACCATGGTGTCGTCGCGCAGGGCGTCTCGGCCTTCCCGCAGGCGGTGACGCGGCAGATGCTGGAGAACTTTGCCGCCGGCGGGGCAGCGATCAACCAGATCTGCGCCGCCTTCGACCTCGGCTTCAAGGTCTTCGACCTCGCGCTCGATCTGCCGACCGGCGATTTCACGCAAGAAGACGCGCTCGACGAGCGCCCCTGCGTCGCCACCATGGCCTTCGGCATGGAGGCGCTGGCGGGCGGCGCGGACCTGCTCTGCCTCGGCGAGATGGGCATCGGCAACACGACCTCGGCAGCGGCGATCTATGCCGCGCTCTATGGCGGCGAAGCGGCGATGTGGTGCGGGCGCGGCACCGGCGTCGACGATGCCGGGCTGGCGCGCAAGGTCGCCGCCGTCGAGGCAGGTCTGGAGCTTCATTCAGCCCATCTCAACGACCCGCTGGAGGTGCTGCGCCGCTTCGGCGGGCGCGAGATGGCGGCAATCTGCGGCGCCATTCTTGCCGCCCGCCTGCAGCGCATCCCGGTGATCCTCGACGGCTACGTCGTCTGCGCGGCCGCCGCGATCCTGCACGCGCTGGAGCCCTCGGCGCTCGACCACTGCCTCGCCGGCCACCTTTCGGCCGAGGGCGCGCACCGCGAAGTGCTGGCGCGGCTCGGCAAGCAGCCGCTGCTGGCGCTCGACATGCGGCTGGGCGAGGGCACTGGAGCTGCGCTCGCGGCGAGCCTCGTCAAGGCGGCCGCAGCGATGCACAACGGCATGGCGACGTTTGCGCAGGCGGGGGTGGAGGGGAAGGGCGGGTAGCGCTACCCTTCAAGCCGCCCGCTCCTCCGGCTGTGGCACGGCGGCCAGCGTGTCCATCACGCGTTCCGCCGGCAGCGTCACCGTCACCTCGGTTCCCGCGCGCGGCTTCGATTTCAG
>JBKJSB010000222.1:0-3882 GCA_046593015.1 Allobosea sp.
CGCCGTACCAGGCCAGCGCGCTGCGCTCAGCCCGACCGCCGGCCATGCCGTGGATGCCAGTGTAGCTGATCGCCAGCGGGTAAACGGCGACGTCGCCGCCGCCCTCGCCCAGAGCGGCGTGCGCCGCTCCCAGCAGCGAGGAGCGCATCGGTAGGATGCGGGTGCCGTCTCCGGTCGTTCCCTCCGCGAACAGCACGACCGATTCGCCCGCCGACAAGCGCTCGCCCATCTGCACCGCGACATCGGCGGTGGCGGCACGGCGCATGCGGTCGATGAAGACGGTGCGCTGGAGCTTCGACAACAACCCGATCACCGGCCAGTCGGCGACCTCGCTCTTGGCGACGAAGGAGAGCGGGCGCTGCGCGCCGATCACCGCGATGTCGAGCCAGGAGACGTGGTTGGCGACGATCAGCCCGCCCGCGCCCGGCGGTGGTGGCGCGCCGGTGACCGTGCAGCGCACGCCGAGCGCCCGGCAGACGAGGCGGTGATAGAGTTTCGGGACGACCGCCGCCGTCCTTGCGCCAAGCCGGATTGCGAGCAACTGGGCCGGCAGCAAAACGAGCGTGGCCGCGCCGAGCCAGCCGAGTCGAAACATAGCGCCGGGGCTGAACCCCGTCATGCGAGCAGATCTGTCATGCGAGATCGAGCCGCATCGTCACGGCCTCGGTCCGGCCGCCATCGGCCTTGATGTAATAGCCCTTGCGCCGGCCGACCTCGCTGAAGCCGAAATGCCGGTAGAGCCGCTCGGCCGACAGGTTGCCCTCCTCGACCTCGAGGAAGACCTGACTAACGCCGCGCGCCGCGAGATGTCCGAGATGGGCCGAAAGCAGCCCGCGCCCCAACCCGTCGCCGCGCCGGCCGGGCGCGACGACGATGCTGAGGATTTCCGCCTCCCCGGCCGCCATGCGCGAGATCACGAAGCCGACCGGGTTTGGCCCCTGCCCAGGATAGACGCCGTCGGCGAGCACGGCGGGGTCGGCCAGTAGCGCCGCGCATTCCCCCGGCTCCCAGCCGCGCGCGAAGCCGCCGGCATGGTGCAGCGCCGCGACATGGCGGGCATGGCGCACATCGAGCCGCCCGGTGCGGGCCGGGCCTGATTCGGGATTGAGCAGTCGGCGCAGCCAGTCCATGGCGCTTGATGGCACAGACTCAAGCCCAGGCAAGACTCGTTTTCAGCGCCGGGGCAGCCGGGCTGAGTCCTGCGGGGTCGTTTCTGGGGCCTTGAGGTAGAGCGGGCGCGGCGGGGCGGCTTCCGGATCGGCGATCAGGCCCAGCCGTGCGACCCACATCACATCGGGCGCGCGGCTCTCGTCGAGGATCAGCGCGTCGAGGCCGATCGCCCAGGCCTCGTTGGCGACGGCCTGCGCCGCCGAGCCGACGATGCTGACCGGGCCGGCCCCAATGGCGCGGGCGGCATCGCGATGGCTGACTTGGCGCAATGCGACCAGCGGCTTGCCCTGCGAGGTCATCGCCTGGAACCAGACCTGACCGTGGCGGGCGTCGAGCGCGGCCGCGATGACGCGCCCCGACTCGCGCCCGATCAGCGGCGCGGCCACGGCCGCCAGCGTGGTGACGCCGACCGCCGGGATCGCGGCCGCCAGCGCGATGGCGCGCGCCGCGCTGATGCCGACGCGCAATCCGGTATAGCTGCCGGGGCCGACGGTGACGGCGACGCGATCGAGCGAGACGAAGCCGCCCTCGACCGCGTTCATGACGCGCTCGATCATCGGCATCAGCGCCTCGGCATGACCGCGCTCCATCGCGACCTGCTCGATGGCGAGCGGCTCGGCCGAACCGGCGTCGAGCACGCAGGCCGAGCAGGCGCCGAGCGCGGTGTCGATGGCGAGGATGCGCATCAGGCTATGCGTTGGTCAGACCGCCTCGACCTCGCGCACATCCGGCAGGAAGTGGCGCAGCAGGTTCTGGATGCCGTGCTTCAGCGTCGCGGTGGAGGAGGGGCAGCCGGCGCAGGAGCCCTTCATCGCGAGATAGACCGTGCCGTCCTTGAAGCCGCGGAAGGTGATGTCGCCGCCGTCGCCGGCCACCGCCGGGCGGATGCGGGTTTCCAGCAGATCCTTGATCGTCTCGACGGTCTTGGAGTCCTCGGGCGCGAAGAACTCGCCCTCCTCGATCACGTCGGCCTGCGAGCCGTCCGAGAGGACCGGCGCGCCCGACATGAAATGCTCCATGATCGCGCCGAGGATAGCGGGCTTGAGATGGGGCCACTCGCCATCCGACTTGGTCACGGTGATGAAGTCCGAGCCGAGAAAGACTCCGGAGACGCCGTTGACGCCGAACAGGCGCTGGGCCAGCGGCGAACGCTCGGCTTGGCCCGCCTCGCGCAGTTCAAGCGTGCCGTCGGCCATCACCGTGCGGCCGGGCAGGAATTTCAGGGTGGCGGGGTTGGGCGTCGCTTCGGTCTGGATGAACATGGGACAATCCTCCGGCGCCGGCGGGTCAAGGCCGCCGTTCCTGCAGTGGATATAGGCGCGTCGCTGGAATGATTCCAGCGGGAACGATCAAGCCAGCGCGTCGATTTCCTCGTCCTCCAGATGGCCCGGCACGATCGCGACCGGGATCGGGAAGCTCGCGGCCGATTTTCCGGCAAGGCCGCTAACCAGCGGGCCGGGACCGTCGCGGCCCGCACCCGCGGCCAGAACGAGCAGCGAGATGTCCTCGTCGGCCTCGATCAGCTTGACCACCTCGTCAGCCTTGTCGCCGGTGCGCACGACCTTCTCCGGCTCCAGTCCGGCGAGCGCGCGCACGGAGGCGGCGGCTTCGTCCAGCAGCTTCTGCGCCTGCTCCTCGGCCTCGGCCTGCATCACCTCGCCGACGCCGAGCCAGGTCTCGTGCTCGGGCGGCGTGACGACGCCGAGCAGGACAATCGCCGCGCCGACGCGGGCGCAGCGGCGCGCGGCGAAGCGCACCGCCTTGGCGCATTCGTCGCTGTCGTCGACGACAGCGAGGAATTTCGGGCGATGGCCCGTTTCATAGGACCGCCGTCGCTTGACCATGTTCTCATCCTGTCGCCGCTTCCAGGAGCCGGCATGGTGAACCGCGCCGCAACGTCAGCGCAAGTGCGGTCTGGGGAGACCTTTCCGGGAAGAACGTCCAGAAACCGCCTTCAGCGTCGGCCGACGAAGCCGACGATGTCCTTGACGTCGGCCATGACCGGGGCCGCGATCGCCGTCGCCCGGTCGGCGCCGTCGTTCAGGATCGCGTCGATATGGCCGGTATCGGCCAACAAGCGACGCATCTCGCCGGCGATGGGCGCGAGCTTGGTGACCGCGAGATCGACCAGAGCCGCCTTGAATCCGGAGAACTGGCCGCCGCCGAACTCCGACAGCACCTGCGCCTTGGTCGCGCCCGATAGTCCGGCATAGATGCCGACGAGATTTTCCGCTTCCGGCCTGCCCTCCAGACCCTTCTCCTCGGACGGCAGCGCCTCCGGGTCGGTCTTGGCCTTGCGGACCTTGGTCGCGATGGTCTCGGCGTCGTCGGTCAGGTTGATGCGCGAGTAATCCGACGGGTCGGATTTGGACATCTTTTTGGTGCCGTCGCGCAGGCTCATCACGCGCGGGGCCGGGCCCTGGATCATCGGCTCCGGTTGCGGGAAAAAGCCGAGATCGCCGGTGCCCAGATCGCGCTCGGCGATCCGCGCGGAAAAGTCGTTGTTGAATTTCTGCGCGATGTCGCGCGCCAGTTCGAGATGCTGCTTCTGGTCCTCGCCGACGGGCACATGCGTCGCCTTGTAGAGCAGGATGTCAGCCGCCATCAGCACGGGATAGGCGTAGAGCCCGACCGAAGCGGCTTCCTTGTCCTTGCCGGCCTTTTCCTTGAACTGCGTCATGCGGTTGAGCCAGCCGAGCCGGGCGACTGTGT
>JBKJSB010000287.1:0-15307 GCA_046593015.1 Allobosea sp.
ACTGCGCCAGCACGTCGCGCTGGCGCGCGCCGACCGCGAGCCGAAGCCCGATCTCGCGGGTGCGCTCGGTCACCGAGACCAGCATGATATTCATGATGCCGATGCCGCCGACCAGCAGCGAGACGGCCGCCACGGCCGCCAGCAGCCAAGACAGGGTGTTGGCGGCGGCGGTCGCCGTGTTGGCGATCTCGGTCAGGTTGCGGACGATGAAGTCGTCGTCGGCGTCCTCGCTCAGGCGGTGGCGCTGGCGCAGCAGAGCGCGGGTCAGTTCGATGCCGGGCGTGATCGCCTGCTCGCTCTCGAACTTGACCATGATGGTCTGGACCGAGCGGTCGCGCGCATAGTTGCGGCCGACGATGCGGCGGCGGCCGGTGTCGAGCGGCACGAAGATGACGTCGTCCTGATCCTGGCCCAGCGCCGACTGGCCCTTGGACGCCATCACGCCGATGACTTTGAAAGGCACGTTGCGGATGCGGAACTGCTGGTCGAGCGGGTTCTGCTCACCGAACAGGTTTCTGGCGACCGTCTGGCCGATGATGGCGACGATCTCGCCGCGCCGAAGCTCTTCGGGCTCGAACAGGCGGCCGTCCGCCACGTCCCATTCGCGGGCGGCGAAGAAGTCGAGATCGGTCGCGGTGATCTGTGTCGACCAGTTCGCTCCGGCATAGATCGCCTGGGCGCGGGTGATGATCACGGGGGCTGCGGCGGAGACTCCCTCGACTTCTCGCAGAACGGCGCTGGCGTCCTCGTCGGTCAGCGTCGAGGACGCGCCCGCGCCAAGCCGCGCGCCGCCCTGCGTGACGTTGCCGGACTGGATGATGGCAAGGTTGGCCCCGAGCGACTTGATCTGCGAGGTGACGCGTTCGCGCGCGCCCGAGCCGATCGCGACCATGGCGATGACGGCGGCGACGCCGATGATGATGCCCAGCATGGTCAGCGCCGAACGCAGCGCGTTCGCGCCGATGGCCGAGAGCGCCGAGCGGATGGCTTCGAGCAGGCTCATGCCAAGACCTCCGGCAGTAAGACCTCCGGCAGTAAGACCTCCGGCAATAAGACCTCCGGCGCCAGAACCGGCGGCTCGGATGGGTGCTCGTGCCCGGCGTCGAGCGCGGCCAGCGCCTCGCGGGCATCGGCAGCCTGCTGGCGCTGGTCTGAAAGCAGTCTTCCGTCGCGGAAGCGGATGACGCGGCGGGCATGGCGCGCCACCTCAGCGTCATGGGTCACGATGACGACGGTGACGCCCTCGCGGTTGAGGTCCTGGAATAAAGCGAGGATTTCGAGCGCGGTACGGCTGTCGAGAGCGCCGGTCGGCTCGTCGGCGAGCAGCAGGCGCGGCTCGTTGACCAGAGCGCGCGCAATCGCGACGCGCTGCTGCTGGCCGCCCGAGAGCTGCATCGGCCGGTGATGGGCGCGTTCGGCCAGTCCGACGCGGCCGAGCGCGGCAAGAGCGCGCGTCTTGCGGGTTTTGCCGTCGGTGCCGGCATAGACCATCGGCAGTTCGACATTGGCGCAGGCATCGACGCGCGGCAGCAGATTGAACTGCTGGAAGACGAAGCCGAGCTTGCGGTTGCGCAACTCCGCGAGCCCATCGCCCGAGAGGGTTTCGACCGCGACGCCGTCGAGCCGGTAATGCCCGCCTGTCGGCCGGTCGAGGCAGCCGATCAGGTTCATGAAGGTCGATTTGCCCGAGCCGGACGGGCCCATCACCGCGACGAGGTCGCCGGCCTCGATGTCGAGCGAGACACGGTCCAGCGCCGTGACCCGGCCGGAATCGAGATCGTAGACCCGGGAGAGCTCGCGCGCTTCGATCAGAGGCATGGGGTCGCTCCGCCTGTCATTTCGGGGCGCGACGAAGGCGCGAACCCGGAACCCACGACCGGGCGGGCGCGATCGACCGGGTCAGAGGGCGTCACCCGGTCGTGGGTTCCGGGTTCTTCGCTTCGCGAAGCCCCGGAATGACAAGGGGAAGGAGGCACGCGTTCCATCGCGTCAGAACAACCTCGGGCCGCGCGCCGGCGGACCGCCGGCAGGCACTGCCGGCGCGACCGGGCGCGGGCCGCCGCCGATGACCACCTGCGCGCCGTCCTTAAGATCGCCCGAGACGATCTCGGTGTAGGCGCCGTCGGTCGGGCCGAGCATGACAGGCACGGCCTTGGGCTGGCCGCCTGTATCGAGCACATAGACGCGGCCGGGCGCGCCGGTCCGGCCTGCGGGGCGGCCCTCCTGCATCATCGCCTCGAACTTCGCTTTCCGCTCGGGGTCGAGCACGGCGGCGACCTTCTTCATCATCTCGGTGCGGGCGTTGCGGAAGGCGGCGCGGCGCTCGTCTTCGGAGAGGCCGGCCATCGCCTCGCGTCCACCGCTGCGGCGCTCCTGCAGAACGGCGGCGATCGCCTGCTTCTGCTCCGGCGTCGGCTGCAATTCGGTCTCGATGCGCTCGCGCAGCGCTGCGCCTGTGCGGTTGCCGCCGCGTCCGCCGCGCTCCCCGCCTGCGACGGCGGGAGAGGCGGCCGGCACGGGGCCGGCTGCAGTGCCCACGGGCCGGAAGCGCAGCGCCGCATTGGCGACGCGCAGGACGTCGTTGCGGTCCTCGGTGACGACCTGGAGATTGGCGGTCATGCCCGGCAGCAGCGCCATGTCGCGGTTCTCGACCCTGACCACGCCGGTATAAGTCACGACGTTCTGGATCGTCTGCGCGCCGAGCCGGACCATCTCGACGCGACCCTCGAACGTGCGGTTGGGATAGGCGTTGACGGTGAAGGTGACGGCCTGGCCGGTCTTGAGGCGGCCGACATCGGCCTCGTCGATATTGGCGTAGATGTCGATGACGCGCAGATCCTGCGCGATCTGGAACAAGGTCGGCGTCGAGAGCGAGGCCGCCACCGTCTGGCCGAGATCGACCTGGCGCTGGACCACGACGCCATCGACCGGCGAGCGGATTTCGGTGCGTTCGAGGTCGATCAGGATGCCTTTCAGCGTGGCCTCGCGCTGCGCGATCAGCGCCTCGCTCGCCTTGACCTGGCCTTCCGCCAGCAGGATGTCGGCGTCGAGCCCGTTCATTTCGGCCCTTGCCGAGGCGATCTGCGCTTCGCCGGAGGCAAGCGTCGCAGTCTGCATCTCGACCTGGGTGCGGGCGCTGTCGAGGGTCTGCTGTGCGCCGGCCCCGCGCGAGAACAGTTCGGTCTGGCGCTCGAAAGTGCGCTTTGCGTCGGCAAGCTGGGCGGCGGCGCGGTCGCGCTGCGCCTCGATGTCCCTGACCGTCGAGTTGGCCCTGATGCGGGTCGAGCGGGCGCGGTCGAGCTGGGCGCGCTTGACCAGCAGGTCGGCCTTCGACTGCGACACGTCCGCTTCGGCTGCGTCGCGCTTGGTCCTGATCTGGTCGCCGTTCAGCCGGGCCACGATCTGGCCGGCTTTCACGATCGAATTGTAGTCGGCGAGGATCTCGACGATCTGGCCCGAGAGCTGGGAGCCGACGAGAACGGTCGTCACCGGGGTGAGCGTGCCTGTCGCGCGGACGGCGGCTGTGATCCGGCCGCGATCGAGGGCTGCGGTGCGGTAGGCCTGTTCATTGGCCGCGCCGCCCGAGGGCCGCAGCGTCCAGTAGCCGGCCCCGGCCGCCACCGCCACCAACCCCGTCGCCATCAGCCATTTGCGCAAAGCCGCCACTCCGCCGTTCGAGCCTGCGGATGCAGGCCTTTACCTCGCATCATCATGGCAGAATCCACCAATCCCGGCGAGTTAAACTGCGGCAATGTTGCTGCAAGATGTGCGACAGATCAGGCCGTCCGCGCGCCTTGCGTCGCGGCGACCAGATCGCGGAGCGTCGTGATCGTCGAGGCGTCGGCGACGCCATCGACCTTCTCCGGCCGCCAGTGGCGCTGGAAGGCGGCCACGACCGCCTCAAGCGTCTCGTCGAAGACGCCATCGACCGCGCAGCCGTAACCCAGCATCGCGAACATCGCCTGCAGCGCCTCGACCGGCTGGCCGCTCTCGCCCTTCGCCAAGAAGCGTCCGCCCCGGATCGGCGCGGGCTCGCTCCACAGGCCAACGCCGCTTCGTGCGAAACGCGCCCACGGGAATTTCTCGCCGGGGTCGATCTTGCGGCCGGGCGCGATGTCGGAATGGGCGAGCACGCGTTGCGGCGGGATCGACCAGCGCTCGCAGATGTCGCGGCAGAGGTTCAGGGTCGCTGCGATCTGCTCCGGCGGAAAGTCCGGCAGGCCCCCGGGATGGCCCGGATTGGCGATCTCGATGCCGATTGAGCAGGAGTTGATGTCGGTCTCGCCGGCCCAGTGCGAGGCCCCTGCGTGCCAGGCTCGCCGCGCCTCGGGCACGAGCTGCAGCGTGTGGCCGTTCTCGAAGACGAAATAATGCGAGGAGACCTGCGAAACCGGATTGCACAGCCATTGCAGCGCCGAGCCCGCATCCGGCATGCCGGTGTAGTGCAGGATCAGCATGTCCGGGCGGCGGGCTGAGCCGTCGGCCGCCCCAGGCTTGCGCTCGCCATGATTGGGCGACGGAAGCACCTTCGCCGCGAAGCGGCTGTCTGGACTCGCTGCTGACATCGCGGCTTCAGGCGGGCAGGATCGCGCGGGACGCCGCCGCGGCGCGCTCGCGCTCGATCGCATCCCAGGCGGCGTTGATCGCCGCCAGCCTGCGGGTGGCGATCGCGACCGCCTCCTCGGGCAGGCCGCGCGCGATCTCCCGGTCGGGGTGGGTCTCCGCGACCAGCCGGCGGTAGTGCTGCTTCAGCTGAGCGTCGCTCATCTCGCGCGAGGCCCCGAGCACCAGATAGGGGTCGTCGGGCCGGCGCATGTGACGGGCCTCGATGCGGGCAAAGCCCGCATCGTCGATCGAGAAGATCGTCGCGACGTCGCGCAGATAGGCGTGCTCGGCCTCATGGATCGCACCATCTGCGGCGGCGATCAGGAACAGCCCGTCGAGCACGTCCTCCAGCAGCGCCGGTTCATCGCGGAAGGCCTCGGCGATCTGGCTCGCATAGGCCTCGAAGCCGGCGCTGGTCTGCTTGGCGAGATCAAACAGACGCACGATGCGCTCATGTTCGCCGTCGGGCACCTTGACGATGCGCTCGAAGGCCGCGACCTCGTCGCGCGTCACGACGCCGTCGGAGCGCGCCATCTTGGCCGAGAGCGCGACGAGGCCGGTGGTGAAGACGAGTTCGCGCGGGGCCGGGCCGAAGGGCGCGCCCTCGCGGTCGACCAGCACATGGCCGGCCAACGCCCCCAGCAGCGCACCGAGCGGGCCGCCCAGCACGAAGCCGACTCCGCCGCCGCCGAGAAGGCCCCAGAACGTCGATGCCATGGTCCAAAACTCTCCCGGACGCCGGCCCGGCGCGCCCATCGCGCCATGGCCCCGGCCCGACCCTGCAGGCTTAGCGCGGCCTCCGGGTGCCCCACAAGGCCAGGCCGACGGGGTTTTTTTGGGCATCCCTCGAGAAATAAGTCGGGAATGCGGCAGGCTTTCACGTTCCCGTTGCCCTTGCGTCAGACCGAATCAGTGATGGCCGGCAGGAGCGGCCAAGACTTTTCAATATTGGTATGTGAAGTAATAGATTTCATATTGAAAGATAAAATATCCCTGTACGAGTACGCTCGGCATGTCAGATTATGACCACATTCCGCCAGCATCAGGCTCGTCATCCTCCGATGCTCCGGAATGAAAGGCGTCCGCAACGATGCTGACCAAGCGCTCTTATGCCTTCGCTACTTTCGCAATTTGCCTGGCTGGCTCCCAGCCATCTGTCGCCGAGGTCAATAGCGAGACCGGCGCGCGCGACTTCATCGTCAGGCAGGCCGAAATCGATCAGGCAAAAGCCGCCGAGACGGGCGAAGACAAGCCTGAGAGCGCGGCCAAGCCAGCGCAGGCCAAGGCTGTCGGCAAGCCCGTCGCCGCTTCCGGAAAATCCGCAAGCTCGTCCGCCGTCGAGCGCGCCCGGGCCGCCTTCCAGAAGTCGATGCAGGCCAATGTGCAGATCGACCCCGTCGGGTCGCGGGGCACTCCCGTATCGCCCAATGCAGCGTCTCCCGTCGTCGAGGCCCCCACCGCGCCGGCCGTGACTTCAAGGACTGCTCTGGCGGGGCCTGCCGGCTCCGACGGTCTCAGGTCGCTTGTTGCGCGCCATGCGGCCGCCAATGGCGTGCCCTTCGCGCTCGCCGATGCGGTGGTGCGGATCGAGAGCCGTTACAACCCTCGCGCCGCCAATGCCGGCAACTACGGGCTGATGCAGATCCGCCACCAGACGGCGCGCGGCATGGGTTATTCCGGCGGGGCCGGCGGGCTGCTCGATGCCGAGACCAATGCGCGCTACGCGATGAAATATCTGGCGATGGCCTATCGTGCGGCCGGCGGCGACACCTGCCGCACCGTGATGAAGTATCAGAGCGGCCACATGGCCGAGCGCATGAGCGGCGCCAACCGGACCTATTGCGCCAAGGTCCGGACGATCACCGCTCGCAACTGAGCCTCGCGGCCGGCTGCGCTTGACGCAAGCCGGCGCAGCGCGCACTAGCCCTTCCGCCAGTCGGCCGGACGGCCGCTCCCGCGAGACCTCAGGTTCTTTCGGGGGAGGAAAGTCCGGGCTCCACGGAAACACGGTGCCGGATAACGTCCGGCGGGGGCGACCCCAGGGAAAGCGCCACAGAGATCGAACCGCCTCCGCATTTCGGTGCGGCGGTAAGGGTGAAAAGGTGCGGTAAGAGCGCACCGCGGACCCGGCAACGGGGACGGCATGGCAAGCCCCACCGGGAGCAAAACCGAATAGGGACGATGCTCTCCCTGCAAGGGGAGGGGGGCCTGTTTCTGCGGCCTTGTCGTCCGGGTTGGTTGCTCGAGGCGCGCAGTAATGCGCGTCCCAGAGGAATGGCCGTCACGTCGGGGGAGAGATCTCCCGGCCATCCAGAACCCGGCTTACAGGCCGGCTGGCAATTCTACTCCTGCGGTCGGCTGAAGCGACGTGCCGCGCTTCCGATGCTCACGGACAAAAAGTCCGCTCCGCTCTGGTTCTAGCACGCCGCTCCATCCGGCTACCGGAGCGATTGCCCGGTGCCATGCTCCGGAGATCACGCGACCTTGAGATCGACCTCGATATTGCCTTTGGTGGCGTGCGAGTAGGGGCACACGACATGGGCCTTCTGGACGAGGTCCTCGACCACGGCCTTGTCGACGCCTGGCACCGAAACGGTCAGCGTCACGGCGATGCCGAAGCCCTGGCCGTCGTCGCGCGGGCCGATGCCGACATCGGCCGAGACCTTCGCCTCGTCGGGGATTTTTACCTTCTCCTTGCCGGCGACGAATTTCAGCGCGCCGAGGAAGCAGGCCGAATAGCCGATCGAGAAGAGCTGCTCTGGATTGGTGCCGTTGCCGCCGCCGCCGCCGAGTTCCTTCGGCGTATTGAGCACGAGATCGACATTGCCGCTGTCGGTGGCGGCCTTGCCTTCGCGGCCGCCGGTTGCCGAGCCATGCGCGGTGTAGAGAATTTTCATCGGATCACTCCTGGGGCTGTCCTGAAACCGGATTGGCGCCGCTCGATGCCGAGCCACGTCAACTCCTTGCATCATCAAATTAGATAGTGCACAATCTAATTGTCAACGATCTAATTATCGGGGGGCACGCGGAGTTGACCGCGCCGTGTGAACCATTCGGTCGTTGATATGGTGGATGTGGCCATGCAGGGGAGGGAACGCCATGGTGAAAGCGCGAGTTCCGGGCTCGATGACGCCCCGGCTCGAGGAACAGCTCTGCTTTGCGGTCTATCTGGCCGGCCATGCCTTCAACCGCATGTATCGAACCGTGCTGGCCGACCTCGGCCTGACCTATCCGCAATATCTGGTCATGCTCGTATTGTGGGAACGTGACGGGCTGAGCGTGAAGGCTATCGGTGAGCGGCTGATGCTCGATTCCGGCACGCTGACGCCGCTCCTGAAGCGTCTCGAGGCTGGCGGCCTGATCGCGCGCGAGCGCAGCCGGCAGGACGAGCGCCAGGTTCGCCTTCTGCTGACGCAGGCCGGCGAGGCGCTGCGCAGGAAGGGTGCCTGCGTACCCGACGCGATGGGTTGCGCCATCGGAGGCGACCCCGAGGATGGCGCGCGGCTGATGGACCAACTGCTCGCGCTGCGTGACAGCCTGCTGAAGGCTGCCGAGCGCGCCTGAGCGGCCGCAAGTTTTTTTGCGAAGCGCTGGCACCGCCTGGCCGGCATATGGCCGTCGCAAGGGAGCGCGCATGTCGAATCCCTGCGTGGTTACGGATACTTAACCTTAACGGGCTGTGATGATGCCGAGGCCGTCTGTCGGTTGGCCGGCAGACGCGATTCCATTGACGCCCATATAGGCCCATGCTATCCCAAATCACCCCGTCGCAACCGGCAGGCAAAGGTCAGGTCAAGGTCCGTGTGCCGCGCGGATTTCGGCTCAAGGCTGCGCTTTGCCGGCTTCGACGGGGTGTCCATTTCGCGCCCTCGTTGGCGCAGAGTCGGGTGAGTTTTTGGCCGGGAGGCGGCGTTGACGGACCGCTTCGTCTCGAACTTCACGAACCGGCTGGACGCCAAGGGCCGCGTCTCGATCCCTGCAAGCTTCCGCGCTGTCCTGGCGAAGGACGGCTACGAGGGGCTCTATGTTCACCCGGCTCTCGAACTCTCGGCGATCGACGCCGGCGGGCTGGCGTTGCGCCGGACGATCGACGACATGCTGGCGCGCTTCTCGCCCTTTTCGGAAGAATGGGAGCTGCTTTCGGTCGCGCTGAATGGCGCCTCGGAGGTGCTCAAGATCGATCCGGAGGGCCGCATTATGCTGGGCGAAATGCTGAAGACGCATGCCGGCATCGGCGACAATGTGACCTTCGTCGGGCAGGGCCACAAGTTCCAGATCTGGGAACCGGCGCGCTTCCGGGCCCATCTGGAGACGGCGCGGTCGCGACTGCGCGATGTCCGGCGCTCTCTCAGCACGCTGGCGGGTCCGGCTGGGGCCGACACGCCATGAAGCGGCGCGGCGGCAATGGCGAGCCGGCCACCGGTGAGGGCGGGCGTCACATCCCGGTCCTGCTCGACGAAGTCGTCGCAGCGCTCGCGCCGCAAGCTGGCGGCCGCTATCTCGACGGGACTTTCGGAGGCGGTGGCTATGCCCGCGCCATCCTCGACGCCGCACCCGATGCGACGCTGCTGGGGCTGGACCGCGATCCGAGCGCGATCGCAGGCGGGGCCGATCTGGTCAGCGCGATGGCCGGGCGGCTGACATTGTCACAGGCCCGTTTCGGCGAACTGGCCGAGGAGGCGCAACGCTTCGGCATGGCCCCACTCGACGGCGTCGTGCTCGATATCGGCGTCTCGTCCATGCAGATCGACGAGGCGCGCCGCGGCTTCTCGTTCCGCTTCGACGGGCCGCTCGACATGCGCATGGGCGCGGATGGGCCAAGCGCCGCCGACATCGTCAACGAGGCCGAGGAAGGCCTGATCGCCAACATCCTCTATCACTACGGCGAGGAGCGCCGCTCGCGCGCCGTCGCACGGGCCATCATCGAGGCGCGGCGGAAAGGTCCGATCGAGACGACCAAGCAGCTCGCCGATCTCGTCGCCGGCATCGTCAGGACCGAGCCCGGCGGGGCCAATCCGGCGACGCGGACGTTTCAGGCGCTGCGCATCGCCGTCAATGACGAGCTCGGCGAGCTGGTCCGGGCGCTTCACGCGGCCGAGGCCGTGCTGAAGCCCGGCGGGCGGCTCGTGGTCGTGACCTTCCATTCGCTCGAAGACCGCATCGTCAAGCAGTTCATGACCGCGCGCTCGGGCCGCGCGCCGGCGGGCTCGCGGCATGCTCCGGTCGTCGCGGCCGCGGAGCCGACATTCACGCTGGTCAGTCGCGGGCCGGTCGCGCCATCGGAGGCCGAGATGCGCGCCAATCCGCGCTCGCGCTCGGCCAAGCTCAGGGCGGCCGAACGGACCGATCGCCCGGCGCGTCCGGCAGACGCGGCGCTCGTGGCGCTGTCCGAGGTTCCCGATCCCCAGCCCCGGCGGAGGCCATCGGCATGATCAAGCTCCTGCATGTGGTGGCTATCGGCGCGCTCGTGTCGTCCGCGCTCTACGCCTACACGATTAAATACGAGACGACGCTTGAGGCCGAGCAGCTCCAGAAGCTGAAGGCCAAGACGCAGCGCGAGCGCGACGCCATCGCCGTGCTCAAGGCCGAATGGTCCTATCTCAGCCGGCCCGACCGGCTGCAGGCGCTGGCCGACAGCCATCTCGATCTGCAGCCCTTCGCGATCAGCCACGTCGTGCGCCCATCCGACATCCCCGAGCGCGGGCCGAAGGTCGATGCGATCGGCCGCAAGCTCGAGGATCTCGGCCTCGGCCTGCCGACCGAGACCCCGAAGGACCGCAAAGCCAGCGGCGTCACCACGCCCGGAGCCCGTCCATGAGCGAGAATTCGACCGTCGAGCCCGCCCCGCAGGCCCAAGCCGGCCCGCAGGCCCAAGCCGCCCCGCAGGCCCAAGTCGCGCCGCGCCGCCCCCGGCTCGGCTGGCTGCGCGCCGTCTTCCGGATGAGCGGCGAGAAGAGCGAGCCGCGCGTCGGCCTCGTCATTCTCGGCTTCTCGGCGCTGTTCATCGCCATCACCGGCCGGCTCGTCATGCTGGCGATCGCGCCCAACGAGCAGGTCGGTCTGAGGCGCGCGACTTCGACGGCGATCTCGGCGGCGCGTCCCGACATCGTCGATCGCGAAGGCCATGTGCTGGCAACCGATATCCGCACGGTTTCGGTCTTCGCCGAGCCGCGCAAGATCCTCGACAAGGACGAGGCGACCGAGCTGCTGACCGCCGTCCTGCCCGATCTCGACGCCAAGGATCTGCGCGACAAGCTCGCCACCAAGAAGGGCTTCGTCTGGGTCAAGCGCGAGATCACGCCGCGCCAGCAGGCCGAGGTCCATCGGCTGGGCATTCCCGGCGTCGGCTTCGTGCCAGAGAACAAGCGCGTCTATCCGAACGGGCCGGCCGCCGCCCATGTGCTGGGCTACGCCAATATTGACAATGTCGGCATCGCCGGCATCGAGAAATACATCGACTCCCAAGGGCTTCAGGACCTGAACGGCGCGGGGCTCGCGACTCAAGGTTCGGACCTGAAGCCGGTGCAGCTCTCGGTCGATCTGCGCGTCCAGCATCTGCTGCGCGACGAACTGGTCAAGGGAATCGAGAAATACCGCGCCATCGCTGCTGCCGGCGCCATCCTAGACGTGAACACCGGCGAGGTGATCGCGCTGGTCTCGCTGCCCGACTACGACCCGAGCACTCCGACCGACGCTCAGGAGAAGGACCGGATCAACCGGATCAATGTCGGCGTCTACGAGATGGGCTCGACCTTCAAGGCGCTCACCGTCGCGATGGCGCTCGACTCAGGCAAGGCCAACATCAACTCGACCTATTCGACCGCCGGCGGGATGATGCGCTTCGGTAGCCAGGTCATCCGCGAATACAAGGGCACCGGCCGCACCCTGACTGTGCCGGAGGTGTTCGTTCACTCGTCCAATATGGGCTCGGTCAAGATGGCGCTGTCCGTCGGCGTCGAGGGCCACAAGGCGTTCCTGAGCAAGATGGCGCAGCTCGACCGGATGCGCACCGAACTGCCCGAAAGCGCGGCCCCGATCGTGCCGGGTCGCTGGGGCGAACTGAACAGCGCCACCATCGCCTTCGGCCACGGCCTCGCGGTTGCACCGATCCAGGCGCTCGCGGCCGTCGGCGCTCTGGTCAATGGCGGCAATCTGATCACGCCGACCTTCATCAAGCGCTCGCAGGAGGAGGCGAGGAAGCTCGGCGTGCGCGTCATCAAGCCGGAAACCTCAGAGGCGATGCGCTTCATCATGCGGCTCAACGGCGAGCGCGGCTCGGCCCGCAAGGCCGACGTCGCCGGCTATTTCGTCGGCGGCAAGACCGGAACGGCCGAAAAGGTCATCAACGGCCGCTACGCCAAGAACCGGAACTTCACCACCTTCATGGCGATCGTGCCCGCCGACAAGCCGCGCTACCTCTTCCTCTCGATCTATGACGAGCCCAAGGGCTATGCCGAAAGCGGCGGCTATTCGACCGCCGCCTGGAACGCCGGCATCACCACCGGCAAGGTCATCGAGCGCGCCGCCCCGATCCTGGGCCTGCCGCCGCGTTTCGAGCCGCCGGTCGCGCCGTTCCCGCTGATGGCGCGGCTCGGGGCGTGGGGCACGCGCTGAGCTCTGGCGGGCGCCGACTTTCCTCACGAGCCATCCTTCGAGACGCAGGGCTTCGCCTTGCTCCTCGGGATGAGGGCTGAGATGGTCGGTTCCAGCCGAATCGAGACGTGATCATGCCGTCATTCCAACTTGGCCAGCTCTTTCCGGACGCGTTTTCGCCCGGTGAGGCTGGCCGTTCCGCCACCGGCGTCGCCTTCGACAGCCGCACGGTTGAGCGGGGCGAGGTCTTCGTCGCGCTGGCCGGGGCCAAGGCGGATGGCGCGCGCTTCATCGCGGATGCCGCCATGCGCGGCGCAACCGCTATCGTATCGGTCGCGCCAAGGCCCACCGATCTGCCCGCCGGGGTCGCCTTCGCGCAGGTCGCCGATCCGAGGCTGGCCTTGTCTCTGGCGGCGGCAGTGTTCCATCCGCGCCAGCCCGCCACCATAGTCGCGGTCACCGGCACCAGCGGCAAGTCGTCGGTCGCCGATTTCACCCGGCAGGTCTTCGCCGCTCTCGGGCATGAGTCGGCGAGCCTCGGCACCATCGGCGTGGTGACGTCGAAGGGCGCCGATTACGGCTCGCTGACGACGCCCGACCCGCTCTCGCTGCACGCTTCGCTCGACGGGCTGGCGCAGGACGGCGTCACGCATCTTGCGATGGAGGCGTCCTCGCATGGGCTCGACCAGCACCGGCTCGATGGGGTTCGCCTGAGCGCAGGCGCCTTCCTCAATCTCGGCCGCGACCATCTCGACTATCACCCGACCGTCGAAGAGTATTTCGCCGCCAAGATGCGGCTCTGGCGGCTGCTGCCGCCGGGCTCGCCCGTCGTGATCAACCGTGACGAACCCTATGCAGAGCAGGCAGCCGAAGCCGCCTTGGCGGCCGGCCACACCCTGATCGGCGTCGGCATCAAGGGCGAAACGTTCAGGCTGATCGCCAGCGCGCGCGACGGCTTTTCCCAGCGCCTGACTGTTGCCCATGGTGGACGCCAGCGCGAGATCGTGCTGCCGCTGGTCGGTGACTTCATGGCCGGCAACGCGCTGGTCGCCGCAGGTCTGGCGCTGGCCACTGGCGAGGACGCCGACGCTGCGCTTGCCGCCCTGTCCGGCCTCACCGGCGTCGCCGGGCGGCTGGAGCGGGTCGGCGCCGTCAATGGCGGGCTCGCCATCGTCGATTACGCGCACAAGCCCGATGCGCTGGCGGCCGTGCTCGCCACACTGCGCGGCTATGCGACAGGCCGGCTGATCTGCGTCTTCGGCTGCGGCGGCGACCGCGACAAGGGCAAGCGCCCGCTGATGGGCGCGATCGCAGCCGAGAAGGCCGACATCGCCATCGTCACCGACGACAATCCGCGCAGCGAGAATCCGGCTGCCATCCGGGCGCAGATCATGGCCGCATCGCCAAGGCTCGCCGAGATCGGCGACCGGGCGGAGGCGATCCGCCATGGCGTCGGCCTGCTCGGGCCGGGCGATTTGCTGGTCGTCGCCGGAAAGGGCCATGAAAGCGGCCAGATCGTGGGCGATCGGACCTTGCCCTTCTCGGATCACGAGGCGGTCAGGGCGGCCATCGCGGAGATCGAAGCATGAGCGCGCCCCTGTGGAGCGGAGACGCATTGGTCGCGGCGCTGGGCGCGCGGCTGGTCGGGGCGATGCCGGCAGCCATCACCGGAGCCTCGATCGATACGCGCACGATCGAGCCGGGTGAGGCTTTCTTCGCGATCCAGGGCGAGGCGCGCGACGGGCATGATTTCGTCGCTGGCGCGCTGGAGAAGGGCGCGGGGCTCGCCGTGATCGACGAGGCGCATGCCGCAGCCTTCGCCGGAGCCGGTCCCTTTGCCGTCGTCCCCGACGTGCTGAAGGCGATGGAGCGCGCCGGCGTCGCCCGCCGCGCCGAGCTGAAGGCCGGCGTCGTCGCGGTCACCGGCTCCGTCGGCAAGACCGGCACCAAGGAGGCGCTGCGCCTCGTGCTGTCGCGGCAGGGCAAGACCCATGCGCCCGTCGCCTCCTACAACAACCATTGGGGCGTGCCCTTGACGCTGTGCCGGACGCCCGCCGATGTGCGCTACGGCGTCTACGAGATCGGCATGAGCAATCCCGGCGAGATCCTGCCGCTGGCGAAGCTGGTCACGCCCGACGTCGCGATCGTGACCACGGTGCAGCCCGTGCATCTGGCGGCCTTCGCCTCGCTCGACGGCATCGCCGAGGAGAAGGGGGCTATCTTCGCCGCGCTGAAGCCCGGCGGAACGGCGATCCTCAACGCCGACATCCCGCAAGCCGGACTGCTGCGCCGGTTGGCCGGGGCCGGCCCGGCCGGGCGGATCGTGACCTTCGGCGAGAGCGCGGACGCCGATGTCCGGCTGCTGTCCTGCTCGCTCAAGGCTGACGTCTCGACCGTCGATGCGTTGGTCCATGGCCAGCCCGTGACCTACAAGCTCGGCAGCCCGGGCAAGCATATCGTCCTGAACTCGCTGGCGGTTCTGGCGGCTGTCGAGGCGCTGGGCGCGGACCTCGCGCTGGCGGCGCTGGCGCTGGGCGATCTCGCACCGCCGGCCGGGCGCGGCGCGCGCCAGAGCCTGCAGGCTCCGGGCGGCCCGTTCACGCTGATCGACGAGAGCTACAACGGCAACCCGGCCTCGATGCGCGCCGCGATCGAGAATCTCGGCCGCATTCCGGTCTCGGGGCGCGGGCGGCGGATCGCGGTGCTCGGCGACATGCTGGAACTCGGCCCCAGCGGGCCGGCCCTGCATGAGGGGCTGGCTGACGCGGTGCTGGCCAACGGCGTCGACAAGGTCTTTGCCTGCGGGCCGCTGATGCGCGGTCTCTATGACGGCTTGCCTTCCGCCATCAGGGGGGCTTATGCCGGCCAGGCGAGCGGGCTTGAGCCGCTCGTGCTGGATGCGATCCGGGCCGGCGACGTCGTCACCGTCAAGGGTTCGCTCGGGTCGCGCATGGGGCCGATCGTCAAGGCGATCGTGGCGCGCTTCCCGGCCGTGCCGGCGGACGAATAAGAACGAGAGATACGAAACGATGCTCGTCTGGCTGGCCGATTTCTCGGGCACGTTCCCGATCCTGAACGTGTTCCGCTACATCACCTTCCGCGCCGGCGG
>JBKJSB010000296.1:0-2563 GCA_046593015.1 Allobosea sp.
ATGTTGCGGATCGTGCCGTTGGGCGACTTCCACATCGACTTGAGATTGAACTCCTTCACGCGGCCTTCGTCGGGCGTGATGGTGGCGCATTTCACCGCGACGCCGTGCTTCTTCGTGGCGTGGGCGGCGTCGATCGTGACCTGGTCGCCGGTGGCGTCGCGGTTCTCGACGGAGAGGTCGTAATAGTCGAGTTCGAGGTCGAGATAGGGGAAGATCAGCGTGTCCTTGATCTTCTGCCAGATGATGCGGGTCATCTCGTCGCCGTCCATGTCGACGACCGGGTTGGCGACCTTGATCTTGCTCATGTGAAACGACCCCTGCTTCTGGCCAGACTGGAACGGTTCCGACCTGCGGCAAGCACGCCGCAGGCGGTTGCCCGTCTCCTAGCGGGTTAGGCGCGTCGGGGGAAGCGCGGCTTTTGGGCAACGCCAGCGCGCTGCCATGATCGCGATGCTGCACTGCCGCAAAATCGGCGCCTTCCGCCATGAACCTGGCATCGTTCGTATCGGCTCGGGGACTTCAGTCTTGGATCGCTTGTTCCGGATCGTCCCGGCCTTGGTCGGGGCTTTCGCATTCGTCGTGCCTGTCGCCGCACAGGACACGCCGGCATGGCGCACGCTTTGGCCGGTCCCCCAGCCTGTGCTCACGCAGGATGAGCCCGACGGGATCTCGGACCTTCTGGCCCGCGACGAGGCGCTTGACGCCGAAGCCGACGCCGACGCCGACGCGGCCCTGTTTGCCGCCGCGCCGATGGGCCAGGCGCAGCGCACCGTCTCCGGCCGCGCATTCGCGGCGCAGCGGCAAATCCCGCTCGACATCATCAGGCAGGGCCTGCAGCCGAGCGGACCGGCATCGATCGCGCTGCCCGAGCGCGCTGTGGGCGTGAAGCTCGGCGCGGATGTCTTTGCGGTCTCGACCCGGATCGTCTCGCCGGCTGGCACGGATCGGACCGCCGATGCGCGGATCGACTGGCGGCTGGCGCGGCCTGCCGCCGAGACGGAAACCGGCTTCATCTGGACCGTCTCCACCGGCGGAAGCGGCGGCGTCGCCAGCTATCCCGAGCAGAACGCGAATCTGCTGGTCGGTTTCCGCCAGCCGGTCTTCGCGCATCTGACGCTGACCTCGCAACTGACCATGCAGGGCAGTTACGTCTTCGCGCCGGGCGACGGCGCGCATTCGGCGCTGGTGCCCGAGGTCCGGATTTCGGCCGATTTGAATGCACTCGCCGACCTGCCCTTCGAGGCCGCCTTCGATCTCGGCCTTGCACGCCAGATGCCGGTCATGGCGAGCCAGTACGAGACGCGAGGCAGCGCGCTGCTTCGCATCAGATACGCCTTCGACTAGCAGGGCCGGCCTGCTCGCAGCGGGCTTCCGAAACGGCAGTCCTCACTCTAGCGTGGAGCCATGACAGACGCGGCTCACACGAAATTCGCCCTCGTCACCGGCGGGACGCGCGGCATCGGCGCGGGCGCGGCGCTTGCGCTCGCCTCGGCCGGCTATGAGGTTCTGGCCACCGGGCTGACGGACGAGGAGGTCGCTGCCGCCCCGCCCCACCCGGCCATCCGGCACGCCCGACTCGACGTCACCAGCGATGCGCAGGTCGCGGCGCTGATCGCCGCCTGCCCGCGCATCGACGCGCTGGTGAACTGCGCGGGCATGATCCAGCGCAATGGCAGGGAGTTCGAGATCGATGCCTTCCGCCTGACGATCGAGGTCAATCTCAGCGGCACGATGCGGATGTGCCTGGCCGCCAAAGACAAGCTCGCATCGAAAGCCGGAGGCCAGTCCGGCGGCGCGATCGTCAATATCGCCTCGATGCTGACCTTCCACGGCTCGGCCTTCGCGCCGGGCTATGCGGCGTCCAAGGGCGCGATCGGACAGCTCACCAAATCGCTTGCCGCCGCCTGGGCCGTCGAGGGCATCCGCGTCAACGCGGTCGCGCCGGGCTGGATCGCGACGGACCTGACGCGGCCGCTGGTCGAGGATGCCGCCCGCTCCGCGCCGATCCTGGCGCGCACGCCGATGAACCGCTGGGGCGAGCCGGCCGATGTCGGCGGCGCGATCGTCTTCCTGCTCTCGGACGCGGCGGCCTTCGTCACAGGCGCGATCCTGCCTGTCGACGGCGGCTATCTCGCGGTGTGAAGAGCGCAGTGGTTTGAAGGGCTTGGCCGAGACTTCTGAATCAGATTGCGAGGCAGTTGAATCAGATCTTTGAACCGTCCTGCGAGCGCAGCGAAGCCATCCAGCGGTCGGCGCGAGACGCTGAATGGCTTCGCTGCGCTCGCAAAGACGGCTACCGTCGAATCCGAAAACAAAATTCCAGGGAGACGCATTGATGAACAAGGTCAGCCCCATCCCGGTCGCGGCATCCGACGCCGAGCGCTGGACGCCCTATCGCCATCCCCAGCCCAAGGATTCGCCGCCCGAGCTGATCGTCCATGACGTCATCCCGACCGACGAGCGCGTCTGGGTTCCGGTCGACGACAATGTCTGGTTCCGGCCGCCCTGCCTGAGCGTGACGCGCGGCTACTGGATGAACCTGCTGCGCGTGCGCCGCGCCGGG
>JBKJSB010000299.1:0-5998 GCA_046593015.1 Allobosea sp.
TCTCGAAGGCCGGGCGCGGGTCAGCGGCAAAGGCTTGGCCATCGGCCGGCCGGCTGAGGGATGCCTGCCCGCGCTCGCAGCGCCAGATCAGGTCGGGTTTCAGCCCGATCATCGAATAGCGTCCGCGCACCGCGCCGCCTTCGACCGATTCCAGCAGGAAGGCCGGCCCCTCGACCGTGTGGCGCAGCTTCAGGAAGGCGGCGACCGGAGTCTCGCAATCGCCGACCAGCACCTGCCGCAATAATTGCGGCGCACCGGCCTCATAGGCACGCACAAAAGCCTCGAACTCGGGCAGGGCGCTCATGGTCAGTTCTGCGCGCCGCCGGTGGCGTTGCGGAAGGCGGTCTCGTTGATTGCGACGCCGAGATCGGTCTGCAGTTTCGCGACATATTGCGCCAGGATGTCCTCACTGACGCTGTTCCCGAGCAGGCGGGAGAAATTCTCTGCCTCCTGCGTGGTGCGCGCATAAGGCGGCACAAAGGCCTGATCGACCTTGAACAGGATGCGCCCGCCATCCGCGACCGAAGCCGAATTGCTCTTGCCGGCGATCGTGCCGAAGATCAGGCTGACGACATTGGCGGGCAGGTCGGGCCGCTGGTCCTGCCGGCCGAGACCTGCGGCCGTTTCAATCGTCAGCCCGGCCGACGCTGCGACGGCGTCGAACGCCTCGCCCTTGTCGAGCCGCTGCACAAGTTCGCGCGTTTTCGCCGAGAGCCGCGTCGCGACCTCGTCGGCACGCCACTGCGCCTCGACCTCAGCTTTGGATTCCTCGAAGGTCCGGTCACGCGCCGCATCGATCTTGGTCAGGTCGAACCAGACATAGCCGGTGTCGCGCGGCAGGCGGATCGCCTCGTTGTCGACGCCGACATCGGAACGGAAGATCGCCTGCACCGCAGCGTCGCCGCCGGCAAGCGCTGGCTCCTGCGTGCCGTCCGGCTTGCGCAGAGAGGAATGGACCGGGCCGAGCGCGCGCAGCGGCAGGCTGAACTCCTTGGCGATCTCGGCCAGCGGCTTGGCGGCGGCGCGCTGGTCCTCGATCTTGTCGTGCAGCTCGGTGATGCGGCCCGACGCTTTGGTCGTGGCGATCTCCTGCCTGAGTTCGGCCGCGACCTCCTCATAAGGCCGCACGCGCTCGGGCACGATCGACGTCACGCGCAGCAGCACGGGGCCGAAGCCGCCGGCGACAGGCGCGCTGACGGCGTCCTCGGCCAGCGCGAAGGCTGCGTCGCGCACGGCGGCGTCGACGAGCTGCGTGCGGTTGAAGGTGCCGAGCGTCAGATCCTTTTCGAGGACGCCGCGTGCGAAGGCCGCCGCCTCAAAAGTGTCGCCCTCGTCGATCCGCGCCTTGGCGGCCTGCGCCTCCTCGAGCGTCGGAAAGCTGATCTGCTGGATGGTGCGGGTCTCAGGCGAACCGAAGCGCTGGGCCTTGACCTGCTCGTAGCGCGCCTTGACCTCGTCATCGGAAACCTGCGTCGGGTCGGCAAGCGTCTCGGCCGAGATCGAAAGAACGTTGGCGCTGCGGTATTCCGGCGCGCGGAAGCCCGCCTTGCGCGCCTCGAAGAAGGTCCTGAGCTGCTCGTCGGTCGCGGCCGCGATCTCGCCGGCGGCGCTCGCCGGCAGGCGCGCCAGCGTCACGTCGCGGCGCTCGTTGCGCAGCCGGTGCCCGATCTCCTGCAGCGCGACCGGCGCGGACACGACGCCGACGACCATTTCACCCAGCTGCTGACGCAGGATGGTGGCGCGCTGCTCGCGCACATAGGTCGCCTCGGTGAAGCCGTTGCTGCGCAGGAGTTCGTTGAAGCGGGCTGAGGAAAAATTGCCCGAGGCGTCGCGGAAATTCGGGTCCTCGAAGATCAGGTTGCGGATCGTCTCGTCCGAAACGGCGAGCCGCATCCCTCGGGCCGTCTGGTCGAGCGTCGCTTCCGTGACGAGCTTAGACAGCACCTGCCGGTCGAGCCCCAGCGCGCGCGCCATGTCGGGCGTGATCTGCCGGCGCTGCTGGCGCGTCAGGGTCTGGAGTTCGTTCTGATAGGCGGTGCGCATCTGTTCCAGCCCGATCTCGGTCTTGCCGACGCGGGCGACCGAGTTGCGGCCATAGCCCTGGAAGATGTCGCCGATGCCCCAGATCGCGAAGGAGAAGATCAGGAAGCCGAACAGCACGAAGATGAGGAGCTTGCCGAAGAAGCTCCGACCCGCGTTGCGGATGCCTGTCATCATCATCGTGTCGATCTTTCCCTGTAAGGCCCACGGCGTGGAAGAGGGTGCGCCCGGTGTTTTGTTGCGGCTGCTTATAGGAAGCCGCGCCGCAAGCTGCAATCGCTCGGAAACGTCGCGCGCGATTGCGGCGGCGGCCGGGCGTTGCTAGAGCCGTTTCGGGTCGAAGGAGACAAAAAGAACATGACGCGCAGCATCAGGCCGCTCGTGGCCGGCAACTGGAAGATGAACGGGCTCAAGGCCGATCTCGCCATCGCGGCCGAGGTCGCCAAGGGCTACGATGCGACGCTGAAGGCTGCCGTCGATCTGGCGATCTGCCCTCCAGCGACATTGCTTTATATGGCGAGCGCCGCGCTGATCGGCTCGCGCATCGCCACCGGCGGCCAGGATTGCGTGGCGCAGGAGAGCGGGGCCTTCACCGGCGATCTCTCGGCGCAGATGCTGGCGGATGCCGGCGCCGTGTTCGCAATCGTCGGTCATTCCGAGCGCCGCACCCTGCATGGCGAGAGCAATGCGATGGTCAAGGCCAAGGCCGAGGCCGCGCAAAGGGGGCTGCTGGTCCCGATCGTTTGCGTCGGCGAGACCAAGGACGAGCGGCAGGCCGGCAAGGCGTTGGCCGTCGTCAAGAAGCAGTTGCGCGGCTCGGTGCCCGACGGCTCGACCGCGGCGACGCTGGTCGTGGCTTACGAGCCGGTCTGGGCGATCGGCACCGGCCTGACCCCCACGGCAGCCGACGTCGCCGAGATGCATGCGGCGATCCGCGCCGAACTCGCCCGCCTGCTCGGCAAGCCGGCAGCCTCCGCAGTTCGGCTGCTCTATGGCGGCTCGGTCAAGCCCTCCAACGCCGCTGAGTTGATGAGCGTCGCCCATGTCGATGGGGCGCTGGTGGGCGGCGCGAGCCTCAAAGCCGATGACTTCCTGGCGATCGCGCGGGCCTGCGGCTGAGCCATCCGCACATGCCGGGTGGCGCGCGCCGCATGCGCATGCTATGGGCCGCGCCGAAGCTGGATGGACTGAAGCGGGTGGCCCTTGGCGGCGGCGCGCTCCATAGCCATTTCTTGAGCCCGATAGTTTTTGTGAGCCCATGCAGAACGTTCTCATCGTCATCCATCTGATCATCGTGGTCGCACTCGTCGGCGTCGTCCTGCTGCAGCGCTCCGAAGGCGGCGGGCTCGGCATGGGCTCGGGCGGTGGCGGGGCAGGCGGCTTCATGACCGGACGCGGCCAGGCCAACGCCCTGACGCGCGCGACCGCGATCCTGGCCGGCGCCTTCTTCCTGACCTCGATCGCGCTCGCCATCATCGCCAATCAGGGCCGCGTCCAGCGCTCGATCATCGACGGTGCGCCGGGAACGACTGCGCCGGCCACACCGACCGGCCCAAGCGCCCCGAATGCGGGCGGCGTGCTCGATCAGCTTCGGCAATTGCAGGGCCCGGCGGGCGGCGCGCAGCCGCCGACGCCGCCTGCGACGCCGCAGCAGTAAGACGAAGGGCAGGGGCCGGGAAACCGGCCCTTCTCTTTTGACGGGAGAGCGCCGGGCAACAGGCTGCTTTCTTGATGTGGACAAGCGCGCCGCGCAGGCCCTGCCTGCACGCCCGGGCCTAGCGAATCGAAGTTCATTGGTTAGAGGTGACCTCCCATGACGCGGTATGTTTTCATCACCGGCGGCGTGGTGTCTTCGCTGGGCAAAGGCCTGGCGGCGGCGGCACTGGCCGCCCTCCTGCAGGCCCGTGGACACACGGTGCGCCTGCGCAAGCTCGATCCCTATCTCAACGTCGATCCGGGCACGATGAGCCCGTATCAGCATGGCGAGGTCTTCGTCACCGATGACGGGGCCGAGACCGATCTCGACCTTGGCCATTACGAGCGCTTCACCGGCCGGCCCTGCAACAAGGGCGACAACATCACCACCGGCCGCATCTACATGGACATCCTGACCAAGGAGCGCCGGGGCGACTATCTCGGCGCGACGATCCAGATCGTTCCCCACGTCACCAACGCGATCAAGGAGTTCGTGCTGGACGGCAATGAGGACTACGATTTCACGCTGATCGAGATCGGCGGCACGGTCGGAGACATCGAGAGCCTGCCCTTCCTCGAATCGATCCGGCAGGTCAACCAGCAGCTGCCGCGCGGACAGTGCATCTTCATCCACCTGACGCTGTTGCCCTACATCCCGACTGCGGGCGAACTGAAGACCAAGCCGACGCAGCATTCGGTCGCCGAGCTGCGCTCGATCGGCATCCAGCCCGATATCCTGCTCTGCCGCACCGACCGCGAGATCCCGCGCGAGGAGCGCCGCAAGCTCGCTTTGTTCTGCAATGTCCGCGAGACCGCCGTGATCGAGGCCCGCGACGTCGCCTCGATCTACGACGTGCCGCTGTCCTATCACGCCGAGGGGCTCGACAACGAGGTCCTGGCTGCCTTCGGCATGGACCATTCGGTCGAGCCCGACATTGCGAACTGGCGGCGCATTTCCGAGCGGGTGAAGAACCCCGAGGGCGAGGTGACCATCGCCATCGTCGGCAAGTATACCGGCATGAAGGACGCCTACAAATCCCTGATCGAGGCGCTGATGCATGGCGGCATCGCCAACCGCGTCAAGGTCAACCTCGACTGGATCGAGTCGGAGGTCTTCGAGAAGGAGGACCCGACGCCGTTCCTGGAACACGTCCACGGCATTCTCGTGCCCGGCGGCTTCGGCCATCGCGGCGCGGAAGGGAAGATCAGGGCCGCGACCTTCGCAAGGCAGCGAAAAGTGCCGTATTTCGGCATCTGCTTCGGCATGCAGATGGCGGTGATCGAGGCGGCGCGCTCGCTCGCCGGCATCGCCGACGCCAACTCCTCTGAGTTCGGACCCACGAGCGAGCCCGTCGTCGGCCTCATGACCGAATGGATGCGGGGCAACGAACTGGAGAAGCGCGAGGCCGAGGGCAATATGGGCGGCACGATGCGGCTCGGCGCCTATGCCTCGACGCTCGCCGCAGACTCCAAGATCGCGAAAATCTACGGCACGACCGAAATCTCCGAGCGCCACCGCCACCGTTACGAGGTCAATATGGGCTATCGCGAGCGGCTGGAAGCCAAAGGCATGAGCTTCAGCGGCCTTTCGCCCGACGGCCTGCTGCCCGAGACGGTGGAGTATCCCGACCACCCCTGGTTCATCGGCGTGCAGTATCACCCCGAGCTGAAATCGCGCCCCTTCGAGCCGCACCCGCTGTTTGCGAGCTTCGTCGAGGCCGCGCTGGTGCAGAGCCGGTTGGTGTGAGGGGGCAGTGGCGGTCGCTACAGACCTCACTCCCGAAATCCGGCGAAACATCTTGAGTAGCCTTGATCGTGTCGGGCACGGCAAAGTGGTCGGCTATCTCCCGCTGCGGACGATCACGAAAGTGCTTGGTCTGAGCGTCAAGGACTTGTTGAGCGACGCCGCAGCTCGGGTTCTTTCGGCGGCGAAATTTTGTCCACGACAGTGCTGCATCAAAAGCGGCGCTCTGTATGTCTACGATAAACCTCGTTTGGACAGACTTCTCGAAGCGAATCGTTCGATCATCTCAGCTTGCGATTGGCCGCAAGACGCTGATGCCTTTGTCCGCGAGATAGCGCGCAACTGGCTCGATGCAGGTCACCCTTTGCTACCCATCGTGAGAGAGGCGTTCGCCGATCGATAATACCAACGGCCCTCATGTTTGACCGATATGAGCCCATTCGCGCATCCCGATGGATGTGATGGTGCTGGGCTGATCGACGAGGCGGTTCCAGGCGTCGCATGCGGCGTTGATGATGT
>JBKJSB010000315.1:0-6519 GCA_046593015.1 Allobosea sp.
AAATCCTCGCCCGCCCGCCCGGCAAGAAGCCACAGACCATGACGCTGCTCTCGGGCGGCGAGCAGGCTCTGACCGCGACCGCGCTGATCTTCGCGGTGTTCCTGACCAATCCCTCGCCGATCTGCGTGCTCGACGAGGTCGATGCGCCGCTCGACGACGCCAATGTCGAGCGCTATTGCGACCTGCTCGACGAGATGTCGCGGACGACGCAGACCCGCTTCATCCTGATCACCCACAACCCCATCACCATGGCGCGGATGGACCGACTCTTCGGCGTCACCATGGCCGAGCGCGGGGTCAGCCAGATGGTCTCGGTCGATCTCGATACAGCCGAGCGCATCCGCGAGGCCGTCTGAAAAAAGGCCACAATCGTCTTCGCAATGCGGCAAGAATGTCGCATCTGGCCTGAATTTATAATCATATCAATATCTTAATATGGTTTTGCCTGCCTTGACAGCGCTCCGGACGGGCAATAAAGGAGGCCGTGCTGACGACGGCTCGATGCGCGGGATCAGACAAGGTCATGGGTGTTCTCAGGCCGAACGTGGGCATCTCACGGTCCGGGGAGAACATCCACCATGTCAGAACCCGATAAGAACGCCTCTGATTCGGAGTTGCGCGCGAGACTGAGTTCTCTGAAATCCGCTCTCGGGCGGGCGGAAGGGGACGCCAAGCCGGGTTCCACCCGGGCCGGACAGGATGGCGCCCTTGCGGGCGCGATGTCGTCCGGGTTTCGGGCCGCCACCGATCTCGCAGGCGGCATCATCGCGGGCGCCCTTCTGGGGTACCTCGGAGACCGGTGGCTGGGAACGTCCCCGTTCCTGCTGATCGCCTTCCTGGTGATCGGAACCATCGCCGGTCTGCGCTCCGTCTATCGGCTCGGCGCACGTCCGACTCACCGGTCGGGTCCTGGCGCTTCGACCAAAGAGTGAACTGAAGCGGCGGCCCTTCCCGGCCGCGCATGAGGGATTTGACCATGGCGGCCGGTGGCGGAATCGATCCGATCTACCAATTCCAGATCAAGCCGATCGTGCCCCTGCGTCCGTTCGGGCTGGACCTCTCCTTCAGCAACGCCTCACTGTTCATGGTGCTGACGGTCGCCGCCGTCTCCCTGATCATGATCTACGGCTCGAGCCAGCGCGCCACCGTTCCGGGCCGGCTGCAGTCGCTCGCCGAGATCATCTACGAATTCGTCGCCTCCACCGTCACGGGCGTGATGGGCAAGCAGGGCATGGTGTTCTTCCCGTTCGTGTTCTCGCTCTTCATGTTCGTGCTGATGGCCAACATGCTCGGCATGATCCCGGGCTCGTTCACCGTCACCAGCCACATCATCGTCACCGCCGCCTTCGCCTTCCTCGTGATCGGCGTGGTGCTGGTCTACGGCATCATGAAGCATGGCAGCCATTTCTTCGGGCTGTTCGTGCCCTCCGGCGTGCCCGGCTGGCTCCTGCCCTTCATGGTGCTGATCGAGGCCGTCTCCTTTGTCTCGCGGCCGATCTCGCTGTCGCTTCGCCTGTTCGGCAACATGCTGGCCGGCCATATCGCGCTCAAGGTCTTCGGCGGCTTCGTCGTGGCGCTGATCGCCAGCGGCGGCATCGGCTACGTCATCGCGCCGCTGCCGCTCCTGCTGGCGGTCGCGCTGACCGCGCTCGAATTCCTCGTCGCCTTCCTGCAGGCCTATGTCTTCGCGATCCTGACCTGCGTCTATCTCAACGATGCCCTGCATCCCGGCCACTGAGCCGGGGCCTGGATCGCCAAGCGTTCACTCTCACCTTCAGTTCATCCCGCCCTCACTGCTTTACACACCGGAGAAAGACCATGGACGCTACTGCAGCCAAGTATCTCGGCGCTGGCCTCGCCTGCCTCGGAATGGGCCTCGCCGCCATCGGCGTCGGCAGCATTTTCGGCAACTTCCTGTCGGGCGCGCTGCGCAACCCCTCGGCTGCCGACGGCCAGTTCGGCCGCGCCTTCATCGGCGCAGCGCTCGCCGAAGGTCTGGGCATCTTCTGCTTCGTCGTCGCGCTCGTCCTGATGTTCGTGCTCTGACCACCGGTCACCGCCTGATGATCCGCGCGCCGGTGCTTGCCAGAGCCGCCGGCGCGCGCCCGAATTTTCCTTCGCTTGCAGGTTTTCCTTCGCTTGCAGGTTTTTCTGCGCTCGCAGGTTCTTCTGCGCTTGCAGGTTCTTCTGCGCTTGAGAGGCACGCCATGCCGGTTCGACCGTCACCGTCTTTGGGAACCGCTCGGGCCGGCGCGACGTTTGCCGCGCTGTCCGTCCTGATCCTGACGGGGGCCGCACAGGCCCAGACCGCGCCCGGCGCGAAGGCGTCCTTTCCGCCCTTCGACGCCACCACCTTCGCAGGGCAGTTGTTCTGGCTCGCGATCACCTTCGGCGTCCTCTACTGGCTGATGTCGACGATCGCGTTGCCGCGCGTCGGCGCCATCCTGGAAGAGCGCGCCGGCACGATCTCGCGCGACCTCGACAATGCAACCCAGATGCAGGCCAAGGCGGAAGAGACCGCCAAGGCCTATGAGACGGCGCTGGCCGAGGCCCGCAAGAACGCCCAGGGCATCGCGCAGGCAGCGCGCGACGCCGGAGCCAAGGCATCCGACGAGCGCCGCCACGTCGTCGAGGCGGAGCTTTCCGCCAAGCTGACCGCGGCCGAGGCGACGATCGCTTCGACCAAGACCGCCGCGATGCAGAATGTCCGGGGGCTCGGCAGCGAGGTCGCCGTCGCCATCGTCACCAAGCTGACCGGCCAGTCGCCGAGCGCGTCCGAGGCATCGGATGCGGTCGACCAGGCCCTGGCGCGCGGCTAGAGCCGGATCCAGCCAGACTGAATCAGTCTGGCTGGTGAATCCGTCTCTAAATATTGGATTGAGACGCCTGATCCTGTCGGATCAGGCTCTGGGAGAGAACCAATGGATACCCTTTGGGTCGCCGTCGCCCTCGTCATCTTTCTGGCCGTGCTCGTGAAGTTCGGCGTCCACACCAAGATCGTCGCCGCGCTGGATTCGCGCGGCGAGAAGGTCGCGCAGGAGCTGGCCGAGGCACGCCGCCTGCGTCAGGAGGCCGAGAAGCTGCTCGCCGAGTATGAGGGCAAGCGCAAGGCCGCCGAGGCCGAAGCCGCCGGCCTGATCGCCGCCGCCAAGGAGGAGGCCCAGCGCCTCTCGGCGGAAGCCGAAGCCAAGCTCAACGACTTCGTGGCGCGCCGCACCAAATCGGCGCAGGAGAAGATCGCCCAGGCCGAGGTTCAGGCCGAGGCCGAAGTCCGCGCCGCCGCGGCGGAGGCCGCCGCCAAGGCCGCCGAGATCATCCTGCGCAGCCAGATGGGCGGCAAGGCCGGGGACACGGCCTTTGCGTCGGGCCTGCAAGAGGTCAAGGCGAAGCTGAACTGAGCTACGCTCGGCGGTTGCTTGAAATTGAAGAACGCCGCGATCCGCCGAGGATCGCGGCGTTCTTCGTTTCTTGGGTGACTGGGTTTTCTTGGGTGACTGGGTTTTCTTGGGTGACTGGCGAAATCGCCCGAATTACCTCCGCGCCGTCATCCCGGGCGCAGCGCAGCGGAGAGCCGGGACCCATTCCGGAACGCTTCTCGGAAAGGTTCAGGAATGGGTCCCGGATCGGCGCGGCTTCGCCGCTTGTCCGGGATGACCCCGCGTCTAATCCAGCGACTGATAAAATCAGTTCGACGCCGTCGTGGTCTGCGCCGGGCGCGGGATCGCCGGCGGCTTTGGCGCGACGCTCGTCACCGGCGGCTTGGGCTTTGGCCGGCGCGGCTGGATCGTCGAGGTGACGATGCCCTGGGGCGTGTCGAGCCCGTAAATGTCCTCGCGGAACTGGACCTGGCCGTCGGCGCCCTGCCAGCCGGTGAGATAGACCCAGGCGACCGGCACCGACTTCTTCAGCGCGATGTTCTTGCGCTCGCCCTTGGCGATCTCGGCCTCGAGCGCGGGAAGGGTCCACTCGCTGCCCTCCAGCAGCCAGGCCGCGAGCTCGCGCACGCCCTCGACACGGGCGCAGCCCGAGGAATTGAAGCGGACATCGTTGCGAAAGAGCGATTTCTTGGGCGTGTCGTGGAGATAGACCGCCTCGCTGTTGGGCATGTCGATCTTGAGCTGACCGAGCGCGTTGTCGGGGCCGGGATCCTGCCGGACGGTGAAGTAGGGCGCGGTCAGGCCGGCCCAGTTCACAGTGGCGGGGTCGATCTCTCGGTTTTCCGCACCGAGCAGCTTCATATGCGATTTCGCCAGGAAATCCGGCTCCTTGCGCATCTTCGGGATGATGTCGGCCTTCACGATCGAGGTCGGCGCGGTCCAGTAGGGGTTGAGGTTGACCGAGGTGATGCTGGCCTGCAGCACCGGCGATTGCCGGTCGGCGCGACCGACGACCGCCAGATGGCGGCGCTGCACGATGCCGTTCTCGACCGCCTCGACGCTGGCGCCGGGAATGTTGACCACGACATAGCGCTCGGCGAAGACGAAGCCCTTGCTGTTCAGCCGCTCCAGCGTGGCGGTGAGCTGATTCAGACGGGTCTCGACCGGCACGTTCAGCGCCTTCAGCGTCAGACGGCCGACCGTGCCGAGATCGGACAGGCCGTGGCGGCGCTGGAAGCGCTTGACGGCGTCGATCACCGACGCGTCGTAGATGTCTCCGGGCAGCGAGGAGGGAGCGAGATCGCCGCTCAGCATCAGCCTGTGCTTCAGCAGGGCGACGTCGGGACCCTGCATGTCGGGCTTCAGAAGCGTGAGCGAAGACGGCACCTTCGGCCAGCCGCCGCGGCCGGCGACGTCCTCATGGGCGATCAGGGCCTCCAGCGTGCGGTCATAGGTGTTGGGGCCGTAGCTCGGCTCGTTGGCGCGCGCGCCGGCGGCGCCCAGCATCAGCGCGAAGGCAGCGAAAAGCGAGGTCTTGACGAAACGCAGGGGCATGAACCGATTCCAGACAGCGCCAGAAGCGCATCACAGAAGCTTCCCTCGCACATGGTCAAGGAAGACTTAAGGCAGAGCGGGAAATGACGTATCGGAACGTTGCGGGGGCGTGTTGCGAAAGTCCGGCAGATGACTATGATGACCAACATAGACATAAGAGAGGGCTGCGTATGAGCACCGTTGCAAAGGAGAACTGGTCCGTCGCCTCAGCCAAGGCGCGCTTCTCGGAGATGATCGAGAAGACCAAGACGGATGGGCCACAAACAGTGACCCGCAATGGCCGACCAACAGTCGTGGTGGTTTCGGTCGAGGAATGGGAGCGCAAGTCCGTTCGCAAGGGAACGCTCGGCGAGTTCTTCATGAATTCGCCGCTGCGGGGCTCCGGCATCGATCTCACGCGAGAGGACCAGCCTCCGCGCGACATCGACCTGTCGTGATCCTGCTCGACACGAATGTCATATCGGAAACGGCCAAGCCTGATCCCGAGCCGAAGGTCATCGCCTTTCTCAGCCGGCACGAAGACGAACTCTTCATCAGCGTGGTGACCCTGGCAGAGTTGTATCGTGGAATAGCGCTGATGCCGCCGGGCCGGCGGCATCAGGCTTTGGCGGACTGGGCCAACCATGACCTGCCGATGCGGTTCAGCGGACGTATTCTGTCTCTCGACGAACAGGACGCGCCCGTCTGGGGTGAGCTAATGGCTCGGTCGCGTCGCGACGGGCTCAATCTGCAGATCATGGACAGCCTGCTCGCCGCGAGCGCGCTTTCGCGTCAGTTCGCCGTGGCAACCCGCAATCGCAGGCATTTCGAAGGGCTGGGCCTCCAACTGATCGATCCTTGGGCCGAGCCCTGACGCCTACTCCGCCGCCTCCGCGATCGGCATCGGCGCGACCCATTTCAGCACCGGCTGCCGGGCCGCCCGCGTCTCGTCGAGGCGGCGCAGCGGCGCGTGGTGGGGCGCGCCCGTGAAGCGGATCTTGTCGTTGCCCTTCGCGGCCATGGCGAGATCGCGCAGGGTCGCGATGAAGAGGTCGAGCGAGGCCTTCGATTCCGACTCGGTCGGCTCGACCAGCATCGCGCCATGGACCACCAGCGGGAAATACACCGTCATCGGGTGATAGCCCTCGTCGATCATCGCCTTGGCGAAATCGAGCGTGGTGACGCCCGTGCCCTTGAGCCATTCGTCGTCGAACAGCGCCTCATGCATCGAGGGGTGGTCCGGGAATGGCAGCGACATCAGGTCCGAGAGGCCGGCGCGGATGTAGTTGGCGTTCAGCACGGCGTCCTCGGAGGCCTGCTTCATGCCGTCCGAGCCGTGGCTGAGCATGTAGGTCAACGCGCGGACATACATGCCCATCTGGCCGTGGAAGGCGGTGATGCGGCCGAAGGGCGCAGCGCCCTCCGGCGCATCGGCGATGGTCTCGATCAGGCGTGGCTGCCCATTCTCCAGATGGATGAACGGCACGGGCGCGAAGGGCGCGAGCCGTTCCGACAGTACCACCGGGCCGGAGCCCGGACCGCCGCCGCCATGGGGCGTCGAGAAGGTCTTGTGCAGGTTGATGTGCATGGCGTCGACGCCGAGATCGCC
>JBKJSB010000360.1:0-2965 GCA_046593015.1 Allobosea sp.
TCCTGCGCCAGAACGCCCTGATCGCGGTGCTGGCGCAGACGGGCGCCTTCGTGCCGGCGGCGAGCGCTCATATCGGCGTCGTCGACCGGCTGTTCTCGCGCGTCGGCGCGGCTGACGACCTCGCGCGCGGCCGCTCGACCTTCATGGTCGAGATGGTCGAGACCGCCGCGATCCTGAACCAGGCCGGTCCCCGCGCGCTCGTCATCCTCGACGAGATCGGGCGCGGCACGGCGACCTTCGACGGCTTGTCGATCGCCTGGGCGGCCATCGAGCATCTCCACGAGATCAACCGCTGCCGGGGCCTGTTCGCGACGCATTACCACGAGTTGACCGCGCTTGGAGACCGGCTGGCGCGCGTCACGAACGCGACCGTGCGCGTCACCGAATGGAATGGCGAAGTCATCTTCCTGCACGAGGTCGTGCCGGGCGCGGCCGACCGTTCCTACGGCATCCAGGTCGCCAAGCTCGCGGGGCTGCCCCCGGCGGTCGTCGAGCGCGCCCGCGCCATCCTGAGCGAGCTGGAGAAGACCGAGCGCGAAAAGCCGGTCGCCTCGCTGGTCGACGATCTGCCGCTCTTTGCCGCCCCGATCAGGCGCGCCGTCGCGCCCGTGCCGGCTGCGCCGGCCGAGGATCCCCTGCGTGTCGCGCTTAGCACGCTCGACCTCGACGAGATGACGCCACGCGAGGCGATGGAGGCGCTATATCGACTCAAGGCGCTCGGTTAGGTCTTAGCCGAAAACGCTGTAGGCCAGCAGCGCAGCGATCACCCAGAGCGCGTAAGTGCTCCAGCGGTTGCGCTGCGCCTCGGCCCGACCGATGGCGGCGACCGAGCGTTCGTCCAGCGCAAAACCGTGGCGCGAACTGTCTTCCAGCTGCCCCAGCACGCGCTCGGCCCGGCCGACGGTTTCGGGCAGCGCCGCCAGGCTGAACGCCAGCGAGCGCGCGCCGCGCCCCGCATCCTCCAGCTTGCCGAGCGGGCCGAGATTGCGGGTGATCCAGTCGCGCACCACGGGCTCCGCCGTCGTCCACATGTCGAGATGCGGGTCGAGCGTGCGCGCCACGCCTTCGACGACCACCATCGTCTTCTGGAGCATGACGAGTTCGGTCCGCGTCGCCATGTCGAACAGGCCGGTGATCTCGAAAAGCAGGGTCAACACCTTCGCCATCGAGATCTGGTCGGCGCTCTTGTCGTGGATCGGCTCGCCGACGGCGCGGATCGCCTGCGCGAAATCGGCCACCGCATGATGGGCCGGGACATAGCCCGCCTCGAAGTGAACCTCGGCGACGCGGGTGTAGTCGCGGGTGATGAAACCGAGCAGGATTTCGGCCAGAAAGCGCCGCTCCTTGGGACCGAGCCGGCCCATGATGCCGCCATCGACCGCAACCAGCCGTCCTGCGGCATCCACGAACAGGTTTCCCGGATGCATGTCGGCATGGAAGAAGCCGTCGCGGATCGCATGCTTGAGGAAGGACTGGATCACGGTCTTGCCGAGCGTCGGCAGGTCGTGCCCAGCCGCGATCAGCGCGTCGGTATCCGAGAGCCTGACGCCGTCGATCCACTCGTCGACCAGCATCTCGCGCGCGGTGAGCTGCCAATCTGGCTCGGGCACGCGGAAATCGGGGTCGTCCTTCGTGTTCTCGGCGAATTCCGAGAGCGCGGCGGCCTCCAGCCGCAGATCCATTTCCATGGTGACGGACCGCGCCAGCGTCTCGACGATCGCTGAAAAGCGCAGGCGGCGGGCTTCCGCCGAGCGGCTCTCGGCCATCTCCGCGCCGAAGCGCATGGCGGCGAGATCGCGGTGGAAGCGGTCGCGGATGCCGGGCCGCAGCACTTTGACCGCGACCTCCGAGCCGTCATGCAGCCTGGCGCGATGCACCTGCGCGATCGACGCCGCCGCCACCGGCGGTCCAAATTCCGCGAAGATCGCCTCGACCGGCCGGCCATGAGCGGCCTCAATCGCGGCCCGCGCCTGCGTCATCGGGAACGGGTCCATCCGATCCTGCAGGGCGGAAAGGTCGGCGGCGATCCGCATGCCGACGACATCGGGCCGCGTCGCCAGGAACTGGCCGAACTTGACGTAAGAAGGCCCAAGCCGCGTCAGCGCCGCCGCCAGCCGCGTCGCCGAGGAGCCGGCGCCCCGGCGCTCGATCAATCGCCCGAGCCGGATCGCGCCTCTGGCCAGCGGCGGCAGCGCGGAGGGGTCGATCAGCGCGAGCGCCCCCTCGCGCGCCAGCACGAAGCCGACACGGGCGGTCCGGGCGAGATGGAAGAGCGAGGAGATCATGAAGCGGTCGCTGCTCTCACAGCTTCCAGCCCGAATGCAGCGCCACGACCCCGCCGGTCATCGGCGTGAACTTCGCCCGCCGGAAGCCGGCATCCTCGATCATGCCGGCGAAAACCTGCGGCCTGGGAAATTTGCGGATCGACTCCACCAGATACTGGTAGGGCTCGGCCTCGCCCGTCACCATGCGCCCCATCGGCGGGATGATGGTGAAGGAATACGCCTCGTAGATCTTGTCGAGCAGCGGCACGTCGACATGGCTGAACTCAAGGCAGAGGAACCGTCCGCCGCGCTTCAGCACGCGATGGGCCTGCGCCAGCGCCGCGTCGATGCGCGGCACATTGCGGATGCCGAACGCAATCGTATAGGCGTCGAAATGGCCGTCCGGCAGGCCGGCCAGCGCCTCGGCATTGCCCTGGACGAAGCGGATGCGCCCGTCGCCCGGAAAGCGCTTTTCCGCACGCTCGCGGCCCACGCTGAGCATCTCCGCATTGATGTCGAGCACGGTGACGTCGGTCTGCGGTCCGCCCGCCTCCAGAACGGAAAACGCCACGTCGCCGGTGCCGCCTGCGACGTCGAGATGGCGGAAGGGCCGGTCTTTCGCAGGCTTCAGCGTGGTGATCAGCGCGTCCTTCCAGAGCCGATGCAAGCCCATCGACCTGATGAACGACTTCATGTCGATG
>JBKJSB010000001.1:0-7002 GCA_046593015.1 Allobosea sp.
CGCCGAGCGCGCCGCCGAGTTCCGCGCCGGTCCCCGACATGGCCGAGGCCGCGCCGGTGCGCTCGGGCGGCGCCGAGCCGACGACGATGCCGGTCGTCAGCGTGATCACCGGCGTGAAGCCGATCGAGAACGCCACGGAGGCCGCGACGATCTGGATCAGGTCTGGCGCGAGCGCGAGCCAGACGAAGCCTGCCGCCGACAGCGCCATGCCCCCGACCATCAGCGTGGCGGGCCGGAAGCGTCCGACCAGCGCGGGCGTGACGAAAGAGGCGGCGGTGAAGGCGATGGCCGAGGGCAGCGACCACAGGCCGGCCTGCAGCGGCGAGAGGCCGGCCACGAGTTGGAAATACTGCGCGAGAAAAATGAAGCTGCCGAACATGAACAGGATGCCGGCGAGATTGATCGCCAGCGCCGCACTAAAGGCAGGAATCCGGAACATGGCGAGATCGAGCATCGGATCGGGCAGGCGCGCCTGTCGCCTGATAAAGACCAGGACGAGGGCAGCGCCGAGCGCCATCGCGGCGACCGCCTCCAGCCCGAGCCCGGCTTCGGCCCAGCGCTTGACGCCGTAGATGACGCCGAGGACTGCGAACAGAGACAGAATTGCGCTGGCGAGGTCGATCCGTCCGGCGTTGGGGGCCTTGTATTCCGGCAGCAGCAGCGGGCCGATCACGAGCAACAGAACCATCGGCGGCACGGCGATCAGGAAGACCGCGCCCCACCAGGCGTATTCGATCAGAATGCCGCCGACGATCGGCCCGATGATCGCGCCGACGGAAAAGCTCGCGATCCACATCGAGATCGCGAAGGTGCGCTCCTTCTCGTCCTCGAACATCACGGTGATGAGCGAGAGCGTGGACGGCGCAAGCGTCGCGCCGGCGATGCCCAGCACGGCGCGCATCACGATCAGCATCTCGGCGCTGGTCGAGAAGGCGGCGACCGTCGAGGCGAGGCCGAAGAAAGCCGCTCCGACCATCAGCAGCTTGCGCCTGCCGATCCGGTCTCCCAGCGTGCCCATGGTCATCAGGAAGGCGGCGACCATGAAGCCGTAGATGTCGATGATCCAGAGCAACTGGCTCGCGCTCGGCTTCAGCTCGCGCGTCAGCGTCGGCACGGCGAGGTTCAGCACCGTCAAATCCATCGAATAGATCATGCAGGGCAGGGCGATGGCGATCAGCCCGAGCCATTCGCGCCGCGACGCCTTTGCGGGGGCGGCGGCAGGGGAAAGGGTGGCGATGGTCGTCGTCATGGCAGGCCTTCCGGATTCGGGCGGCGTCCATCGCACGCGCCCGCGGCCGAAACTGGCAGGAGGATTACAACCGGCGCGGGAGTTTGGTCAGCGGGCGAAGCGCCGGGGCGGGATGTGCTGATTGCAGGGAGGCGTCGTTGTGCCGTTCGAGGCTGGGCGCCCGATCATCCTTGCACTTCTGGGATGCAGTTCCCGATTTGCAAGGATGATTGAGCGTCAGATTTAACCAGCATCAACCCGGAGGCCCGCTACGCCCCGCCTTCAGCCGCCTGCCGATATCGGCATAAAGCCCCTCGAACGGCCGGAAGACGAACCCAACCGTCGAACGTCCCGGCGGAACCAGAACGGCGCGGAACAGCACGTTCGCGCGCAGCAGTTCGGCGGGCCTGCCGTCGATCTCGGCCTGCCACCAGGGGTGCCAGACATCGTTGAGCACGACGAAGCCGCCGCGCGGCGCATCGACCGCCAACGTGACCTCCGTCGTGCCATAGTCTGCGATGCTGACGGAGCCCGGTTGGGCCGGGCCTGCCGGCGCTTGCGGCTCATGATCGAGCAGCACCGTCGCGCGCGGGTCGAAGCCCTGCGGCCATTGCCCGGTCGAAAGGATCGCA
Source organism: Allobosea sp. (assembly GCA_046593015.1). Lineage (GTDB taxonomy): Bacteria > Pseudomonadota > Alphaproteobacteria > Rhizobiales > Beijerinckiaceae > Allobosea. The sequence continues at coordinate 1,861 of JBKJSB010000001.1, forward strand.
TCGAAATCCGCTTTGAGAGCGCTGGTCACCAGCAATACGCGCGGCAGGGCGCGCGGGTTCTCGTAGACATAGGCGTCCTTCGTCCGGGCGATCTGGACGAGGTCGCCGGGCTTCAGGCTCTTGTCGATCTGCTCGGCGGGAACGCCGGTGGCGATGAAGCGCAGACCCAGCATGTCGGCGAGCAGCGAGCGGTAGCCTGGCATCAGGGCTGAAAACTTGCGCTGGTCTGGCAAGGCGACATGGTCCTCCGCCCCGGTCGCCTTGCTGTAGAGGCCGAGCCTGAGCGGGTTGTAGCCGAGCGTGTTGTCGAGCTCGTGGACGAGGCTGGCATTGGGCCAGTGGAAATCGATGCCGGCGATTTCGATGCGGTCGCGCCGGTCGGGGGCTTTGGTGCGGGCTGTCTCGCGCTTCAATAGCGCGATCGTCTCGTTGGCGCTGTCGGCGCGCAGCACGTCGTACATCTGCGCGGGCAAAGCGGTGGATTCGCTGGGGCCATTATTGACCGAGAGATCGACGGTCAGCATCGCGGCCAGCACGATGGCGGCCGCGCGCGGCGAGCCCTGCAGGCTCAGGCCCCGCGCGGCGACGAGCGCGCCGGCGCTGAGGATGCCACAGAGCAGCGCTGTCAGCAGCGGGACCGCCGCGACATGCAGCCGGCCCACTGTGGCGGCGAGCCAGAGCGCCAAGGCAAGCGCGCCGAGCACCGTCGCGGCTAGAGCGAGCCAGTGCCCGCGCCGCATCGCAGGCGCATCGTCGCTCATCACCAGATGGGTGAGATAGCCAGCCAGCAGCGCCAGCAGTGCGCCGAGGATGAAGAGCGCGTCGGCAGGCCGGCGGTAGAAAGCGATGCCCGGCAGTTCGAAGAGCAGCCGGAATCCGGGCGTGTAGCGGCCGAGCGCGAAGATCAGCACGATCAGCGCGGCCACGCTGAGCGCAACGATCTCGCGTCGCAGCAGCGCGCCGCGCAGGATGCCGAGTCCGAGGATCAGCAGCATCGGGGCCAGCCCGAGATAGAGCTGGCTCATATTGCGGGCGAGATAGAGCTGGAGCGGGCCGAAGCGCGCTTCCCAGGCCGGGCTCGGTGCGCCCCAGAAATTGTCGAGCGGCCCGGCCGCGCCGTAGAGATTGGCAAAGAGGCCGGTCAGCAAAGCAGCAGGATGCAGCGACCCCTTGCCGGCCTCGATCACGTCGATGGCCGGCCGGTTCGAGTCGCCGGCGAAGAAGGCCGTCAGCAGGATCGGTACAGTGGCGACGAGGGCGGCCCCGACGACGCCGGCGATCAGCGGGATGAGGCTGCCCTTCAACGCGCGCCATGGCCGGTTCGCCATCGTGATCGCGGCGATGACGAGGCCCGCCAGCACATAGACGCCGATCAGCGCCACCTGATCGCGCCCCAGCACCATGAAGCCGGCGACGACGCCGGCCGCGAAGCCATAGAGCAGCGAGCCGCGCTCCAGCGCGCGGGCCACCAGCGCCAGCGTGATCGCGAAATAGCCTAGGCTCAGCACCTGTCCGACATGCTGGATGCGCCAGGCCGCCGCCGCGCCGAAGGCGAAGCACAAAGCCGCGACGACCGCGCCGGCCGGGTGCCAGTCGCGGTCGCGGAACAGCACGACGATGGCCAGAGCGCCGGCGAGCAACGTGCCCAGCACCGCGCCGTCGCTCCAGCGGAAATCCGGCGTCGGGTTCAGCGCCGCGATCAGCGCGAAGGAGGGCGAGAAGATCAGCGATTGCGGATCGGCGACCTGCGGCTGGCCGGCGAAGACAAAGGGCGCCCAGAACGGCGACAGGCCCTTGTGGAGGGTGCTGGCGAGGAACTGGAGCTGCGGATGGAAATGCGCCTTGGCGTCCCACGGAATGGTGACGATGCCCGAGAGCCAGGCCCATGACAGCAGGAACCAGGCGGCGAAGACGATCGCAAAAACACTGGCCACAGGCCAGCGCTGCGAGGTCGGTCCGTGCTGTGAAGGCGCTGCCATTTTGCCGCTGTGCCCGAAGCCGGGCCCCGCATCAACCGGCCGGCATCAATCAGCCGTCATCAATCCTTGGGCGCGGCGCGCGCCATCAGCGCGTCCATGTCGATGGCGTGGCCGGCGCGGTCGCGCTTGGAGGCGAGGTAGCGAACATTATGGACGTTGGGCCGGCCCAGCACGCGCTGTGTCGCGGCGACCTCGACGCCGGCCGCCTTGATCGCGCCGACCTTGATCGGGTTGTTGGTCAGCGCGGTGACGCGGGTGACGCCGAGCTGTTTGAGCATCGCGGCGGCGAAATCGAAATGTCGCTGGTCAAGATCGAAGCCGAGCACCTCGTCGGCGTCATAGGTGTCCCAGCCCTGGCTCTGCAGCTTGTAGGCGCGCATCTTGTTGGCGATGCCGTTGCCGCGGCCTTCCTGATCGAGATAGAGCAGAATGCCGCCCTCGTTCTCGGCCATCCACTGCACGGTCTCGCGCAACTGGTCGCCGCAATCACATTTCAGAGAGCCGAACAGGTCTCCGGTCAGGCAGGCCGAGTGCAGCCGCACCGGCACGGCCTCCGAAAGGTCCGGGCTGCCGACGATGATGGCGACCTGGTCGCGCAGGCCCTCGCCGCCGCGGAAGACGACGAACTCGGTTTCGGGTGCGCCCTCGAGCGGAACCGGGGCCCGGCCGACGATCGCAAGCGAGGCGACCTGAGCCTGACGGTAAGCGTTGACCGCCGCGATCGCGACCTCGACCAGCGGCTCGCCCACGACCGCCTCGGCTGTCACCGGAACCAGCACGATCGCCGGCAGAACGAGCGACAGGCGCGCCAGTTCGAGCGCGGCTTCGTCGATCGGCGACGCCGGCGCAACGGGAGCATCCATCTTGCCGTCGGTCTTCAGCGCCAGCATCTCGATGCGGGCCAAGTCTATGACAGGCATGGCGAAAATGCCGGTTTCGCTGCGGCCCTTCGCGCCGATGCGGCGCAGCCTGGCGGCGCTCAGGATGAGGTGGGCGCGGCCGACCGCGATATCGCCCAGACGACCGGCGAGTTCGGCGTCGGCAAGCTCGGCCGACATCGCCAGCGCCAGCTTTTCGCCGTCGCGCAGCAGGACCGGGCGGCCGGAGCGGAACTCCGCCAGCGCGCGATCGACTGTCACAAGGTTGATCTCGTCCGGACGTCCAAACAGCGTACGCGACTTAGGCATTGCAGTGTCCGTCAGATTGCGCCGGAGCAGGCGGAGGAATGTATCTCATACGGGCGACTTGTCGCGCCGGATGTAGGCGCGATTGCCGCCCGAACCAAACGTGCCGCCGGAGGAACTGTTCCAGTCTCGAGTGGAACCGCGATCCGGTTCTTCGCAATGGCTCCGAAGCGGCAGCCATCCAATCTGTTGCCTCGGCCCGTATAGGAATGACACGTTGAACACGAGATGAATGGTCGCGACCGGCGGACCCGTCCAATGCCGGCGAAGAGCCAAGCAGGAGGATTCAGATGCACGACCATGACCGGATGACGACAGCCGGCATTGGCCAAAGGGTCTACAGCCCTGTCGCGCGCCGCTTCCACTGGGCCACCGCCGCCGGCGTCCTCGTGATGATCCCGCTTGGGCTCGCCATGACCTATCGCGGCAACAGCATGAACGTCTGGGACGGGCTGACCAACGGGCTCTACAGCACGCACAAGCTGATTGGTTTCCTGCTGCTCTGGCTGATGGCGGGACGCCTGGCTTACAGGCTGCTGCGCGGCGCGCCGCCCGATGAGCCGGGCTTGCTCTGGTGGCAGAAGGCGGCGTCGCATACCGTCCACTGGCTGCTCTACGGCCTGCTGCTGATCGTGCCGCTGCTCGGCTGGATCGGCGTTTCGCTCTATCCCTCGCTCGGCATCTTCGGGCTATTCGACCTGCCGGCGCTGGCCGCGCCCAGCGAGGCGGCCGCCAAGCGGGTGCTGGCCCTGCATGGCTGGCTGGCATGGCTGATCGGCGCGCTGGCGGCCGTCCATGTCGGGGCCGCCCTGCACCATCATTTGATCCTCAAGGATGGCGTGCTGCGGCGGATGCTGCCGAAGCGGAACTGACGGCTCTCAGACGGGCCGCGCCCACAAGTCGTGATGGCCGACCAGCCCAGAGGCCGATTGCCGGCGCGCTTCGAGCCAGCCGGCGATCGTCTCGGCGTCGAGATGGCCGGTCTCGCGCACGGCGTCGGCGATGCCTGCCGTCAGCGCACTGGCAAAGGCGCCGGCGCCGTCCTCGATCAGCCATGGGCTGTCGCCGGTCGAGACGGCAAAGCCGGTCTTGCGGAAAGCTTCGGCCATGATCTCCGTCGCCGCCGGTCCGGCGGCGGCGCCAAAGCCCTTGTCGGTGTGCTGGTGGTGCTTGAATGCCGCCAGCATGCGCGCGTCGGCGGGATGCGGCGGTTTCCAGGTCTCGCGGCCGTCATAGGTCAGCACGGTGTAGAGCGGCAGCCGCTGGCTCGCGAGCGCCGCGACGAAACGCTCGATCCAGCGTTTCGAGGCGAGATCGAACAGGGCGGCCGCCGTCACGAGATCGGGTTGCCAGCCCAGCACCCATTCGAGATCCTTGTCGAGATCGGCTTTGCGGAAATCGACCGTGAGCGCCTTGCCGGCTTTCGACAGAACCAACTCCTCGCCCTGCTCGCGCGCCTCGTCGGCCCAGCCCGTCAGGCGTTCGCGGGCGGCAGCGAGCAGGCGCTCGTCGTAATCGACCAGCGTCCAGTGCTGGCGGTCGGGAAGCGCCGAAAACGCGCCGCGGAGGTTCGAACCCGCGCCACAGCCGAGATCGATCACGGTGATCGACGGTTTGGCCGAAAAATACCCACCGACGGCCGCCAGCAATTGCGGATTGCGCGCCGCATGGTCGAAAGGCTCGCGCAGGGCCAGCCAGTCGGGAGAGAAACCGCCCATCACATCACCTTCCGGCAGATTTCGGCGACGATCGCCGCCGTATCGCGCCAGCGCGGCAGGGAGCCGGCGGCAGCCCATGCGGCGTCGCCGAGGCGCGCGCGGAGGGCCTTGTCATCAACCAGCGTCTCCAGGGCTTTGGCAAGGGCGTCGGCATCGCCCGGTGTGACCTTGATCGCCGCCGCGTCCGGCACCGTCTCGGCCGCCGCCCCGCCCGTGGTGCACAGGATCGGCAGTCCGCGCGCCAGCGCCTCGGTCAGCACC
>JBKJSB010000323.1:0-4624 GCA_046593015.1 Allobosea sp.
CCCCAACCCTCCCCACCGCAAGCGGGGGGAGGGAGTTCGGCCGTGCTTCCTGCGTGCATTCGATGAGCGGCGACAACCTCGTCCTGCTCGGCACGATCGGCGCGCCCCACGGCATCAAGGGCGAGGTCCGGATCAAGGCCTTCACCGGCGATCCGATGGCGATCGCCGATTACGGCCCGCTCAGCGACGAAAAGGGCCGCCGCTTCGAGATCGCCGAGTTGCGGCCTGCCAAGGAGGTCGTGATCGCGCGGCTGAAGGGCGTGACCAGCCGCGAGGCGGCCGAGACGCTGACCGGCGTCAAGCTGTTCGTCGCGCGGGAAAAGCTGCCGCAGCCCGAGGACGAGGACGAGTTCCTGCAGGCCGACCTCGTCGGCTGCGCGGTCGTCGGCCCCGATGGGGATGTGCTGGGAACGATCGCGGCCGTCGTCAATTTCGGCGCGGGCGACCTGCTCGATGTCGGGACGCCCGACGGGCGCTCGGTGCTTTTGCCCTTCACGAAGGCCTTCGTACCGACGATCGACATCGTCGCGCGCCGCATCGAGGCCGTGCCGCCCGAGGGCCTGTTCGAGCTCGACGATGCCAAGTGAGACGATGCCAGGTGAAATGCCCGTCAGGGCGCTGATCTTCGACATGGACGGCACCATCGTCGACAATATGCGCTTCGACGACGATGCCTGGGAAATCTGGCACCGCGACAACGGGCTGCCGTTCACGCGGGAGGGCTTCTTCGCCGCGACTGCCGGCAAGGCGAACAGCGAAATTCTTGGAGCCTACTATCCCGATGCCGACGGCGACGCGATCGCCCGACTGTCGGAAAGCAAGGAAGAGCTCTACCGCGCCGCCTATCGGCCCCATGTCGAGGCGCTGCCGGGTCTGCTCGCGCTGATGGACCGGGCCGAATCGGCAGGCCTGCCGATGGCCGTTGCGTCCGCCGCGCCGCCGGCCAATATCGACGTGGTGCTGGATACGCTGGGCATCCGCGCGCGCTTCGCCACGGTCATCGCGCCAAGCCAGGGCTTTCGCGGCAAGCCGCATCCCGACCTGTTTCTGGGCGCGGCGCAGCGCATGGGCGTGCCCCCCGCAAGCTGCCTCGTCTTCGAGGACGCGCCGCCTCGACGCCGAGCGGCGCGCCGCGCCGGGATGCGCGCCATCGCCCTGCTGACGATGCTTCAGGCGGACGCCTTTGCCGACTTCGACAACGTCATCGCGTCGGCCAGGGATTTCACGGCGCTGGACGGTTTGCCTGCCTTGCGTTTTTCTGGCGCATGAGTTTTCGCGCCTCGATCCTGACCCTCTATCCGGAGATGTTTCCCGGCCCGCTCGGTATCTCTCTGGCGGGGGAGGGGTTGCGGAAGGGGCTGTGGTCGCTCGACGCCCACCAGATCCGCGACCATGGCATCGGCCGGCACCGCAATGTCGACGACAATCCGGCCGGCGGCGGGGCGGGCATGGTGCTGCGCTGCGACGTGCTCGCGGCGGCGATCGACGCGGCCGTTCCCCCTGACGACACGCGGCCGCGCCTGCTGATGTCGCCGCGCGGTCGCAGGCTCGATCAGAGCCTTGTGCGCGATCTGGTGACTGGCGAGGGCGTCGTGATCGTCTGCGGGCGGTTCGAGGGCGTCGACGAGCGCGTGATCGAGGGCCGCAAGCTGACCGAGGTTTCGGTCGGCGACTACATCCTGTCCGGCGGCGAGATGGCGGCTATGGTGCTGCTCGACGCCTGCGTGCGCCTGATCCCCGGCGTCATGGGCAAGGAGGCGTCCGGCCAGGACGAGAGCTTCGAGAACGGTCTGCTCGAATATCCGCACTATACGAGGCCGCGCGAATGGGAGGGCCGGGGCCTGCCCGAGGCGCTGCTGTCTGGCGACCATGCCCGGATCGCAAAGTGGCGGCGGGAGGAGGCCGAGAGAATCACGCGCGAGAGGCGGCCGGATCTGCTTCAGCAGGCAATCACGCCGACGAAGCCTGCCTCGGCATAGGCAATCATCCTGCTATCCCGCGTCACGATCGGCAGGCCGAGATGGCGCGCGGTGGCGATGATCATCCGATCGGCCGGGTCGCCTTGCAAATCGCCCGGCAGATAGGATGCGTCGATGGCGATGTCGGGAGAGAACGCAACCTCGCGAATGCCGGGGCCCGACAGGAACCGCCGGAACCAGGTTTTCGGATCGGGCTGGAAATCGTATTCGAACGAGCGGTTTGGCCTCGGCCTGCCGAGCAATCCGATCTCCCATGCAGAGACCGGCGACACGAAAATCGCGCTCTCGAGGCCTGCCGCAACGATCGCAGCCACCGCGGTCTCCGACATTGGTCTGCCGTTGGCCAGCCAAAGCACGGCGCAGGTGTCGAGCAGAACGGCGTTGGGCTGGTTCATCGATGCAGGATGCCGTCCTCGGCATCGAAGCGATCGTCAAAGGCGGCTGGGATCGATTCATGGTCGTCGGGCAACGTCACCGATCCGCGCATGAAACCGTGGATGTTGCGCACGGCATCGGAGTGGCTGACCGGCGGAGTCAGGACCGCGACTGGCTTGCCGCGCCGGGTGATGACCACGCGCTCCAGCGTGCCATCGCCGAGCTGCTTGATGATGTCGAGACAGGTCGCCTTGAAGTCCGACGCGCTGATGGAATGCGGGTCCGGCATGGCTTGCTCCATATGGTCATGTCGGATGACCATATCTTCTCCAGGGCAAAACGGAAAGACCGCAGGTCACGCTTTCAACGAGCGGGCTCCACCGGCAGACTTTCAGCCAGCCACCCAGCCTCGCCCAGAATGCCGCCGCGCACCACGACGAGGTCACGCCAGCCGCGCTGGCTGAGCTTCTGCCGCACCGACGCGCTGAGCCCGCCGGTGCGGTCGATCAGGGCAATGCGCTTGCCGGGATTGTCGAGCCTCAGCCCCGCCAGCCGGACCTCGAAGCCGGCGCTTTCGGCGTCGAGCCGGGTCGCACCTTTCGGCACGCCGGTGTCTGCCCATTCGGCTTGTGTGCGGATGTCGATGAGCAGGAGGCCGCCGGTCTTGGACGCGTCGTATGCCTCGCGGGCTGATAGTACCGGCGACGGGGTTTGGGCCAATGCAGCCACCAGCCCCTGAAACGACAACGCCGCGCCCAAAAGGGCGCGGCGCGTCATACCGGTCTCGATCGTCATGCGGCTCGGCCCGGCGCGCCGCAAAAGCCTCAGCGCAATTCCGCACAAAAACGCTGGATGCGGCGGCATGCCTCCTCCAGCTTCTCGTCGGAGGTGGCGTAGGAGATGCGGAAGTTGGGGCCGAGCCCGAAGGAGGAACCATGGACCGCCGCGACGGCTTCCGCCTCCAGCAGGCCGATGACGAGGTCCTCGTCGGTCTCGATCGTCTTGCCGTTGGGCAGTTTCTTGCCGATCAGCTCCGAGCAGTCGGGGTAGACGTAGAAGGCGCCTTCCGGCGTCGGGCATTTCAGGCCGCGCGTCTGGTTCAGCATCGAGACGACGAGGTCGCGCCGGCGCTCGAAGGCCTTCCTGAACACCGGCAGATGCGCCTGCGTGCCGTCGAGCGCCTCGACGGCGGCCCATTGCGAGATCGACGAGGTCGCCGAGGTCTGCTGGCCCTGCACAAGGTCCATGGCGTTGATCAGATGTTGCGGACCCGCTGCGTAGCCGATGCGCCAGCCGGTCATGGCGTAGGATTTCGAGACGCCGTTCATGGTCAGCGTGCGCTCGTAGAGGCCGGGCTCGACCTGGCATGGCGTGACGAACTTGAAGTCGCCATAGACCAGATGCTCGTACATGTCGTCGGTCAGCACCCAGACATGGGGATGGCGCATCAGCACATCGGTCAGTGCCTTCAGCTCGGCATGGCTGTAGGCCGCTCCGGACGGGTTCGACGGCGAGTTCAGGATCACCCATTTGGTCTTCGGCGTGATCGCACGCTCGAGATCTTCGGGCTGGAGCTTGAAGTCGTTGGCGAGCGTGGTCTCGGCGAAGGTCGCCGTGCCGCCGCAGAGCGCCACCATCTCGGGATAGCTGACCCAGTAGGGCGAGACGCAGATGACCTCGTCGCCCGGGTTCAGCGTGGCGAGCAGGGCGTTGTAGATGACGTGCTTGCCGCCGGTGGAGACGATGACCTGGCCCGGCTTGTAGTCGAGGCCGTTCTCACGCTTGAACTTGCGGGCGACCGCCTCTCGCAGCTGCGGAATGCCGGAGACCGGCGTGTACTTCGTCTCGCCGCGGCGGATGGCGGCGATCGCCGCTTCCTTGATATTGTCGGGCGTATCGAAATCGGGCTCGCCGACCGAGAGCGAGATCACATCGCGGCCTTCGGCGCGCAGCTGGGTGGCGCGGTCGGTGATCGCGGTCGTGCGCGAGGGCTGGATGCGCGCGAGCGCGGCGGAGATATCGGTCATGTGGCGAGCAAGCTGGCGGGGATCAGTCCGCGCAGGGCGTTGCCGAGGAGGAAACCATCCGCGAGGTCTTCGACCCGCAGCTCCGCCTCCCGCGCCTTGCCCTCCGCGATCAGCGATCCGCGCAGCACGCCGGGGAGCAGGCCGAGCGCGGCGGGCGGGGTCAGCAGCGTGCCGCCGCGCTCGACGAACAGCGTGGTGAAGCTGCCCTCGGTGAGCAGCCTGTCGCTGCGCAGCAGCAGCGCC
>JBKJSB010000099.1:0-9086 GCA_046593015.1 Allobosea sp.
CGCGCTTTGCGCGTCGGGCGCCTTGAGCACGCGGTAGCCGAGCTCGCCCAGAAGCGCCAGCACGGTCTCGCGCACCGCCTCGTCGTCCTCGACGACGAGGATCGTCTCGCTGCCGCCGGTGACCGGGCCGGTGTCCTTGTCGACCAGCATGTCCTCGGCCTGGGTCGAGCGCGGCAAGTAGAGCTTCACCGTCGTGCCCTGGTCAGGCTCGCTGTAGATCTTCACATGTCCGCCGGACTGCTTGACGAAGCCGTAGACCATCGAGAGGCCGAGTCCCGAGCCCTTGCCCTGGGGCTTGGTCGAGAAGAACGGCTCGAAGACCTGCTCCATCACCTCGCTTGTCATGCCGGAGCCGGTGTCGGTCACGGAAATCTGGACATACTGGCCGGGGCTGACATCTGAATGCCTGGCCGCGTAGGCGTCGTCGAGGAAGGCGTTGCCGGCCTCGATCGTCAGCCGGCCCTGCGCGTCCATCGCGTCGCGCGAGTTGATCGCGAGATTGAGGATCGCGTTCTCGATATTGGTCGGGTCGGCCAGCGTGTTCCAGAGGCCGCCGACGACGATGGTCTCGACCTCGATCGCCTCGCCGAGCGTGCGCCGCAGCAGATCGTCCATGCCCCGGATCAGCCGGGCGATATTGACGACCTTCGGCTCCAGCGGCTGACGCCGGCCGAAGGCGAGAAGCTGCGAGGCGAGCTTGGAGCCGCGCCCGACGCCGGCCATGGCGTTGGCGACGCGCTTCTCGGCCTTGTCGTTGCCGGCGATCTCGCGCATCAGCAATTGCAGGTTGCCGCTGATCACCTGCAGCAGGTTGTTGAAATCATGGGCGACGCCGCCGGTGAGGTTGCCGATCGCCTCCATCTTCTGGCTGTGGCGCCGCGCATCCTGCGCCTTGGCGAGTTCGGTGGTGCGCAGTTCGACGCGCTCCTCCAGCGTCGCGGCGAGGTCGGCGAGCGCCGCCTCGGCCGTCTTCTGATCGTCGATGTCGGTGTTGGTGCCGATCCAGCGGGTGACGGCATCCGTCTCGTCGCGGAACGGAACGGCGCGCGCGATGTGCCAGCGAAAGGCGCCGTCATGGCGGCGCAGCCTGAACTCGGTCTGGTAGGGGGCCTCGTCGCGCCGGGCATTTTCCCAGGCGGCCGCGGCGCTGGCCACATCCTCGGGATGCACCATGGCGGCCCAGCCTTCGCCGTCGAGAGCGCCTGCCGCCATCCCGCTATAGGCGTAGACCTGCTCGTTGAACCAGTCGAGCAGCCCGTCGGGACGTGCGGTCCAGGCGTGGTTGGGCATCGACTGCGAGAGGCTGCGGAAGCGCGCCTCGCTCTCGCGCAGCGCGGCCTCGGCCTTCTTGCGCCCGGTGATGTCGAGGAACAGCACCGAGAAGCGCTCCGGCCCGAGCCGGCGGGCGCGCGCCTCGAACCATTTGTTCCGGAGCGCGGGCACGTTGATCTCGTAGCGCGCCGGCTCGCCGGTCTCGACGACGCGGGCGTAGGTTGTGATCAGTTCGGGCGGCAGGTTCGGAATCACCTCGCTGACGCGCCTGCCGAGCGCGTCCTCGATTTTCACGTCGGTGCGCGCCTCGAAGGCAGGGTTCATCTCGACGAAGGTGAAATCGACCATGACGCCTGCTGCGTCGCGCACGGCTTCGCCGATGAAGAAGCCCTCCTGCATCTGTTCGAACAGGTTGCGCCAGCGCGCCTCGCTGGCGCGCAGGGCCTCCTCGGCGCGCTTGCGCTGCGTGACGTCGAAGCAGACGCCGACGAAACGCCGCCTGCTGCCGTCGGGCGTCGAGACGGCCTCGCCCTGGCGGGCGATCCAGCGGATCTCGCCGGTTTGCGGATCCAGCCGACGATACTCGGTGTAGACCAGCGGATTGGCCTCGCCCAGCCGGTTGGAGCCCGACAGCGCGCGGTCGTCTGGGTGGAGCATCGAGATCAGCAGCGCATCGGTGATCTCGATCTCCGGCGGAAGCCCCCAGATCCGGCGATAGGTCTCCGAAACATCGAGCTTGCCGCTTTCGGGATACCATTCGAAGACGCCGACGCTGCCGGCCTCCTGCGCGATCTTGAGCCGTTGCTCGGCGCGCAGGCGCTCGGTGATCTCGATGACGATGGCGTATACGCCGGCCGGCATTCCGCTCTCGTCGCGGATCGGCATGTAGTCGAGGTCGAGCCAGCAATCCTCGGGGACGCCGCGCCTGTTCAGGGTCAGACGCTGCTCGCGTAGCGACAGCGTGCCGCCGACAAGGCAGGTGTCGAGCACGCGGCGATTGAGGTCGGCCGCCTCGGGCCATCCTTCGAGAACCTTCGCGCCGAGCAGGCCGGGATGGCGGCCGCCGGCGAAACCGGCATAGGCGTCGTTGTAGATCAGGATGCCGTCCGGCCCCCAGAGCATGACCACCGGATAGGGCGTGCTGAGAGCCAGCGCGACCGTGCTGCGCAGGGTCTGCGGCCAGGTCTGGATCGGCCCCAGCGCGGTCGCCGACCAGTCGAAGCGTCGGATCAGCGCGCCTGTTTCGCCGCCATGGGGGAGGAGGGTGTCGATGTCGGTCACGTCCAGGGCCGTCATGGGAGAACGAATTGGGAAAGCGAAACGCACGATATTCGTTTGAAGGGATTGCGCATCATTCGCAAGCGCCCGTCTCGTTTTCGACCGATTTCAAGAGATGCCGTTCTCCAGATGGCCGATTCGGTTCTGCGCGGCACCGTCATTTGCTGTGTTTGCTGTCGATGACCCGCATTCTCGCCGCGACATCATCACGGAATGACCATGCGATGTCCGGCTTGCGACCCCATTGAACCTGTGACCTGCGGCATTCGTCCACCACCCATGACAGGAGATGTTCATGCGCAAGATTTCCACTCTCATGATCGGCGCTGCCTTCGCGGCGCTCGGGGCCGTCGGCCTGCAGGCCCCGGCCATGGCCCAGACGCCGGCTCCCGCGCCGAGCGAAGCGCCGCGCCCGGCGACCCCGCCCGCGATCACCTCGGTGAACGTGGTCGATCTCGACGAACTGCCCGAGGCGACCAAGACCCAGGTCAACCAGGCGCTGGCATCGCGCACGGCCGATGACCTGCAGAAACTGCGCAATGCGGTCGAGGCCGCGCCGGAGATCAGATCGGCGCTGGAGGCGAAGGGGTTGTCTTCGCGCGATGTGATCGTCGCCCAGGTCAGCCAGACCGGTACGCTGACGCTGGTGACGAGGAAGTCGAGCTAAGTGACATAAGTGACGGCGGTCCGGCGCCAATGCGCCGGACCCGCTCGTCGTCGACGATCCGACGTCACCCCAGCGTGAACGCCTCATGGACCGCGCTCTGGACGCCGCCGCCCATCACCGGGCCGCCGCCGGCGACATAGATCGCATCGCCCACCAGCGCCGCGCCGAGCCCATGGCGCGGCGTCGGCATCGGGGCGTATTGCTCCCAGGAATCGGCAGCCGGGTCGTAAGCCTCCATCTGGCCGAAGACCCGGTTGGTGCCTTCTCCGCCCATGACGAAGACCTTTCCGCGGTAGAGCACCGCGCCATGGCCCGAGCGGGCGGTCGGCAGCGGGTTGCGCGGCATCCAGGCGTCCTTGGGGTCGTAGGCGTGGTGCAGGTTCGAGTTGGTGTGGAAGGAATCGACCCGCCCGCCGATGACGTGGATCAGGTTGCCGATGGGCAGCGTGCCGGTGTGGTCACGCGCCGTCGGCATCGGCTTGCGCTCGCTCCAGCGGTCGGCCTTCGGATCGTAGACGAGATGCCAGTCGACCGAGCGCTTCGTGTCGAAGCTGTCGCCGATCGCGCCGCCGATGGCGTGCAGCACGCCGCCGAGGCCGACGATCGCGGCCGAGCCGACCGCGCGGGGCAGGGGCGCGATCTCGGCCCATCTGTCAGCCTTCGGGTCCCAGACGAAACAGCGCGGATGGGGTTTGCGATTCTGCTCGGTGAAGCCGCCGATGGCTTAGAGCCGACCGTCGAGGAAGGCGACGCCGACATGGTTTGCGCCCAGCGGCAGCGGGGCTGCGTCGATCCAGCGGTCTTCCTTCGGCCGATAGACATGGTGATAGAGCCGGTCGACGCGCTGCTCGGCATAGCCGCCGACAATGTGCATGCCATCAGAATCGGCTGCAGCCCAGGCCATCTCCGAGCGCGGCGGCGGCAGCAGCGCCTTCGCGCTCCGGCGGCCGGGACTGGCCGCCTTGGGGACGGGCGAGTCGAAGACGTTCTGGCTGTCGGCCAGCGCCGGTTTCGGGATGCGGCCGGGCTGGTTCAGGCGCTCATAGTGCCCGCCATGATGTTCATGGCCGGCCTGCTGGGCCAAAGCCGGGCCGGCGGCGAGCGCGGCTGCCCCCGACGCGATCAGGTTTCTGCGGTTCAGGCTGGTCATGGCGTATCCTCCCTGCCTACAACTCTGTGGTGGCCGGCTCCGCTGGCAAGCGGCGGTCTGCAATGCGCCGGCGGCTGTTCCGCATGCTGCATACGCTGCTATGGTTGGCCCGCATCTGAAACGGTTTAGCCGAAGAAACGACGAGGATACGCATGTCTGGGCACAACAAGGTCGCCATCATCACCGGGGCGGGATCGGGCGTGGGGCGGGCGGTCGCGCTCGCCTTTCTGAAGGACGGCTACCGGACCGTGCTGGCCGGACGCCGCGAGGACGCGCTGGCCGAGACGATCCAGCTTTCAGGCGCGCCTGCAAGCCAGGCGCTCGCCGTGCCGACCGACGTGACGGATCAGGCCTCGGTGCAGAAACTGTTCGCGAAGACCAAGGAGACGTTCGGCCGTCTCGATGTGCTGTTCAACAATGCCGGCGTCAATGCGCCTGGCGGCATCATGCTGGAGGATCTGACGCTGGCGCAGTGGCAGGCCGTGGTCGACACGAACCTGACCGGGCCGTTCCTGTGCACGCAGGAGGCCTTCAAGCTGATGAAGGACCAGACCCCGATGGGCGGCCGCATCATCAACAACGGCTCGATCTCGGCCTATGCCCCGCGCCCCAACTCGGTCGCCTACACCGCGACCAAGCACGCGATCTCGGGGCTGACCAAGACAGCCTCTCTCGACGGGCGCAAATACGACATCGCGGTCGGCCAGGTCGATATCGGCAACGCGCTGACCGAGATGGCGCGGCGGATGACGCAGGGCGTGCCGCAGGCGGACGGCTCTATCGCGATCGAACAGGTGATGGACGTCGACCATGTCGCGACCTCGGTGCTGCATATGGCGAGCCTGCCGATCGAGGCCAACGTGCTGTTCCTGACGGTGATGGCAAGCAAGATGCCGTTCGTCGGGCGCGGGTGAGGCGTCAGCCGGACACCCTCCGCCGTCATGGTCGGGCTTGTCCCGACCATCCACGTCTTGCGACGTTGAGGCCGAGCGTGACAGGTAGACTGTCTGCGCCGGAGTATCCCGCTTGTCATTCGTGAGTCTGCCCCCGACGCCGGAAGACGTGGATGGTCGGGGCAAGCCCGACCATGACGGGCAGAGCGATCGCCGCATCGCGACCAGCGCCTCCACCGCCCGCGCCTACACGTTCACAATCTGGGCGATCGCGGGCGGCATCCTGCTGCAGGCCACGGCCACCGTGGCCTGGGCGCTGTCGGTCGGGAACGACCAGCTCTTCAAGGATGGCGTCGACTGGGTCTACGACGTCGTTCTCTACGGCATCGCAGCGCTCGTCTTCGGCCGCGATGTGCGCGCCGAAAAGCTGGCCGCGCTCGCCATCGGCGCGGTGATGGCGGCGGCCGGACTGCACACGCTCTACGACCTGTGGAGCAAGATCCTTACTCCGCGCCCGATCGAATTGTGGACGCTCGGCTTCGCCGCCGTCAGCATGGTGGCGGTCGGGTTCTGCGTGGTGGCGGCGCTGTTTCGCTTCCGGCGTGAGAGCAACCCGGTGATCAAGGCGACATGGCTCTCGGCCCGCAACGACGCCGTGGCCACATTCGGCTTCGCCATCGTGGGGCTGATCGCGCGCATCCTGCCGGTGCGCTGGCCGGAATATCTGTTCGACGTGGTCGTCGCGGGTCTTTGTTTTCAGGCGACATGGGCGATCTGGCGGGCCGTGCGCGCGCCGATCCCCGCTCCCGATCTGCGCAACAAGGCCGCGACAGCCGGGCCGCAGCGGCTATAAGTGCGGCAGCCCGTCTCAGGATCTGACCGCCCATGCCGATCGCCGCCACACTGCCCTCCATCCTGATCGCCAATCGCGGCGAGATCGCCTGCCGCGTCATCCGCACGGCGAAGCGGCTCGGCCTGCGCACGATCGCGGTTTATTCCGACGCCGACGCCGAGGCGCTGTTCGTGCAGATGGCCGACGAGGCGTATCGGATCGGCCCCGCGCCGGCCCGCGAGAGCTATCTCGACGCCGACACGATTTTGAAGGTCGCGAAGGAGGCGGGCGCGGCCTGCATTCATCCGGGCTACGGCTTCCTCTCGGAGAATGCCGATTTCGCCGAGGCCTGTCAGGCTGCCGGCATCGTCTTCGTCGGCCCGCCGGCTTCCGCCATCCGGGCGATGGGCCTGAAGGATGCCGCCAAGGCGCTGGTCGAGAAGGCGAACGTGCCTGTCGTGCCGGGCTATCACGGGGCCGAGCAGGGGGCCGACTTCCTGCGCGCCGAGGCGCGGCGCATCGGCTATCCGGTGCTGATCAAGGCTGTCGCCGGCGGCGGCGGCAAGGGCATGAAGAAGGTCGACCGGCCTGAGGATTTCGACGACGCCTTGTCCAGCGCCCAGCGCGAGGGCAAGAACGCCTTTGGCGACGCCCGCGTGCTGGTCGAGAAGTACGTGCTCTCGCCGCGCCATGTCGAAATCCAGGTCTTTGGCGACAGCCATGGCAACGTCGTGCATCTCTACGAGCGCGACTGCTCGCTGCAGCGCCGACACCAGAAGGTCATCGAGGAGGCGCCCGCGCCCGGCATGACCGAGGAGGTCCGCGCCGCGATGGGCCAGGCCGCGACGGAAGCCGCGAAGGCGGTCGGCTATGTCGGGGCCGGCACGGTCGAGTTCATCGCCGACGGGCGGGACGGGCTCAAGCCCGACGGCTTCTGGTTCATGGAGATGAACACGCGGCTCCAGGTCGAGCATCCGGTGACCGAGGCGATCACGGGGCTCGACCTTGTCGAGCTCCAGCTCCGTGTCGCGGCCGGCGAACCGCTCGGCTTCTCGCAATCGGACGTCACAGCGACCGGCCATGCCGTCGAGGCCAGGCTTTATGCCGAGGACCCCGAAAAGGGCTTCCTGCCCTCCACCGGCAAGCTCTGGGCGCTGCAGTTCCCGGAAGGCGAGGGCATCCGCATCGACACCGGCGTCGAGGCCGGCGACACGGTGACGCCGTTCTACGATCCGATGATCGCCAAGGTCATCGCCCATGCGCCGACGCGCAACGAGGCGCTCGACCGGCTGGCGAAGGCGCTGGGCGAAACGATCGTCGCCGGCCCGCGCACCAATCTCGCCTTTCTGAAGAAGCTCGCGGAGTCGGAGGGTTTTCGCGAGGGACCGTTCGACACCGGCTTCATCGAGCGCAACATCTCCGCGCTCGGCGCGGAGCTGCAGCCGCTCGATGCGGCGGCGGTGGCGGCGGCCGCGCTCCAGCTCGAGGAGGAGCGCCAGCTTGCCGGCGTTCTGCGCGCCGCCGAGCGCGTCGATGGCGAGGCGTTTTCGCCCTGGCTGGTCGCTGACAATTTCGCGCTGATGCCGCAGCCGCTGCTGGGCCTGCCGCTGCTGGTCGACGGCGAGCGCGTCGAGGCGCGGATCGAATGGGTCGAGGACAGCGCCCGTGTCAGCCTGCCCGGCCACGAGATCGGCGAGGGCGAGCACGAGATCACGCTGGCTCAAGGGGAGCGCGGCACATACCTTGCGCTGCATCGCGGCCGGCAGACGGCCGTATCTCTGTTCGACCCCTTCGGCGTCGATCTCGACGCGGCGTCGGGCTCCGGCGGCGTCATCAAGGCCCCGATGCATGGCAAGCTGATTGCGTTGTTCGTCACCGCAGGGGAGACCGTGGTGAAGGGCCAGCGGCTCGCCATCGTCGAGGCGATGAAGATGGAGCATGTGCTGACCGCGCCGCGTGACGGCACGGTGACCGAAGTCGCGGGCGAGCCGGGCGGGCAGGTGGCCGAGGGCGCGAAGGTCGTGGTGCTGGGCGAGTAGGACGCCAGTCTCCCGGCGGCACCGTCAGATCGCGAACGACGTTCCGCAGCCGCATGACGCCGTGGCGTTCGGATTGGTGATCTTGAAGGACTGGCCGACGAGATCGTCGACGAAGTCGATGGTGCAGCCTTCGAGCAGGTCGAGCGAGGTCTCGTCGATCAGCACGGTTGCGCCGCCGCGCTCGATCACGAGATCGCCCGGCGTGGTCTCGCGGTCGACGTCGAAAATGTACTGGAAGCCCGAACAGCCGCCGCCCGAGACGCTGACGCGCAGCATCGAGCCCGGCGGCTCATGCGCCATCACGCTGACGATGCGGGTCGCGGCCTTGTCCGTCACGGAAATGCCGCGCGGATGACTGAGAATATCGATCGACATGGTGCGCTCCTTAGCAGGTGCGGCTTGCGCCCCGGCTACAGGCGAAGGTAATTGCGCCGCAGGCCTGCGGCAAGACGTAGCCCCAGACAGGTCGGTCATGCCTTTTCGAGAGAGCTTCGACACATTGCAGGATCGCGAGCCGGGCGAGCGCTGGCGCGCCGTGTACGCCTGTCGCTCCAGCCTCAGCCGCGGGCGGCTCGTCGCCGAGCCGGGCTCGGCGACGCGCAACCAGTTCCAGCGCGACCGCGACCGCATCATCCACTCGACCGCGTTTCGCCGGCTGAAGCACAAGACGCAGGTCTTCGTCTCGCATGAGGGCGACCATTTCCGCACAAGGCTGACGCACACGATCGAGGTCGCGCAGATCGCCCGCGCGCTCGCCCGTGCATTGGGACTCGACGAGGATCTGGGCGAGGCGCTGGCGCTGGCGCACGACCTTGGCCACACGCCCTTCGGCCATACCGGCGAGGATGCGCTGCAGCGGGCGATGGTGCCGTACGGCGGTTTCGACCACAACGCCCATACGGTGCGGACGGTGACGCGGCTGGAAACACGCTATCCCGGCTGGGACGGGCTCAAC
>JBKJSB010000351.1:0-3035 GCA_046593015.1 Allobosea sp.
ATGCCGCCGCCCACGCGGCAGCGGAAAAAGCCGCCGCCGAACAGCGCGTCCCCGGCAAGACCGAAGAAATCCAGTTTGAGGACAGCAAGGGCAAATGGCACGAGGAGACCGCACGCGGCTCCGACCGCCCGACGACTGAAGTGATCGACAAGTCCTGATCCGGGCTTGCCGGCGCGATTTGCAGCCTGCCGTCGCGTCGTCTAAAGAGATGCCATGAGAATAGGTAATTCGATTCAGAACTGGCTCGATACGCATGGACTGGGCGCCATCATCGCCGCCGTGCTGGGCATCATCATTACGCTTGCGGTGATTCTCGTGGTCGGCGGCTATCTGATTGTGACGCGCTAGCGCGATTACTTCACCGCCCGATTATTTCGCTTCGCGGAAATAAGGCTCGACCTGCCCCGTCAGCTTGATTGTGAGCGGATTGCCGAAGCGGTCCTTCGATGATCCGGCGGTGACGCGGACCCATCCTTCACTGACGCAATATTCCTCGACATTGTTCTTCTCGACGCCCTTGAAACGGATGCCGACATCGCGGGACAGCAGTTCCTCATCGTAGAACGGGCTGTTGGGATTTGAGGAGAGACGGTCGGGCAAAGTGTCGGTCATGGCGGTCTCGCGAGGTTGCGCTTTGCCGGCACCGTTAGCCCGATGCGCGCACGATGCCAACCGCTTCGCCCGATCAGCGCTGCCAGTCCTCGACGGCGAGCCCCTCGACGCGCGAGAATTCCGCGACATTGTTGGTGACGAGGATCAGCCCGCGCGCCAAAGCCTGACCTGCGATCAGCACGTCATAGGGGCCGATCGGTGTGCTGCGCACGCAGGGCGGCGCGGACCTCTCCGGCGCGGCGGGCGTCGGCGTCGGTGAAATCGAGACATCGCAGTCGCAGTTCGTCGAGCCGCTCCAGCGTGTCCTGCGTGCGCGTGCCGTAAAATGCGCCATAGTAGTATTCATGCTTCACAATGCTCGAAACGACGATGTTTTCCGTTTTCATCCGAAGGGCTTTCGGCCTCAGGACCGGATGTCCGCGCATCAATGCAGTTAGGGCATTGGTGTCGAGCAGATAGATCATTTGAAAAAATCGTCGAGTCCCGGCCGCTCCTGCTGCGGCACCTCCTCGTTGATCGCAGCTTCGAAATCCGGATCGAAATCCCCAGTAATGCCATCGAGCCAGGCCCAGTCGCTCTCGATCGGCTCCAGCACCACGCGCCGACCCTCGCGCTTGATACGAACGGCATCGCCTTCAAACCGGAACTCCTTTGGCAACCGGACCGCCTGTGAACGCCCGGTCCAGAAGATCTTCGCCTTGTCGGGCGTGACGGCGGTCGCCTTGCCCGCCTTGCGTCTGGCTGTGGTCATGGCGCGCTCCGCATCGATACGTATCAATGGTATATAGCACGGATCGGCGCCGCGGCCAGCCTCAGCGCCCGCCATCCAGCAGCCGCCCGACCACCTTCGCTGTGTAGTCGACCATCGGCACGATGCGGGCGTAATTCAGCCGCGTCGGCCCGATGATGCCGACGACGCCGACGATGCGTTGCTCGGCGTCGCGGAAGGGCGCGGCGACCATCGAGGAGCCCGACATCGAGAACAGCTTGTTCTCCGAGCCGATGAAGATGCGCACGCCGTCGCCGGCCTCGGCCCGCGAGAGCAGATCGATCACGTCGGTCTGGGTCTCGAGATCGCCGAACAGCAGCCGGATGCGCTCCAGATCCTCCTGCGCCCGCAAGTCCTCCAGCAGGTTGGCCTGGCCGCGCACGATCAAATGCCGGTCGGTCGAGGGCCCCGAGGAGGTGGCGATGCCGCTCTCGACGAGGCGGGCAGTCAGCACATCGAGTTCGCCTTCCATCTGCGCACGATGCTCGTCGATCTCGCGGCGCAGATCGCCCAGCGTCTTGCCCATGATCCGGGCGTTGAGGAAATTGCCGGCCTCCGTCAGCGCCGATGCCGGCAGGCCGGGCGGCAGCGCCAGCAAGCGGTTCTCGACCGTGCCGTCATCGGCGACGAGAACGACGAGCGCGCGAGCCGGATCGAGCCTGACGAACTCAATATGCTTGAGCCGCGCATTCGCCTTGGTGGTGACGACGACGCCGGCCCCGCGCGAGAGGCCCGACAGCAGCGCCGAGGCTTCGGTCAGCGTGCCGTCGAGCGTGCGTCCGGTCGCGGCGGCCTTCATCTGCGCCTCGATGCGGGTGCGCTCGTCGGAGGTGAGGTTGCCGACCTCCATCATCGCATCGACGAAGAAGCGAAGGCCCCGTTCCGTCGGCAGGCGGCCCGCCGAGGTGTGCGGCGCATAGATCAGCCCGGCCAGTTCCAGGTCGGTCATGACGTTGCGCACGGTGGCTGGCGAGAGCGACATCGGCAGCAGGCGCGCGATGTTGCGAGAGCCGACCGGCTCGCCCGTGGCGAGATAGCCGTCGATGATCTGGCGGAAGATCTCGCGCGAGCGCTGATCGGTCTCGATCAGGCCGCCAGGCGATTCCGGACGTATCGGGGTATGGGCGCTCATGCCAGGCTGAAGACCGTATCGGACATCGCGCATTGTCCGTCCGGGGACCGGGGGGATCAAGCGAAAACGCGATGCGGCTTTGCGCCTTCTCTTGCCCTCGTGGGGGAAGAGCCTTGCCTTGCTCCGTCGCCCCCGACCGCCTACAAGCCGCCAACTCAAAAACAATCAGGATCACCTCATGCGACCCTCCAAACGCGCTGCCGACGAGATGCGCAAGGTCACGCTCGAACGCGGCGTCGTGCGTTACGCCGAGGGCTCCTGCATGGTCTCCTTCGGGGAGACGAAGGTGCTCTGCGCCGCGAGCGTCGAGGAAAAGGGGCCGCCCTGGCTGCGCGGCACCGGCAAGGGCTGGGTCACGGCCGAATATGCGATGCTGCCGCGCGCCACCCATGAGCGCAACCGCCGCGAGGTGACGTCGGGCAAGCCTTCGGGCCGCACGCAGGAGATCCAGCGGCTGGTCGGGCGCTCGCTTCGCGCCGTGGTCGACCTGACCGCGATCGGCGAGCGCCAGATCGTCGTCGA
>JBKJSB010000160.1:0-8441 GCA_046593015.1 Allobosea sp.
GGCGCGACGCAGCTCTTTCATGGCCAGCTCGCTGGCCTGCCCTTCATCATGCAGGCGGCGACCGACACCATCGCGGCTCAGGCAGGCCGGCTCTGGATCTCGGTCGATCCCGACCGGGTGCATGTCTTCGATCCGGTGAGCGGGCAGCGGCTCGGGCTGTGAGGCCAGTTTAACTCGAGAACAACGTCGTCATCCTGGACAAGCCGCGAAGCGGCGCAGCTCCGGGATCCATCGTAGGGCGCCGTTGTGCCTTACGATGGATCCCGGTCGACCTTCGGTCGTCCAGGATGACGGCGCAGATGGATGAGAGACTCCTTACAACGGCGCGAAATGGCAGGCCGACAGCCGCCCTTCCGCAACCTCGCGCAGCGCCGGCCGATCCTGCCGACAGCGCTCCTGCACCAGCGGGCAGCGCAAATGGAAATGGCACCCCGTGGGCGGCGAGAGCGGCGAGGGCAGCTCGCCCGCGATCGGCTTGAACGACGTCGTCACCCCGTCCGCCAGCACGAGCTTCGGCACGGAATCGAGCAGCGCCTGCGTGTAGGGATGCTGCGGCTTGCCGTAGACCGCTTGCGTCTCGCCAAGTTCGACGATCCGGCCGAGATACATGATCGCGACACGGTCGCAGAGATGGCGCACCACGCCGAGATCATGGCTGATGAACAGCATGGTCAGGCCAAGCTCGCGCCTGAGCTTCAGAAACAGGTTGATGATCTGCGCCTGGATCGAGACGTCGAGCGAGGCGACCGGCTCGTCGCAGACCAGCATGTCGGGCTGCATCGCCAAGGCGCGTGCGATCGCGATGCGCTGGCGCTGCCCGCCCGAGAACTGGTGCGGATAGCGCGCTGCAAACGCGGGATCGAGCCCGACCGTCGTCAGCCAACGCCCGACATAGTCGCGCGCTTGCGCCTTCGTCGTCAGCTTGTGCGCCAGCGGCCCCTCCGCGATCGTATCGCCGACCTGCATGCGCGGATCGAGCGAGGCGAACGGGTCCTGGAAGATCATCTGCACGCGCGTCGTGGTCTTGTGGCCATGGGCCATCACCGGCTCGCCCGCGACCGCCGTCGTGCCTTCGCTCGGGGCCAAAATGCCCGCGACGACGCGACCGAGCGTGGACTTGCCGCAGCCGGATTCGCCGACGAGCCCGAGCGCCTCGCCCTTGGCGATCGTCAGCGAAACGCCGTCGACCGCGTGCGTGATGCGCGCATCGACCGGCTGGCCGAGCCTGCTCGCGATCTTCTGGCCGAAGCCGATGCGCGGGGCGAACCGGCGCGAGACGTTGCGGATGTCGAGGAAGGCGTCGCTCATGCCGCCACCTCCAGCCCGAGCGGATGCCAGCAGCGGTGCTGCCGCGCGCCCGTCGTCTCGAGCTCCGGCATCACCCCGCAAACCGCATCCGCGCGCGGGCAGCGCGGCGCGAAGGCGCAGCCCGGCGGCAGCGAAAGCAGCGAGGGCGTTGTGCCGGGAATCTGGACGAGGTCGCGTCCGGGCTCGGCGCGGGCCGGCAGCGAGTCGAGCAGACCTTGCGTGTAGTGATGGCGCGGGTTGCGCAGCACGGCCGCCGTCGGTCCCGCCTCGACGATGCGGCCGGCATACATCACCGCAATCCGATCGGCGAGCGAGGAGACGGTGGCCAGATCATGGCTGATCCAGATCAGCGCCATGCCGAGTTCGGCGACGAGCGACTTCATCTCGGCGAGGATCTGCGCCTGGATCGAGACGTCGAGCGCGGTCGTCGGCTCGTCGGCGATCAGCAGTTCGGGGTCGTGCAACAGCGCGATCGCTATCGCGACGCGCTGGCGCATGCCACCGGAGAACTCATGCGGATAGGCCTCGAGCCGGCGGCTCGCATCGGGAATGCCGACGCGGGTCAGCACCTGCACGCTGCGCTCGCGCGTGCGCTGTTCGCCCGAGACGCCATGAGCCTCCAGCGCCATCTTCATCTGCGCGCCGATGGTGATGACCGGGTTCAGCGTCGTCGCCGGGTCCTGAAAGACCATGGCCATGCGCTTGCCCCTGAGCCGGCGCAGGCGCGAGGGCGCCATGCCGACGAGTTCCTGCCCGTCGAGCCTGACCGACCCCGACGCGATGCGGCCGGGCGGGTCGATCAGCCCCAGCAGCGAGAAGCCGGTGACGCTTTTCCCGGAGCCGGATTCGCCGACGAGCCCCATCACCTCGCCCTTGCGAAGCGAGAATGAGACGCCGTCGACGGCTTTCACCACACCGGCGCGGGTGTGGAAATGGGTGGCGAGGTCGGTGACTTCGAGGAGAGGGGCGGTCATGGCGATGCCCCTCCCAGCCTTGCGATTGTCGTCCCGGGCGACCGAAGGGAGACCCGGGGCCCATTCCTGAACTGTTCCGGAATGGGTGCCGGGTCTACGCTTCGCTCCGCCCGGGACGACGGAGCTTGTATCGTGAGGAATCCGAACCCCCTCATCGCTTCAGCCTCGGATTGACCTGATCGCGGATCTGGTCGCCGACGAGGTTGATCGCGACGATCAGCACGATCAGCGCGATGCCGGGATAGATCGAGATCCAGTAGCGTCCCGACAGCATGTACTGAAAGCCGTTGGCGATCAGCGCGCCCAGCGAGGGCTCGGTCACCGGCAGGCCGACGCCCAGGAACGACAGCGTCGCCTCCAGCGCAATGGCGTTGGCGACCTGCACGGTCGCGACCACGATCAGCGGCGGCAGGCAGTTCGGCAGGATGTGGCGGAACACCACCTTCCAGCCGGGCAAAGGCGTGGACAGCGCCGCCTCGACATAGTCCTTGCCGCGCTCGGCGGCGGCCGCGCCATGGGCGGTGCGGGCGAAATAGGCGTATTGGGCGGCCACCAGCGCCGTGATGAGCTGCGCCTTGCCCTGTCCGAGCAGGGCCGAGAGCACCAGCGCCAGCAGGATCGCCGGGAAAGCGAGCTGCAGGTCGATGACACGCATGATGAAGGCCTCGCGCCGTCCGCCGACATAGGCCGCACCCAGCCCCAGCGAGACGCCGACGACGAAGGCGATGAAGCCGGCGATCAGCCCCATCTGCAGCGAGATGCGCAGGCCGTAGAGGATGGCCGAGAACAGGTCGCGCCCTTGCGCGTCCGTGCCGAGGATATGGGTGAAGCCGCCCGAGCCGACATGGCCGGGCGGCCGTCGCGCATCCATCAGTACGAGGTCGGCCAGCGCATAGGGGTTCTGCGGCGCGATCAGGGGGGCAAGCAGAGCGACGGTGACCAGCGCGACGACGACGCCAAGCGCGGCGAACGCGACCTTGCTCTCGCGGAATTCGGCCCAGAAGCGTGCGAGCGGTGAGGCGGGCTTCATCACGCGCGCGCCTTCCGCAGGCGCGGATCGAGCGCCAGATAGGTCAGATCGACGAGAAAGTTGATCGTGATGAAGACGAAGGCGACCAGCATCAGATAGGCGACCATCACCGGTCGGTCGAGCGACTGGATCGAATCGATGATCAGCTTGCCGATGCCGGGCCAGGAGAAGATCGTCTCGGTGACGACGGCGAAGGCCAGGGTCGAGGCGAATTCGAGCCCGAATACGGTGACGATGGGGATCGCGATCAGCCGCAGCACATGGCGGCGCAGCACGGTCCATTCCGAGAGGCCGGCCGCGCGGGCGAATTTCACCGTGTCGGTCAGCATCACCTCGCGCGTGCCGGCCCGCGCCAGCCGCGTCAGCAGAGCAAGCTTGAAGAAGGCAAGGTTCAGCGCCGGCAGCAGCAGATGCGACAAGCCATTGGCGGTGAGGAAACTCCATTGCACGCCAAACAGCGCAGCCGTCTCGCCTCGCCCGCCCGCCGGCAGCCATTGCAGTTCGACCGCGAAGGTCATGATCAGCACGAGGCCGATCCAGAAGGTCGGCACCGAAAAGCCGAGGATCGAGACCGCCATGATGATCTTGGCGGGAACGCCGTCAGGCTGGTAGCCGGCATAGATGCCGGCCGGCACGCCGATCAGCGCAGCCCCGCAGACAGCCATCAGCGTCAGCTCCAGCGTGGCCGGCAGCCGCGACAGGATCAGGTCCAGGACCGGCAGGCCGAACACGAAGGAGCGGCCGAAATCGCCCTGCAGCACGCGGGACAGGAAGGTGAAATACTGCTCGTGAAGCGGCCGGTCGAGACCATATTGGGCGATGGTGTCGAGCCGCATCTGCTGCGAGACGTCGGGGCCGATCAGCACGTCGATCGGGTTGCCGATCGCATACACGCCGGTGAAGACCAGCGCGGACATGACCAGCATGACGAGCAGCGCCTGCGCCACGCGCTCGATGACGTGGCCTAGCATGGGAGGCGCTGGGCGAACTCCCCTCCCCCTTGTGGGGAAGGGTTGGGGGTGGGGCGCGAACGACGGGGTTCGACTTGGCAATCGCAGGCGAAAGACTTTTGATTTGGCCTTCGTCCGGCCTGCTGTTCGCCCGGTCGTTCGCCCCCCCTCTCCAACTCTCCCCCACGAGGGGGGAGAGGGCGCGTCGCGCCGACCCTCGCGAACTGGAGCGGGCGCCCACTCACGGCCAGTCCTCGGCCATCACAGCCCGCGTTTCCTCCACGCCGATCTCCCAAAGGCTCAGCATCTCGTTGTCGGAGCGCTCGTAGCGGCCCAGGAAATTGCCGTCGCCGAGGATCTCGCGCTTCCTGTCGGGGTTGGCGGCCTGGTAGAGCGCGGCGTTGAAGGGCGGCTTGGCGCCCTCTGGCATGGTCACGCCGTCGAGCCGCGTCCACGGGAAATTCTCCATCCACGAGGCGTGCGATGCGGCCGGATCGACCGCCTTGACCGCCGCCTGGAAGCGCGGTCCCGCCCACCAGTTGTGCATCTTGACGGATGTGTCGCCGTGCACGCCCATCCATTCGGTCGCGAAGTTCATCGCCGGCGAATTGCCGCCATGGCCGTTGAGCAGCACGATGCGTCGGAACCCGGAGCGATAGAAGCCCTCCAGCAGGTCCTCAAGCAGCGCGATATAGGTGCTCATCCGCAGCGAGATCGTGCCGGGATAGGAGCGGAAGCCCGGCGTCATTCCATAAGCCAGCACGGGAAAGACCGGCAGCCCGAGCGGTTCAGCGGCCTCGTTGGCCATCCTGTCGGACAGGATCTGGTCGGTCGCGAGGCTCAGATAGGCATGCTGCTCGACCGAGCCGAGCGGCAGTACGCAGCGGTCGTCGCGGGCGGCCTGCGCCTCGATCTGCATCCAGTTCATCTGCGCGACGCGCACGGCGTGATCCTTGCTAACCCAGCGCAGGCGACGGGCAAGGCTGGCCGCGGCAACAGGCTGTTTCAAATAGTAGAATGCTCTATGTTGCTATCCTTGACTCTGGCGACCGACAGCGTCAAGTTCCATCTGGAACTAACGAGGGTGATCATGCGCCGCGCTCCCACCGCCTTGTCGCGTCTCGACCATGAGCGCGAGGCGGCGCTCCGCGATCTCGATCCGCTGACCATCACCAAGCTCTGGGACAATCCCTGCTGGCTGTCCTTCCGGCTCAACTTCGTCGCCTTCCGCTTCAACGACCCGGTCTATCGCTGGATCGAGACGCGTTACGGGCTGGTTCGGCCGGAATTCGTCGCGCTCTACGCGGTCGGCCTCAAGGAAGGCGTCGCCGCCAAGAACATCGTCTCGTCTTCCGGCCTGCCCAAGAACACGCTGTCGCGCGCCATCCAGAAGTTGCTCCAGCGCCGCCTGCTCAAGCGCGAGACCGACCGCGACGACCTGCGCAGCTATGTGCTGCGGCTGACAAGCGCCGGCCGCGCCATCTTCGAGGAGACCATGCCGCTGATGGTGCAGCAGCAGACCGCCATGCTGGCTGGCCTGACTGATGCAGAGCAGCGGCAGCTCTGCGAACTGATGGACAAACTCGTCATTGCCTCGCCGACCTGGCCAAACGATCTCGAACAAGAGGGGACTGTATCATGACCACCATTCGCACCCTGGGCCTCGCGGCCTTCGCCGCGCTGCTCTGCGCCGGCGTCTCCGGCGCGGCTCTCGCCCAAAACCTGACCATCGGCGTCCGCGCCGGCCCCGATTCGATCGACCCTCATTTCACCGCGACCGGCACCCATGCCGAGGCGCTGAAGCATGTCTTCGACACGCTGACCTGGTCGGGCGACAAGCTGCAGATCGAGCCGCGCCTGGCGACGAGCTGGAAGGCGATCCAGCCCGACGTCTGGGAGTTCAAGCTGCGCTCGGGCGTCAAGTTCCATGACGGCTCCGACTTCACCGCGCAGGACGTCAAGTTCTCGATCGAGCGCATCCCGGTCGTCGCCGGCCCCAACCCGACGACGATCTATGTCCGCCGCGTCAAGGAGGTCAGGATCGTCGATCCGCTCACCGTCCACATCATCACCGACGGTCCGGCCCCGAACCTGCCCAACGACTTCATCCGGCTGTTCATCGTCTCGTCGAAGGCCGCCGCCGGCCTGACCAAGGAAAACGCCAACGAGGCCTTCAACTCCGGCAAGGCGGCGATCGGCACCGGCCCCTACAAATATGTCTCCTGGACGCCCAAGGACCAGATGGTGATCGACCGGTTCGACGGCTATTGGGGCCCCAAGGAGCCCTGGGCCCGCGTGACCCGCAAGGAGCTGCCCAATGACGCCGCGCGCGTCGCCCAGCTCAAGGCCGGCCAGGTCGATCTGATCACGCGCGTGCCGTCCAGCGACGTCGCCACGCTGAAGCGCGATCCCAAGCTCACCGTGGCGACCATCGACACGGTCTACGTCTTCAACATGGAGCTCGACCTGCGCGACAAGCCGCCCCAGGTCAGCGCCAAGGACGGCTCGCCCCTGCCGAAGAACCCGCTGCAGGATACCCGGGTCCGCGAGGCGATCGACCTCGCCATCGACCGGCCGGCACTGGTCGAGATCGCGATGGAGGGCCTCGGGGCGCCGGTCAACCAGCTCGTCACCTCCAGCATCGCCGGCTTCAACAAAAGCCTGCCTGCGCTCAAGCCCGACCTCGCCAAAGCAAAGAAGCTGATGGAGGAGGCCGGCTATCCCAACGGCTTCAAGGTCGTGTTCTCCTTCACCAGCGACCGCCTGCCGGGCGACCGCCAGGTCGGAACCTCGATCGCGCAGATGCTGGCGCGCATCGGCATCGACGCGCAGGCCAACGCCCAACCGGCGGCGGTGTTCTTCCCGGCCCGCACGCGCGGCGAATTCTCGATGAACATGTCGGGCTGGGGCACCCTGACCGGCGAGGCGAACTATACGCTCTCCTCGGTGGTCCATTCCAACGACCCGGCCAAGAAGCTCGGCGCCTTCAATGTCCTCGGCTACAAGAACGAGGCGCTGGACAAGCTGATCGAGGACGCCGCCGTCGAGCTCGACGAGGCCAAGCGCAACGACCTGCTCTCCCAGGCCAACGCCATCGTCGCCAAGGACCGTCCGCGCCTGCCGATCGTCGCCGTCGGCTCGGCCTGGGCGATGCAGAAGGACAAGGTCACGATCGCGCCCCGCGTCGACGAGGACACGCTGGCAATGGACATCAAGCCCGCGAAGAAGTGAGGCTTCTTCCTTCTCCCCTCGGGGGAGAAGGTGGCAGCGCGAAGCGCTGACGAATGAGGGCCGTGCCGACGCACCGCCCTCATCTCGCTGCCGCTCACCCGGTCTTCCCTCATCCGACCCGGCTTCGCCGGCCCACCTTCTCCCCCGAGGGGAGAAGGATTTCGCGCAGAGGTTTAAACGCATCATGCCCATCGCGCTTGCCATCCATGGCGGCTGCGGCACCTTGCCGAAATCCGAGATGACCGAGGCCGAATGGACCGAGGCGAAGGCCCATCTCGCCGCCTCCCTGCGCGCCGGCTGGGCCGTCCTGAGCACGGGCGGCAATGCCGTCGATGCGGTGGAAGCCGCCGTGCGCGTCATGGAGGATTCGCCCCATTTCAACGCCGGCCATGGCGCGGCCTTCAATGCCGATGGCGAGCATGAGCTCGACGCCTCGATCATGGACGGCGCGACGCTGGCCGCCGGCGCGCTCGCCGGCGTCAGGCGCATCCGCAATCCGGTCAGCGCCGCCAAGCACCTGATGCAGCGCGGCGACCCGCTGCTGCTGGCGGGGGCGGCGGGAGACGTCTTTGCCGAGCATGAAGGGCTCGACATGGTCGAGAACGCGTTCTTCTCGACCGAGCGCAGGCGGAAAAACCTGTCCTCGATGAAGATCAGGGAACTGGTCGGCACGGCCTCGGACGCTTCTGAGGCGGAAAAGCACGGCACGGTCGGGGCCGTAGCCTGCGACGCACAGGGGCATCTGGCGGCGGCGACCTCGACCGGCGGTTATACCAACAAGCCGGTCGGCCGCGTCGGCGATAGCCCCATCATCGGAGCCGGGACCTATGCCCGCAACGGCCGCTGCGCGGTCTCGGGCACCGGCAAGGGCGAGTATTTCATGCGCTACTGCGTCGGCCATGAGATCGCGTCGCTCGTCGCCTATAAGGGCCTGAGCCTCAAGGATGC